>NZ_OY760437.1:0-324449 GCF_963663625.1 uncultured Ilyobacter sp. | reverse complement strand
TAAAAAAGAGGAAAAAGTAGTATGGGAATGTGGAAACTGTGGATACTTAGTTGAAGGTGTCAATGCACCTGAAGTTTGCCCTGTATGCGACCATCCAAGAGCACATTTTAAAATTCAAGCTAAAAACTTTTAATAAACCTATCATAAATGAAGAGAGAATCCAAAAGAGCTTTCTTTTAAAATTAACGAAAAAATTCTTTAGTTGCTAAGTAGAAAAAGTGGAAACGTAAATCAAAAAAACAGACAAAAGTGAAAAAATATTTTATAATTTAATGTGGCATATAACTTTTTTTATTTTAAACTTTTTTTAAAGAACCTCAGTCAAAAGAATAGAACATAAAAAATATAACATAAGATCAAAAAACCTCTCCTTAAAAAACAGCGGTCATCTCCCCGGCGGCTGTTTTTTGCTTTTTAAAAAACTAAAATCTAGAAAATCCTAATTTATAAAAAATCGAGAATTGATTACTTACTATAGACAGATAAGGATTATGATATTATACTGTATACAAGAGTTCAGTTTTTAAAATTTCTATTAGAATTTTTTTTATGAAAACATGCTAAGGGGAGTGAGATATGATATATATAATTTTGGCTGTTGGAGCCTTGGCTGCGGGAGTCATAACTGCAATTGCAGGCGGTGGCGGAATGCTCATAATGGCCATTCTGATGATGGTAGATATGCCTATAAAAATGATAATAGGAACTAACAGGGTGAGTGCACTGATGGATAACGGTACCAGTGCATATCATTATAATAAAAACGGCAATGTGAATAAAAGATTTTTGAAATACGCCATTATTCCTAGTGCTTTAGGAACTATAATAGGAACCAAGATGCTAGCCATGATGGACGGAAAGATACTTGAAAGACTGGTTCCTATGATACTCATAGCATTGGTATTGCATTCTCTTACCTCTAAAAAGGTGGGGATAGAGAGTAATTTTGAAGGGTTTACAAAAAAGACAGTGGCTATGGGAATGACTGTAGCTTTTCTTATAGGGGTATACATGGGATTTTTTGGGATGGCAGCAGGAAGTTTTTTTGCTCTGGCTTTGGTTTATATATTTAAATTTGATTTTTTAGAGGCTGTGGCCACAGTAAAGCCTCTACTTTTTCTAATGGGAATGACCTCTATATTTTTCTATGCTGCAGAAGGTCTGATAGATTATAAGTATGCACTGTTTATAACTTTTTTCAGGATTTTGGGTAGCCGTTTTGGGAGTACCTATGCCAGTAAGAAAGGTTCTAAACTTGTAAAACCTGTTTTCTTGACTCTCTGTACATTAATTTTTGTAAAAGATGTATTTTATTAATTTTTTAAAAAAGACTTGATTTTTCAGGTCTTTTTCTTTTTTTAAAGGATATGATTAAAAATAATGAAAGAAATTATAATAAACAATAAATTTTAGAAAACATGGGGGTGAAAATGAAGATGGAAAATCTAAATTTTAAAAAAATAGAAGGATATAATTTTAAATTTATATGTAAAATAAATCCTGAAATCACTGATGGGGTGGTAAAGGAATACTTTCTAGAGGATGAATTTACTAATTTGGAAAAAAAGAAGATGAACCCCTACGGGAAAGAAAAATTTTGCAAGTTTAGGATTCCAAGTGTAAAGAGTGTAGGAGTATATTGCATAATGGAAAATGATAGGGTGGTTTACATAGGAGAATGCCTTAATCTTGAGCAAAGGTTCAACTCGGGGTACGGTGTGATATCTCCGAAAAATTGTTTTGAAAGATTTCAGACGGTGAACTGCAAGATTAATAGTCTTATATTGAGAAGCTCCAAAGAAAAATCCAAATTAGAGCTCTATTTTATAAAAAGTTCCAACAGGAAAAAACTTAAAAAAGAACTGCAAAGTATACTAAGACCATCATGGAATGAAAAAAAAGTTGTCTTTGGCTCTAATAAAATTTCAGAACCTTCAAAAGATTCAGGTCGTGATGGGGTGGATGAAATGGAAAATAAGGAGAGCAGCCATGGAAAATATAAGAAAATATTCAGACATTTAAAAAACATGAAAGCAGAGAGTATAGAGATGTCTCTCATAGAATTAGAAAAAATTTTAGGGTTTAAACTACCTAAATCGGCTCTTTCTTATACTGCCTGGTGGTCAAACGGTGGACACCCCCACTCAAAAACGTGGATGGATGCAGGCTATAAAGTAAAAATTGTAACCCTCGGAGAAAAAATATGTTTTTATAAGATTTAACGAAAAAGACCGATTCAAATCTTTTGACCGGTCTTTTTCGTTATGTTTTTTCAAAGGTTATTTAAATTTTGCTAATGCTTCTACTAGCTCCCTATTGTAATCTGGTATATCTGGGGGCCTTCTGCTAGAGACAAAATTCCTATCAACCACCACAGCCTCGTCATGCCATATAGCTCCTGCATTTTCAAGGTCATCTCTTATGCCCGGGGTACTGGTCACATTTTTGCCTTCCACAACCTTCGCAGAGATAGTAACCCATGCAGCATGGCAGATCTGGCCGATTACCTTTTTCTCTCTGTCCATATCTTTTATTATACTTAAAAGTTTGGGATATCTTCTGAGTTTATCAGGAGACCATCCCCCAGGAATTAGGATTCCATGAAAATCATCGTGGGAAAGGTCTAAAAAAGAGTGGGTTGACTCAGCAGGAACCCCATACTTACCTGTATATTCTTTATTTTTTTCTATTCCTGCTATGACTACATTTGCTCCTTCTTCACGAAGCCTCATCACAGGTACCCAAAATTCCAAGTCCTCAAAATCATCACTAAGTACAGCAAGTACATTGATGCCCTTTAATTTCATAAATAAACACCTCCTAGTATAGTATTCCTCAAAAATAAAAAAATTCAAAACAGATAAATTTTCTGCATGGTATTAAAAATGTGGAATTTTCTAAAGGGCAAACTTTGTAAAATTAAATTGAATAAAATAGTCCATGATAGATTTATATATAAATATAGTATAATTTATTTAGATAGTTTTAATAATTATTTAGAGAGGAGATTTGTAATGTTAACCAATAGAAGTCTGGCAATACTTCAGAGTTTGATAAAAAATGGTGGCAAAGGAAATATAAAGGGTTTAGCTGAACAAAATAATATAAGCGAAAGGGCAGTCAGATATGATGTGGATAATATTAATGAATATCTTAATGATAAAAACTTTTCGAGTATAGAAAAACTCTCTAAAGGAAATTTGAAAATTGATGAAACGTCTAGAATTGAAGAGTATTTGTATAAAAATTATAAACAACATTTACTTGTTCCAGAAGATAGAGTGGCTTATATTTTGATCGAAATTTTGTTTAATGGTCTGATTAACTTGAATAAAGTATCTCATGAACTGGATATCAGCAGAAGTACCGTAAAAATAGATTTGAAAAATGTAAAAGAGATTTTAGAAAGATACAGTTTAGAATTGAGGTTAAAGCATAAAATAGGTCTTGTTCTTTTGGGAAAAGAGGATAAAATAAGAAAATTGAAATTAAAAATTTTAATGAAATATTTTAGACAATATGAAATTTATAAAAAGGGAGAATCAGCATACTCACTTAAAAATATCTTTATAATTGAGGAGTTAGACAGATATATAGGAGATATAAGTGTAGAGAATCTAAAAGTATTTATAAATTATATTCAGAAATTAATTAATAAAATAATTTCTGACGAAGCTTATGATATAATTACTTCTTATTTGATTATATCGATTTTTAGAATCAGAAAAGGAAAGCTTTTGGGTAAGGTTCAAAATGAAAAATTTTTAAAAAACACCCAGGAATATAATATGATAACGAGAGGTATGGGAATATTAGAGGCAAATTATAGGGTGAATTTAAGTGAACTTGAAGTCTTGAAAATAACTGATTATTTTTTAGGGAGTCACACTTATAATTTTGATTATTCATATTATGAGAATTGGGTAGAAGTGGAGATATTAGTAAAAAAACTGATAGAAAAATTTGATCAAAAAATAGATGTAGATATATCCAAAGACAATATATTATTAGAAGGTTTGATAAATCATATAAAACCTACATTGTACAGGATAAAGAACAGTATCGAACTTCAAAATTCTATTTATGATGAAGTTTTTGATAGCTACCCTAATTTGTTTAATATAACTTCAGAAGTCATAGTAGAACTTGAAGATTTTATTGGTGGGAAACTGTCAAAGGATGAAATTGCTTTTCTTGTGATACATTTTAAGGCAGCTATAGATAGAAATAAGCATAAAATAAAAGATGTAAAAAAAGTGCTTATTGTCTGTGGCCTAGGATACGGGAGCTCCAAACTTCTTGCTCAGCAGATAAAAGAGACATATACAATAGATGTTGTCGATATAATTCCCAACCACTTTCTGGGAAAGTATCTAAATAATCCTGAAATTGATCTCGTAATAACTACAATAGATATTCATAGCATAGAAAGAGAAAAGTTGGATATACCTGTGTTGAAAGTAAATCCTATTTTAGGTAAAGAAGATATTCATAAACTTGATAAGTATGGCCTTCCAAAATACAGAAAAAAAGTTCTTTTATCTGATATTTTAGAAATAATTGAAGAGAATACAATAATAGAGGACAAAGAGAAGCTTTTGAAAAAGTTGGAACTGATTTTGGAGGACAGGCTGATAAACGATCTAAATGAAAAAGAGTTAGATATAACGGACCTTCTTAAACTGGAAAACATAAAGCTTAATCTAGAGGTTGACAGCCTAGAGGAAGCTATAGAGAGAGCGGGAAATATTTTGGTAGAAAGAGGTTACGTTAAAAATGGATATGTAAAAAACATGAATGATATTGTAAAAGAATACGGATCTTACATTGTGGTATCAAATGGTATAGCAATGCCACATGCAAGGGGAGGAGAGAATGTTTATAAAACAGGAATGAGCTTAATTACTTTAAAAAACCCGGTTAAATTTTCTGACGGAAAAGAAGTTGAAATTTTAATTGCCTTCTCATCTTTTGATGATAAAGAACATCTCAATTCTCTTGTGGATCTTATGAACTTAATAAATGATTATGAATTTAAAGATAATCTGAAAAGAATGAAAAAGTCCAAGGATGTCTTAAAGTTTATATATAAATACAAATTAGGCTAGAGGTTATTTATTTTTGTAAATAACCTTTTTTATTTTGTAAAAATCAATATGAAGTTCAAAATATATAAATTTAGAATACATTTCATACAAAAGGGTTAAAAATCGTCTGGAAAAAATGAAAAAATAAACATCTTTAAAGAATTGTGTTTATACATTAGAATTAAGACAACAAGAAAAGTTAGGAGGAAATGACCATGTTAAAAAAAGAGCTGAAAGACAATATACAAATTTTAGAAAATGTATCTGACTGGGAAGAAGCTATAAAAATAGCCTCAAAACCCCTTCTGGAGAAAAAAAAAATTGAAGAGAGATATATCCAGGCGATGATAGACAATATAAAAGAAATGGGCCCTTATATAGTCCTCATGCCAAGAGTAGCCATGCCACATTCACGGCCTCAGCACGGAGTACTAGAGAGTTGTATGGCGCTACTTAAATTAAATAAAGGAGTTTCTTTTTCCAGTAAAAAAGAGGATGTCAATCTTGTATTTATTTTGGGAGCAAAGGACAGTAATTCTCACGTTGATCTTCTCGTTCAATTAAGTGATTTACTTGAGGAAGAAGAAAATGTAAATAATATGATAAAGGCAAAATCTGTGGATGAAATATTTTCTTTAATATAAAAATATGGAGGTAAAATTATGAAAATTTTAGTAATGTGCGGGAATGGTTTAGGAAGTAGCTTTATGATGGAGTTGAATGTAAAAAAGGCAATAAAAGAGCTTGGAATAACTGCAGAAGTGGATCACACCGATCTGACTACAGGTAAATCAATGGATGCGGACATTTATTTAGGGGCTAAAGATATCATGAGCAATTTTAAAAAAGAAGGAGCAAAGGTTGTGGGATTAGAAAATATAATGGACTTAAATGAAATTAAGAATAAAATATCCGTTTATCTTTAAATTGGAGTATTGTAAAAATAAATATTAGAATAATGTTTAAATATTAAAATATGTTGTCAGTTGATTTTAATAGAAAAATTAGAAAAATCATGAGCAATTTTAAAAAAGAAGGAGCAAAGGTTGTGGGATTAGAAAATATAATGGACTTAAATGAAATTAAGAATAAAATATCCGTTTATCTTTAAATTGGAGTATTGTAAAAATAAATATTAGAATAATGTTTAAATATTAAAATATGTTGTCAGTTGATTTTAATAGAAAAATTAGAAAAATCTTAAAGTTATAATTTAAGGGAGGGAAATATTATGTTTCTAAATATAATAATGAAAGATATTTTGGGGACTCCGGCAATATTAATCGGCTTATTTGCTCTGATAGGTCTTTTGGTACAGAAGAAAGAGAGCAGCGAGGTAATTTCAGGGACTTTGAAAACGATTATGGGATTTGTAATTTTAGGCGCAGGAGCAGGAGTTATAGTAGGTTCTTTGGGGATATTCGGACAGATGTTTGATCATGCTTTTGGTATAAAGGGAGTTATACCAAATAATGAATCAATCGTTGCTCTAGCGCAAAAAACTCTTGGAAAAGAGACTGCACTTATCATGGTTGTTGGAATGCTGGTTAATATATTTATAGCCAAGTTCACAAGATTTAAATATATATTTTTAACCGGTCACCACACATTGTTTATGGCGTGCCTGATTTCGGCAATTTTATCTGTAGGAGGATTAAATAGCTCAGGGTTGATTATTGCAGGAGGGATTACACTTGGAAGTCTAATGGTTCTTTCACCGGCTATGATGCAAAAATTTACAAAGGAAATCACAGGAAGTGATGACTTGGCCTTAGGTCATTTCGGATCTGCTGCTTATCTGGTGGCGGCCTTCGTTGGAAAATTAGTTGGAGATAAATCTCATTCAACGGAAACTATAAATGTTCCTAAAAAGTTTTCTTTTTTAAGAGATACTTCTGTATCAATATCTTTAACTATGACAATACTTTATTTTGTAGTGGCTTTGTTTGCTGGTAAAAGTTTTGTTGAGACAAACCTTTCAGCTGGGTCTAATTACATAGTTTTCTCATTCCTAAAGGCAATTGAATTTGCTGCGGGTGTATATATCGTACTTGCCGGAGTTAGGATGCTTATAGCTGAAATAGTTCCCGCATTTAAAGGGATCGCAGATAGAGTTGTGCCAAATGCCAAACCTGCACTGGACTGCCCGGCGGTTTTTCCTTTTGCTCCTAATGCCGTAATTATAGGATTTTTATCCAGTTTTGTGGCAGGGCTTATATCAATTTTTATCTTGCCGCTATTTGGATTAAGTGTCATAGTACCTGGACTAATTCCTCATTTCTTTTGTGGGGCAACGGCAGGTGTATACGCGAATGCCACAGGAGGTAGAAGAGGGGCAGTGATAGGATCTTTCGTACACGGTCTTATAATAAGTATACTTCCAGCACTCCTGTTACCATTGCTTGGAAATTTAGGATTTGAAGGGACGACCTTTGGAGATGCTGATTTTGGAGTAGTAGGCATTACTTTAGGAAGCGTCGCTAAGTTTAATTCGACATTACTATATGGTGTGATGTTGGCTTTGTTCGCCCTACCATTTATAATAACTTTTATAAAAGGACCTGTAGAAATTGAAGTAAAACCTTAATAAAATTAAACTGGAGGGAATATGAAATTATTTATAGACACGGCTAATATAAATGAGATAAAAGAAGTTCATGAGATGGGGGTTATCTGCGGAGTGACAACCAATCCCTCTCTTATTGCTAGAGAAGGAAGAGATTTCAAAGAGGTAGTTACAGAGATTACCAGTATCGTGGATGGTCCAATCAGTGCAGAGGTTATATCCCTAGAATCAGAAGGGATGATTTCTGAAGCAAATGAATTAGTCAAGATACATGAAAATATTGTTATCAAATTACCTATGACCGTAGAGGGATTAAAAGCCTGTAAAGCCTTGACATCTATGGGGATAAAGACCAACGTAACGCTTATATTTACAGCAAGCCAGGCACTTCTTGCGGCCAGAGCCGGTGCTACTTATGTAAGTCCATTCCTTGGAAGATTAGATGATATTGGTGTAAACAGCATTGAACTTATTGAAGATATAGTTACCATCTTTGATATTCACAATATCAAGTCTGAGATAATAGCTGCGAGCATTAGAAATCCTCAGCATTCAAAGGAAGCAGCCAAGGCTGGAGCTCACATAGGTACTATTCCATACAAGACTCTTATGGATATGACAAAACATCATCTCACAGACACAGGAATCGAAAGATTTTTGGCTGACTGGGATAAAGCAGGTATGTAATCTGCCATAAAAAAGCTACTCAGAGTTTCTGAGTGGCTTTTTTAAATCAAGTCTAATTTTATTATTTTTATACACTATAAGGAGAGTAACTATGAATAAAATTAATATCCTTAATGAGAAAGCGACAAGTATCAGAAAAAATATTGTTCAGATGATCTGCGCGGCAAAGTCTGGACATCCAGGAGGATCGCTATCTTCAGCTGATATTGTCACAGCACTGTATTTTGATGAGATGAACATAGATCCTAAAAATCCTGGCATGCAGGATAGAGACAGATTTGTACTTTCTAAGGGACATGCTGCCCCAGTTCTTTACGCAGCTCTTGCCGAAAGAGGGATACTTCAGCAAGGAAATCCTGACAACTCTTAGAAGTTATGGTTCTATTCTTCAGGGGCACCCCGACATGAATAAGATTCCTGGTGTTGATATTTCAACAGGATCTTTGGGTCAGGGATTATCTGTGGCAAACGGAATGGCCTTATCTGCAAAAATATCTAAAAAAAGACTACAGAACTTATGTACTGATGGGAGATGGAGAATTGCAGGAAGGGCAGATATGGGAAGCTGCAATGACAGCGGCTCATTATAAGCTAGATAACGTCTGTGCTTTTGTAGATTTCAATAACCTTCAGATAGACGGAAATGTAGATCAGATCATGGGAGTAGAACCACTTGATAAAAAATGGGAAGCATTCGGATGGAATGTTTTGAAGATAGACGGGCATGATATGGATTCTATTTTACAGGTTCTTGCAAGTGCAAAAGAGTGTAAGTGTCAGCCAACAATAATAATCTGTGAAACCACCAAAGGTAAGGGAGTCTCATTTATGGAAAACGTATGTGGATTACACGGAGTAGCTCCAAATGAAGAGGAAACAGCAAGGGCAATATCTGAACTAGAGCACGTAGAGAAGATCGAAAACTAATATTCGGAGGCATAAATAATGGCAAAGAAAGCTACAAGAACGGCATATGGAGAAGCCCTTGTTGAACTGGGGAATTTAAATAAAGATGTGGTTGTGTTAGATGCAGACCTAACTAAGTCCACTAAAACATCGATGTTTCAGGAAAAGTTTCCTGAAAGACACATAAATGTGGGAATAGCATTACAGATGTAAATAATATCCCGGGTAAAAACAGTTCTTTGACAATAAAAATAATGATAAATATTTTTACCATACCCCAAAATTAATAAAGTGGTGTGTCAAAAAGACACGCCACTCTTTTGAAACATTCTATGCTTCATTTAACTTACTTTTTTCACTAACTATGACCTCTTCTTAATAACTTTCAAGACTATCAATATTATCAGATTGAGCTTCTTCTAATAATGTAGATTCGAATGCCTCATTTCTTTCAATATTAACAAATCCACAAAGAAGAATTCCAGATGCAAGACCCCAGGCAGCTCCTCTAGTAGCTATGATAGCAGCCATGATTCCAGCAATTCCTAAATCATTAGATGTTCTTGATTTCATAATTCCAACTTTAACGGAGACATACCCTTGAATAAACATGGTTGCAGCGAGAGCAATTCCTAATATAGGTTTAACTAATGTAACAATAGGAAGAAGGAAATATCCAAGTGTAGTTCCGTACCTATAAGAAATAGCCCCTCCATGAATTGAGTCCATTGTTTCTCTACCATTTTTATATCTTTCACAAAGTACTACCTGCATTGCAGCTGCAAGTGGTCCACACATAGTAAGGTCAGGCCCAAAAACAGACATAAATATATTTCTTAATCCAAAAATCAGGTGAGAACGATTAGTATTATAGTCTATAATTTCATCAGGTCTTTTTTTACTAGCATCTTCTAGTAAAGATTGAGTCTGAATCATATCTCCAAAAAGTATAATATAACACGATATTACAACAGGAAGTCCGCTAACAAACATTTTTGCAGGAGGTAATCCTAATCCAAAAATAGTCCAATTACTAATTAATTCTCTAAATGCAAGCGTTGTAATTCCCCATTGAATATTAGGCAAATCTACTTCACCTACTAATGGTCCTAATATTAGTGCAAGTATAATTATGGGAAGAGATCCCATATCACTAAGAATTTTAGTAAATTTATTGAGGTTCCTTTTACTTTTAAAATGGCTTGAAAATAAAAAATAAAAACCAACACCTATACAAATTACGATAGAGATAGGATATTTTTCAAAATTTCCACCTTTTTTCATAACCGAATTAATAGCAGCAATTCCTGCACCTAAAATAACACCTGATTTCATAGCATCAGGGACAATGGAGGTAACTTTTTTTCCAAGACCTGTAATCCCTAAAAAAATAGCTAGTAATCCTAAAGAAAATTGGAATGCTATCAATGCATGAACTCTCTCGGGTCCGACAGGATATTGGCTAACATATAACATAACTAGTGGGATAGCTGGTGTGATCCACCCAGGTATAACAGGATCCCCTAATAATATATGAAGAAAATAAACAACTCCATTTAAAACAACAATAGTCATTGCCACTTCAAAAGGCATTCCTAAATATTCTTGTAACATAGGAATAGCTCCCAAACATACAGCACACAATAGTAATCCCTGATAAAAATCAAGCTTCTCAAACTTTAAATGTATAAATGGTAGTCTAATTTTGAAAGGGCCAGCTGGAATGTAAGGTTGCTCTTTCCCATATTCTCTTTTCATTACCATAATCTTATCCTCCTTAAAGCTTATAATATTATATCATAAAAATTTAACATTACTCGCTTTATTTGCATAAACTTTAATATAAAAAGGTTATGAAATTCAATAATTTTAGATAATATCTTCACAAGTTAAGCAAACTCCAAGGTTTTATGGCAACCACACGATTATCCCCTGGAAACTACTCTTTTAGTTTCTACAAAAGAAACTCCCAAATGCTTTGAAAATTCCATAAGCATTTGGGATATTTTTTTATAAAAACTCCTTTTATAATGCTTTCTTATAAAGTTCTATCATATCGTCAAGATTTGTATCTCTTGGGTTTGCAAGAACATTACCGCTCTTCATGGCATCCTTTGCCATATCCTCAATCATCTCTTCTTTAACTCCTACTTCTGAAAGTGATTTTGGAATTCCAAGATCTGCATTTAATTTCTTGATCTCTTCTACAAGCATCTCTGGTTTAAAATCTTGTACTGCTTCATTATCTTCACGGATATAGTTATAAATCTTTTCATAACGACCGTTGTCAACAAGAGCATTATATTCCATAACTGTTGGGAGAAGAACCGAGTTTGCTACACCATGCGGTACGTGGCAGAAAGCACTTACCGGATGACTCATGGCATGTACATTTCCAAGTCTTGCCCATGCAAATGAGATCCCGGCAAAATTAGATCCTGACATCATTCCAAATGCAGCTTCTTTATCTGTTCTGTCTGCTACAAATCTACGTAGATTTTTTCCGATTAACTCCATTGCTTTTTCAGCCATTGCGTCTGAAAATGGTGAAGCATGTTTTGAAAGGTATGCTTCTATCGCATGAATCAGTGCATCTACACCACAAGAAGAAGCTATTGATGCTGGTGCTGTCATAATTAGTTCTGGATCCAAAACTGCGTATTTTGGAAGTGTTTCATAACTAACTATTGAAAACTTATAGTTTCTAGATTCATCAGTAATTACAGATGAAGCCGTTGCTTCACTTCCTGTTCCTGCAGTTGTAGGGATTGCGATCATAGGTACAATTGGTCCCGGAACTTTATGCAACCCTTCGTAGTCTGTGATCTTTCCTCCATATTTAGCAAGTACTCCTACAGCTTTCGCTACATCTAGTGGACTTCCTCCACCAAGGGCAACAATACTTGTTGATCCACACTCTTTGTATAATGCGTTAGCTTCATCTACAACATCTATTGTTGGATTAGGTATTACATCTAGGTAAGATGTACATTTAATTCCTCCAGATTCTATGATCTCCTGGACTTTCTTTACAACACCTATACTTTCTAGACCTCTATCAGAGATTAAGAATACATGATTTGAATTATTCTCTCTCAATATTTCTGGAAGTTTTTTTAAACTTCCTATTCCGAACTCAATATTTTGTGGTATTTTAAAATTAAAATCTTTCATTTATTGTTCTCCTTTAAAAAACTGTTAAACTTTTAAGTAAGTTCCCAAAAATAATATATCGATTAATTTGTTGCTAGCTTTGCTGCTCTAGTTCTTTTCTCAAGAATTATAAGAAGTGCTGCTACTATGATAACTGGAATCACGATTATAGCACCTTGTAAGTTTTTAGGAATTACTGGTAAACTTCTAACAGTCATGTTAATTCCAATGAAGAATAAGATTAAATATACTATTCTTAAGAACTGTGCTTTATTGATCTTTTCTAAGAAGTTCATTCCTAACCAGAATCCTAATGTTGCAAATGGCATCCCTACAAGTAAAGACATTCCTAATCTTGGAACAAATAATCCATTTCTATACTGGTTAAATGCATTCCAAACGTTTAGAATACACCATAAGCTTGTCATAGTATTTCTAAACTTCTTTTTGTCCTTTACAGCTTCCAGAGTATAAACAGTGATAAGTGGACCACCGATGTTGAATGCTCCGTGTACTACTCCACCTAGGATAAGACATCCGTATCTGAAGATTTTTCTTACAATATTATCTTCAACTGGAGCTTCCTCTTCTCCATTTAACATTAGAGGCTTAATGATGTGCTTGTAAATATTCATAACAGCTATTAAGATAATCATTGATCCAATGGATATTTTTGCAGTTTGAGGACTCATTTTATAAAATAGTTTTTGTCCAATTATAAGCCCCGGTGCACAACCGAGAACAATACTAGCTAAGTCTTTCCAAGAAATATCCTTTCTTCCTTTGATTGCTAAGTAGTATAAAAAAGGAATACAGATAATTGTTCCATAAGGTACTCCCACTGGTATACCTAATATTCCATTTGTAACTGGAGCAGAAATAACAGTAGCACCAAATCCTGTAGTACCTTGAACAAAGAATGCAAAAATTTGCATTAAACCAACAATTAAAAAACCGAATTCAAAAATCATAATATTCTCCTTTTTTATTTTTTAAAATTGTTAAATAACTAATTAGAAGTGTAATTCTGTACGTTGAATTAAGTCTTCTTGTAATGGTTTACCAAGCTCTACGAAGTATGCACTGTATCCTGCCACACGTACAAGCATATCTTTGTACTTTTCAGGGTTCTTCTGCGCTGCTCTCAATGTTTCTGAGCTCATAACATTAAATTGTACATGCATCCCCTTCTTTGCAAGATACTCCTCTATATAACTTACCAAGTTGTCTCTTCCTTCCACTCCTGCTACAGCTTCTACTGGGAATTTAAGGTTTAGTAATGTACCGTTTGTTGCAAGACTGTGATCCACTTTACTTACAGAGTTTGCAATAGCTGTTGGTCCAGAAATATCGTGTGCACCACCAGCAGTATGAACTGGTCCCATATTATCGGAAATTGGTTCTCCCTTTTTACGTCCATCTACAGAAGCATTAGTCTTCATACCCATTCCAACATTGGCATTTACAGTATATACTCCCGGATTAAATTGTCCACCTCTTGCAATTTCTCTTCCTGCAACGTTTTTACAATAACACTCAAACATAAACTTGAATAATTCATCTGCGTAATCATCATCATTACCATAGTGATGTACCTTTGAACTGTTTACTAAAGCGTATAATTTCTCATGACCTTCCCAGTTATCTCTAATAGCTTGCAGTAATTCAGCTCCAGTGCAACGCTTTTCATCAAATACAAGTTGCTTTATAGTTGTTAAAGAGTCTGCACAAGTAGCTATTCCTGCTGCCTGTGGTCCAATCCCATTGTATTTTGCTCCACCTGCCGATATATCCTTACCAGACTCTATACAGTCCTCATAAAATGCTGAAAGGAATGGAACTGGCTTACGTTCTTTATGAGCATCATCGATAATATTTAAGCTGCTGCACATCTGATCTAGCCAGTAAGCAAACTGGGCATCTACACTTTCAAGAACCTTATCAAAGCTTTCATAAGTGTCTAAACTTCCTGTATCAGGTCCGATTTGTTTGTCTTTGTCTGGACCATCTAAAATTCTTCCTCCATTTACAACCATTTCCATCATCTTAGGCGTGTTTACGTATGCAGCATCGTGCCATCCATATTCCTTTCCTGGAATGTTTGGCTCAACACAACCAACAACTGCATACTCTCTAGCTTCTTCAAGTGTAGTTCCTTTTCTAAGTAGAGCCTTTATTGCAGGTTCATCGTTAAATATTTTCGGATGTCCAAATCCACATCTTATTACTTCAACAGTCTTAACTTTTAACTCATACGGTGTGTTTTCATGCATACGTACACATAACCATGGATTCATCATACGTGTGTGAGCAGATGCCTCTAGCATCATCATAGTCAGGTCATTCGTAACATCGTTTCCGTCTTTATCCACACCACCGATTGTTAAACTCTCTCCACCAGCGCAACGTCCGTTACGAACTATTACTGTTCCTTTTTCCTTTAGTTTTACCGGGTTGTTTAACTTAACATATTGTACTTCAATTAGCTCAAGAGCAAATTCCTTTGTAATAGTTCCATTTGCCATATCAGCTTCATAGAATGGGTTTAGCCACTGATCCATTCTTCCGTATGAAATAGAGTGTCCATTACTCTCTACCTGAATTAGCGCAGTAGTAAAACTGAATAACTGCATTGCCTGCCAGAAAGTCTTAGGTGCTCCGCCAGCGATCTGTTCACAGTTAGCTGCCATAGTTAATAGCTCTTCTTTTCTCTTTGGATCTGCTTCTTTTTCAGCATGCTCTCTTACAAGTGTTATATAACGAGCAATATGAGCCTTTGCTGCCTTTAACATGATTAGTGTTGCATCATAGTAATCTCTCTTATCTGCGTATTCAAAATCTCTTTTATTTAAGCTAGCCTTTGCTTCTTCAGCTCTTTCAATGAGACCATCGTATCCGATCTTCATTAATGTATCGTAATCGATAGATATATGACCAACTCCAGCATAATGATAGTAGTTAGTTTTGTAGATATCCTCTCCAAACTGAGAACCCTTCTTTTGATCTTCATCTAATCTTGATCCTGCCAAGCTGGCAACTGTCTTACCTCTCCAGTATTCACAAAGATCCAAAATTTCTTGTCTCTCTTTATCATTTCTGATGTAGAACTGATCATATGCACGCTCCTCAAACGGGAAGTGTAAAATTTCATCGATAATCCAATCAACAGAAAATTCTGGATAAATTGGTGTAGCTTTTGCAGGAGCTGCGAGCTCTCCTAGTATTAGCTCTTCATCATATACGTTTAATTTAACATTACGAAGTACATTATCAAATGCATATGCACACTGTAATAATCTTGGTGCATTTTCATTGTTTTTATATGCCTCTGTTACTAATCTTAATCTTTGTACGTCAATTTCATAAGGTCTATTTAAAAATGTTTGTCTTAAACGGTTTACTCTTGGAAATGGTGACCAATCCTCATGATTAACTTGGTAACCAACACCATAAGAATGATCAAAAGATTCTGTTCCACAAGCACTAGTTCTGTTATAATTCATAAAAAGCCCCTCCACTATTATTTTATCTTTGTTTTAAGCACACCACATATTGTATTTATCAAATATTAAAAATTAAGCTCTGTACGATGAATCAGATCATCTTGTAGTGGTTTACCAAGCTCTACGAAATACGCACTGTATCCTGCTACACGTACAAGCATATCTTTATAATTTTCAGGATTCTTCTGTGCAGCTTTCATAGTTTCTGAACTCATAATATTAAATTGAACATGCATCCCTTGCTTAGAAAGATATTCATCAATAAAACTTACTAGAGTATCTCTTCCTTCTATACCAGAAACAGCTTCTTCTGGAAATCTTAGGTTTAGAAGTGTTCCGTTACTCGCAAGACTATGGTCAACTTTTGCCACAGAATTTACAATAGCAGTTGGTCCGGAAATATCGTGTGATCCACCAGCAGTGTGAACTGGTCCCATATTATCAGATATAGGTTCATTATTTTTACGCCCATCAAGAGAGGCATTGGTATAAAGTCCCATTCCTACATTTGCATTTACAGTATATACCCCTGGGCTGAATTTTCCGCCTCTAGGAGTTTTTCTTCCCTTTATATGTCTGCAGTAACATTCAAACATAAATTTAAATAGATCATCAGCGTAGTCATCATCATTACCGTAGTGAGGTATTTTCGAGCTATTTACAAGAGCATATGTCTTTTCGTGCCCTTCCCAGTTGTCCTTGACTGCTTGAAGTAATTCTGCTCCTGTATGGGTCTTATTATCAAATATAAGCTTCTTAATGGCAGCAAGTGAGTCTGCACAAGTAGCAATACCAGCTGCTTGTGGTGCAGTACCATTATATTTAACTCCTCCCTCTGTCATATCTTTTCCAGTTTCAATACACCCTTCAAAGAAAGCAGAAACATATGGAGTAGGTTTAACAATCCTGTGAACATCATCCATAATATTTAAACAACTACATAATTGATCACACCAGTAAGCGAACTGCTTGTCAACACTTTCAAGAACCTCATTAAAACTCTTATAAGTTTCTAAACTTCCTGTATTTGGACCAAGATGTTTTCCAAGAGCTCCACACTTATCCCATCTTATACAATGAGAACCGCAATCTAGACAACGACCTCCATTTAAAACCATCTCCATCATCTTAGCTGTATTCACATAACCCGCATCTTGCCACCCAAATTCCTTACCTGGAAGAGATGGCTCTACACAACCTACAACTGCATAATCTCTTGCTTCTTCAAGAGTCATTCCTTTACTTATCTGAGCTTTAATTGCTGGGCCATCGTTAAATATTTTCGGGTGTCCATACCCTGCTCTAATGCACTCAGCAGTTTTTACCTTTAATTCATAAGGAGTATTTTCATGCATACGAACGCATACCCATGGATTCATCATACGTGTATGAGCAGATCCTTCTAACATTAACATAGTCAAATCGTTAGTGGCATCATTACCATCACGATCTACCCCACCTATAGTAAGACTCTCTCCTCCAAATCCACGGCCGTTACGCACCTTTACAGTTCCCTTATCCTTTAGCTTAGTAGGGTTGTTCATCTTAACATACTGAACTTCAATAAGCTCAAGAGCAAGTTCCTTAGTCAGAGTCCCATTTTTCATATCAGCTTCATAGAACGGATATAACCATTGATCCATACGTCCGTATGAAATAGAGTGCCCATTTCCTTCAATTTGGATAAGTGTTGTGGCAAAATTAAATAACTGCAGTGCTTGCCAGAAAGTTTTTGGTGCATCTCCTGCTATTGCACGACAGTTAGTGGCTACAGCTTCCAGCTCTTGCTTTCTTTTGATATCTTTTTCTTTTGCAGCATATTCTTCTGCTAGATTAACATAACGATCAATATATTTTTTAGAAGCTTCAAGCATAATAATTGTTGCTCTATAGTAGTCTCTCTTCTCACCATACTCTGGGTCATACTTACTTAATTTTTCAAAAGAACATTTTACCTCTTCAATTACTCCGTTATATCCAAGTTTCATTAGTTTTTCATAGTTCATAGCAAAGTGACCTATTCCTGCAAAGTGGTAGTTATTTGTTTGGAATACCTTTTTACCTGTATGTGAACCTTTTATTTGCTCCTCTTCAAGTCTTGCCGTTATAAAATCATTAGCACACTTGCCTTCCCAATACTTGCAAAGTTCTAATATTTCTTGTCTCTCTTCTTCGTTTCTTATGTAAAATTGGTCATTTGAACGTTCTTCAAACGGAGAGTTTAATATTTCATCGCTGATCCAGTTTACAGAAAACTCAGGATATATTGGAGATGCTTTAGCTGGTGCTGCTATCTCACCAAGAATTAAATCCTTATCATAGATGTGAAGTGTTGCATTAAACAGTATATTCTCAAAAGCATACGCACACTGAAGTTTACGCGGAGCTGACTCATGCTTTTTATAGGCCTCGGTGACAAGTCTTAATCTCTCCACGTCAATATCATATGGTCTGTCCAAAAATGCTTGTCTGAGGTAATTTACACGTGGGAATGGCGACCAGTCCTCATGATTAACTTGATAACCTATACCGTAAGAATGGTCAAAAGGTTGTGTTCCACATGCGTTTATTCTATTGAAATCCATAAAAACCCCCTCCTTAATTTAATAATATCAGTTTTTTACTGTTTTTCTTTAGTCCCTACTAGACAGTGGATACCTCGACTATTGAAATAATTTGCAATATCGTTGACATGCTTTTGAAATGATTCTCTATCGAATTCGACATCCTTCATTTTATAAGGCATACCTAGCGAATGATATTTCTCTTCACCTAGACGCATAAAACTCAAAAGTTGTAGTATTTTAATACGACCACCGAGCTCATTTATGATAAAATCAGCCGTAGCTTTTATATTATCCATATCATCATTTACATTGGGAATAACTGGAATTCTCAAAATAAGCTCCCGTTCTTCACTTGTAAACCTCTTCAGATTTTCTAAAATTCTATCATTGTTTACTCCAGTGTATTTTTTATGGATATTTGTATCCATATGTTTTATATCTGAAATCACAAGATCTGTATAAGGTAAGAGCTTTTCTATTTCTTTCCAATCTCCATAGAAACTTGACTCAAGGCAAGTATCAATTTTTTCATCTTTGCAAGCCTTAAAAAGTTCTCCTACAAAGTCACTTTGAAGCAAAGGTTCTCCTCCGGAAACTGTAACACCACCACCGGAACGCTCATAATATCCTTTATCCTTACGTATCACAGCCATGCACTCGTCTACGGACATCGACTTACCCCATTGCTTAGTTGCTTCTGAAGGACAGACATTAGAACAAGCAAGGCAATTTGTACACTTACCAAGTTCTATAGCAGTTATTTTCCCATCCGTAAAATTCCGTATGTCCTTCTCGGGACAAACTTCTACGCACAGACCGCATTTTTCTATTGAAATACATTTATTATTATATACACCCGGTTGAATATAAGCCTTTAAGCTCTCGGGATTACCGCACCATTTACATTTTAATGGACAACCTTTTAAAAATAACTCTGTACGGATGCCAGGTCCGTCATGGATTGTAAAACGCTGAATATTGAAAACAATTCCTTGGTGTGACAATTGATTCCCCCCTCCAAAATATTTATTTTAAAAGTTATAGGTTCATATACTGACAAATAATATTCCTTTTTTTGGTTGTTTTCACAACTGTTTGTATATAAATAAAAAAAAGTATTTAAATACAAATAACCCATCACTTTTAACCTAATAAATATTTTATTAAATTTCTATATCCATTTAGAGATCAAACTTTATAATTACGATGACATTTTCTTAATTACTATATTCACATATATGTTTTTTCATAAGTTTTTATATTACAGTAACATTACAGCCCAAGTGCTTCCAATGCTGCTGTAACCACTGCAATATCCTCTTCTACTGTTCCGCCACTGGCTCCTACTCCTCCAATTACTTCTCCACCTACGATTACAGGCAATCCTCCGCCAAATGGAATTATCCTACTATTGTTTGTATTGTTTAGTCCAAATAACTCAGACTCAGGCTTTACTCTCTCAGTTAGTACGTGAGTAGCTCTTTTCATAGCTGCTGCTGTAAATGCTTTATCTATAGCAATACTAATGCTAGTTATAAATGCATCCTCCATTCTCTGAGTATAAATAACGTGTCCTCCAGCATCTACTACTGAAAATACAAAAGGCTTCCCTATCTCCTCGGACTTCTCAAGAGCTTTCTCTCCCATTATTTTTGCTGCATTTAAAGTGATTCTCTTTGTTTCTTTAAACATAACATTTTCCCCTCATGATCAAGTTATTAACTTCACTAACTTGTTTATTTAAAGATATTGTACACTAAATAAAAAAAAAACGTGTCTCTTTAAGACACTTATAACTAAAATTTTACTTTTTTCTCTAACTTTTTTTAACTTTTTTTTCTCTTAATCATACTTTTGACAATGTTCCTTAGTAATAAAACAAAAAAAATACAAACTTTTGAAAATTTTATTGTACTATAAAATAACAAAATCCACTAAATTCATACTGGTATTTTCTAAAGACAATTTACTTGAACTATCAACTATAAATTTTTTAGCATGTTTATTGATGTTAATTTAATGATACATTTGTTAATATTTAATTTTATGTTATATAATATATTGATATAAAAATAAACATTTAGATTTTTTCTAAGATGAGGAGGTGTGACTTTGCATAGTTCTGAATTTCCACTTACGTTACTGCCAAAGTCTGTAAAGGATAAAGTTAAATTTAAAAGATATAAAAAAGGAGAGTTCATATATGAAGATGGAGATGATAAGATTTTTTATATAAAAGAGGGTAAAGGTATGAAGATAAGATGTGATGAAGATGGAGAGAAAATCTTTCCTTATATATTTTCTAATGATGAGTTTATAGGAGTCAATGCATATTTTACAGGAGGAAGTGACTGGGAGGTTATAGTATATAGCAAGGAAGTTATTGGATTTGAAATACCAAATTCTATATTTAAAGAGTATATTCTGAGCACACCTTTATTCATAGAGGAATATCTTCCAAAATGTATCCAACTTCTCTTTCAGGGACTCAGAGGATTTTATATCAATTCTCAGGGAGGGGCCGCTGCCTACTATGCATATGTATTAAGTTGCTTTTGCAAAGACAGTAATATTTTTTACTTTGACAGTTATACAGAGTTAACTAAATCAATATATGTCAATAAATCCACTCTTTATAAAATTACGAATCAATTCATTAATGAAGGTATTATTGAAAAAGATAAACATAGTATAAAGATAATAGATAGAGAAGCTTTAACTAGATATTTTGATTCCTATAAATATTAATGCCTTAATGAAAAAATTTCCATAGATTTTTGAAGAACTTGAATTGTATATTTAAATGCATAATATTACAAATTTATGAATAAAAACTAGACTAGAGAAGCAGAAAAGACCTCCGTTAAGAGGTCTTTTCTGCTTCTCTTAAATTGACTTTTTTCGTAGCTATACCAGTAGCACGAAACCCTGTGGTACTTATAATAAAAAAGACTAATTGGATCATTGTTATCCCAAATAAATTTGGAAGTAGAATTAAAAATTAAGTTCTATACGTTGAATCAAATACTCCTATAGTGGCTTACCAAGCTCTACAAAGTATGCACTGTACCCGACCAAACTTACAAGCATGTCTTTATATAACACTGGATTCTTCTGTGCTGCTTTTAATATTTCAGTACTCATAACGTTAAACTGAACATGTATTGCCTGTTTTACAATATACTCTTCAATGTAACTCACTAGATTATCTCTACCCTCTGATAGGCTACAATAAATTGGACAGTTTTCTTGAGGTCATACAATATAAATTAATTGATTAAATGGAGGTAATTTTTATGACCTGGAAAATAAAGATAAGACGTAGCTTTAATGAAGAATTCAAGAGCCAAATAGTTCAACTTCATCTTAATGGTAAAAGGAAATGTGAAATTATTAGAGAGTACGATCTTTCTCCGTCAGTACTCAATTCCTGGAACTATATTTGTGTCTTGATAGATCTTTTTAACAGGGAAATAATAGGCTGCGCAGGAAAAAACAAGGATGCAGATCTTGTGTTAAAAGATTTTGCCACAGTAAGGGGAAATCTTAGAAAAATTAAAATTTTTCATACAGACAGGGGTAATGAATTTAAAAATCATTTGATAGAAAAAATTCTTGATACCTTTAATATCAAGCGTTCTTTAAGCATGAAAGGAACTACATATGATAATGCGGTGGCAGAAGCCATTTTTAAAACAGTTAAAACAGAGTTCATTAGAGGGAAGTGTTTTGATTCTCTGGAAGAATTCATTCTTCCTTAGGTTATCAAACCCCGGTAGAGTACAGGATGAATAACCTTAAAAAAGTTGTCGCCATTTGACACTGTTTACGATACGCTATATACTACGTTCATCCCGAGTCAGCTTTTGATATATTCCAAGACCGACTACCACAAAAACAGCGGCGATTAACAAGAACGTTGGATAAATCAAATTACTAATATCTTTTTTTCCGGCATCAAAAATGAAAACTAGGGATTCCAAGCTTACAGCGATGGCAATGATAATGAGAAACTTTAATAAGGTCTCCCTCTGGTGTTTGGGTGACTTTTTACCAGTATCGTGAAAGACTTCTTCCTCCAGCAAAAATTTGGAAACATCAAAGACTGCCATTCCGATCACAATCAAGCCGATTGCATCAAGAAGGGCTTTTATTACAATCAGGTCTTTTTGGTGTATTGAAATCCAAATGTTCCATAAGGCAACCACTATCATCGTGAGACTTATAAGACCTAGACTTAAACTGATGAAACCAAAAACAAAGCGCCCTATCCAATCAAATAATTTTTTAATTCTATTCATAATTACCTCCAATTTGTAGCGTTATTTATTGCCAATACTTGCTATTAAAATAGTCTATTATGCTGTCACTATATTTATTTTGGTTTTCAAATATATTATTCATTCTAAATTTAGCTTTAAAATAATAATTTAAACATGATTATTATAGCTTTTCTCGGACTCTTCTGAAGCTTCTATCCCATTTCCCGTCCAACTTAACTACAATATTGTTTTATATAAAAAAACCTGCCATCTGGGCAGGCTTTTGATTACTCAGCTGTTACGTTTGAAGCTTGCGGTCCTCTTTGACCTTTAGTGATTTCGAAAGTAACTCTTTCTCCCTCTTCTAAAGTCTTGAACCCAGGCTTGTTTATTTCAGAAAAGTGTACGAATAGATCTACTCCGTCCTCAGCAGTGATAAATCCGAATCCTTTTTCTCCGTTGAACCATTTAACTGTTCCGTTTGCCATTTGTAATACCTCCGTAAAATACTTTTATATAGCATAGAGATACAAATCATACTAACCAACCTTAAAGTATTTAAACTGAGGTGCCTAAAATCAGATATGAAGCTTGTTCTTTACTACTAGGATTAGTATATCACGAAACCAGGCCAATGTCAACAAATGATTAAAAATTGGAATTCAAAAAAAGAACTAGTATTTTAGGTGCTTTCAGAAGTATCTAATTAGTAAAAAATACCTCGGACAGTTATTTCATAATAATTTAATGATTAAACATAGACAGTTTATGGAAAAATACTAAAAAATTGGACTGTTCCGAATGGTACGAAACTACAAAAAAAGAGTCTCTAAAAAAGTATACCTTTCGAGAAAAGATATAACACCAAATAAATTGGCATTATATCTTGTAAACACTGGATAAAACTTTAAAATGATCATTTTTCCTAAAACTGCACCAAGGCCTAAAGTAGTAACTTGGGCTATATGGGTAATAAAGTGAAAAAATTATGTTGCAATAAATCATCTGATTGAAGTAATATATTTGAAAGGGGGTGGGGTATGGAAATAGATGTGTATAAGCTGGCCGAAAAGTATAAGCTTACTGAATCTGAGGAAATGGCTCTTCACTTTATATTAAACAATGTCGAAAGAGCTTTAGAAATAGGTGTTAGAGGCGTTGCAAAGGAGTGCTACGCATCTTCATCTGTGGTGATGAATCTTTCAAAAAAACTTGGATATAAAGGTTTTGTAGATATGGTTTATAGGTTGGAACAAAATCTTTTCAAAACAGAAAATGAATTTTTAAAAAAAAATGATCTATGTGAAAATTTTTCTCCAGAATTGATATCAGCTTTTCTTCAGAGGTTAAAAGAGCAAAAAAATAAGCCTTTATTTGTTCACGGAGTTGGATTCTCTCATATTGTAGCTCAGTATATCAAGGATAAACTCATGGTAGAAGGTTTTTTTGCAATGATGTCTGAATATTTTGAAACCGTTGAAAACCCTGCAATGGAATCACCATTACTGATTTTTATCTCTAAATCTGGGGAAACCAGCAGTCTTATAAATCTTTGCGAGAGATCAAAGAAATCTAATGCAAATATTATCTCTTTTGTAGGTAAAGAGGACTCAACTATAGAAATGCTTTCAGATATAACTTTTATAATAAAGGATTCCAACAGGTATGATGACAGAAACTTGAAAGAAAATGATTTTTTTGGTAATACAATACTTTTTTTTGAGTTTCTAGCCGGATGCTACTTAAAAAACTCTCAATAGAAAACAGCCCTTTTAAACTATATCCATCTGACTTGTCTTTTAAAGACTTTGACCTGTGGATTAAGTTTTCCAGGACTGTTTTTTATTTATATTTGCAAGTTATTCTACGCCATTACTGGCTTTTCTACTTTCTTTAGAGGTAATTCTTCAGTCATTAGCTCTTCAAAGCAGTCCCTCACCTGAGGAACTGAAAGTCCTACTATTATCTGTAAAGACTTTCCATTTCTTACCACACCATGTGCAGATGCTGACTTGAATACAGAATCAGGTGCAACTAAATTTTCATCGACTACACTAAGCCTAAGTCTTGTGGCACAGTTGGTGACATCAACGATATTTGCACTTCCTCCCAAGGCATCTAGAAGCTGTGCTGCCTGATCCATATAGACGTTTCCAACCATTCCGGTGCTTTTTTCTTTAAAATCTTTCTTACTATAAAGCTTCACTTCGGCATCTTTATCTCTTCCGGGAGTCATGATGTTATATTTTTCTATTATTATTCTGAAGATAAAGTAATAGATTATAGTGAAGATTCCTCCTATTCCGATTTGGGTAGCCACCATTCCAAAGTGATTTTTTGCCATTGGTAGCCAGTTCATGGTGGCTATCTCGATGAGACCTCCTCCCATGTTGCCTACCACTCCTAATACATACATTAGGGTGGCCATCGTGGCAGCGAGTACTGCGTGGATGGCAAAGAGAGCAGGTGCAATAAACAGGAATGTAAATTCAAGAGGTTCTGTTATCCCGGCTAAAACTGCTGTAATAGCTGCGGGAATAACTGCACCTAAAACTATCTTCTTCTTACTAGGAAGAGCAGTCTTATACATAGCAAGGGCTATTCCAAGTGAACCGAAAATCTTTGAATTTCCATGTAGGGCAAAACCTCCCTGAGGAAAGAGACTCTTCACTGATTCAGAAGAACCTGCAAAATTAGAAACATTTTGTGTCCAGTAGTTAACTATACCACCATCCACTGCTGCAGGTCCATAAAGAAAAGGACCGTAGATAAAATGATGAAGCCCTGTAGGAATAAGGATTCTCTCTAGGAAAGTATAAAACCATACCCCAAAGGCTCCTGCCGAAAGCATGACTCCCTGAAGGGAAATGATCCCTATCTGTATCTTTGGCCACACAAGGCATGTAACAAATGCTGCAGGAAGAACTGTAAAAAATGAAATTGCAGCCACAAGAGTAGAACCCTGGAAAATACCAAGATAATCAGGAAGTTTGACCTCAAAAAATTTATTGTGAATATAGGTAACAAGAGCTCCAATAAATATACCTCCTATGATACTCGTATCAAGGGTTTTAACTCCGGCTATTTCAGTGAGACCACTAACTCCTCCTATTGCCTGAGTAAAGTTTACACCAAAATTTTCACCCCATACTGTCAAGATTGCGTTTATAAAATAATTGAATGTCATATAGCTGACAAAGACTACCATGGAAGCCCTGGCATTGGCTTTATGTGCCAGTCCTATTGGAAGACCGATAGCAAAGAGTACAGGCATCTGCCTAAAAACTGTCCATCCTCCTTCCTCTATAATCTTTACAAATTGATAAAAACTTCCATCTGGATTTGCTAATTCACCAACAAAATCTGGATTTTTAAGAATAATCGTTATGGCAACAAGTATTCCGGAAAAAGCAAATAATAGTACCGGTGAAAACAGTGCTCCACCTAATCTCTGGATTTGTTTAAACATTATCTTCCCCCTATTTAATAATTTTGTATTTGTGCTAGCTACAAAATTATTATATTACTGACGATGTTCTAAATCAATGCTTATTGATTTAAAAAAACATGTTTCGTTTAAGGTGACCTGTTTTTTTAAGTTGGAATTCGTTGACTTTATACAAGGTTTAGTTGTAACCTAATGGCAAGAACAAAAGTTCTTCAGATAAGATACTATAAACTATTAATTATAAAAAGGAGTGGTCTACATGAAGAAGAGAGAACGATTTAATATTACAGTTGCCGGTGGAGGCAGTACATTTACCCCAGGGATACTACTTATGCTCTTAGATAACCTAGATAACTTTGATATTGCAGAGATTAGATTTTTTGATAATGATGAAGAAAGGCAAAATGAGATCGGTGAAGCCTGCAACATTCTTATGAAGGAAAAGGCCCCACAGATTAAGTTTTTATATTCAACAGATCCTAAGACAGCTTATGAAAATACAGACTTTGTATTGTCTCACATCAGAGTAGGAAAGTACGAGATGAGAGGATTAGATGAGAAAATACCTTTAAGACACGGGGTAGTAGGTCAGGAAACTTGTGGTCCAGGAGGAATAGCTTATGGGATGAGATCTATAGGTGGTATTTTTGAAAATATCGAATATATGGAAAAATACGGAAACCCAGATGCATGGATGCTGAACTATTCCAATCCTGCGGCAATAGTAGCAGAAGCATGCAGACTACTGAAGCCTTACTCAAGGGTTATAAATATTTGTGATATGCCTATTGGTATAATGAAAAGAATGGCAGATATCACAGGTTTTAATTCATATAAGGACTTTGATATTGAGTATTATGGTCTTAACCACTTCGGTTGGTGGAAAGGAATTAAAGACCTCAATGGAAATGACCTTATGCCTAAACTAAAAAACTATGTTAGGGAAAATGGATATATGTCAGAGGCAGAAAAACAGCACTCTGATCCTAGCTGGCAAGCGACAATGAAAAAGGTGAGAGATGTGCACGAGATTGACTCCTCAACACTTCCAAACACATACTTAAAATACTATCTCTTCCCTGATTATGTAGTAGATGAGTCAGATATAGAGTTTACAAGAGCTGATGAGGTCATAGCAGGAAGGGAAAAAAAGGTCTTTGAAGAAGCCAGAAGAATTATCAAGGAAGGTACAGTTGAAAATACTACCTGGGAGATAGACGAACATGCATCTTATATAGTTGACCTAGCAAGAGCTATCGCTTATAACACAAATGAAAAAATGCTTCTCATAGTTGAAAATAAAGGTTCCATTTCTAACTTCAGTCCTACAGGGATGGTAGAGATTCCTTGTCTTCTTGGAAATGAAGGACCAAAACCACTTCAGATTGGAGAAATTCCAGAGTTTCAGAGAGGAATGATGGAGCAGCAGGTAGCCGTAGAAAAACTTGTGGTTCAAGCATGGTCGGAGGGGTCTTATGAAAAGCTATGGCAGGCAATTACTTTATCTAAAACAGTCCCGTCAGCTAGGGTAGCCAAAAATATCCTGAATGATCTTATAGAAGCTAATAAAAATTACTGGCCTGAATTATTGTAAAATTAAGAAAGATTTCCATTCTATAATAGGCAAGGCTTTTATGCCTTATCTAAACTCTCAGAGAATAAATGGGTTCCTACACTAGCATTAGCAGCAGTTATGCGTGACTATGATTTATAAGCTTTCTTATCTACCATAAATTACCCTATTTCTCTTGAAAAATCAATGAATAAAGAAAGAACGGGTATTTTTGTAGAAAAAATTTTGAAGAGATATCCAGTTTGATAAAATTTTGTGAAAAAAAGTATAATTTTAGATAAAATAATTCAATTTTATTTTTATAATTTTTTAGGAGGCCAGTATGGGGTTATTTGATTTTTTAAAAAAAGAAAAACCAGCTGAAAAAAAATGGTTTAATATCTATTCACCATTAAATGGAAAAGTTATAGCTCTTTCTGAAGTTCCAGATGAAGCTTTTGCTAGCAAGATGATAGGAGATGGATGTGCTATTGAGCCTTATGAAGGATCAGTGTTTTCACCAGTTGCAGCAGAAATAAATATTTTTGAAACCAATCATGCAGTTAGTTTTGAAGTGGAAAATGAAATTGAAATGATAGTCCATTTTGGAATAGATACTGTTAATCTTAATGGTAATGGATTTAAAAGGATTGCCGAATCAGGATCAAAAGTGAAAATAGGAGAAGAGCTTGTCAAGTATGAGATTGACTTTATAAAAGAAAATGCCAAGTCTATAATAACTCCTGTCATCATAAATAACATGGACTTGGTTGAAGAGTTGAAGGTTATGGCTAATGGAGATGTTAAAGCCGGAGACTTGCTGATGAGAGTCAAAATAAAAAAATAGGTATATCAGATTTTTTTAATTAAGTGTAAATGATCTTTTAAATCACAAAAGGAGCTCCGGTGGGGGCTCCTTTTTGTATCCCAAAAATAAAAAAATTGAAATATAATTCTCAGTATATTTCAATACCTATATTAGTAGGTTTTTTATTTTTACTTAAAGTAGCTTCTATTTAAAGCCAAGTGTTTTATGATTGGGCAATTTTGTCTGTGGTATTTCTTTCCAGCTTGGTGATGTGGAATATTCTTTTTACTATATTCAAAGGAATTTTCAGTCTGAGAATCGTAAAATCTGATCTTATATTTTTGGAAACCTGCAGTGTATCACTATAGATTACATTGCCTGTGAGAGTTTTTCAAAGGATCTCTGAGGATAAGAGTAAAAACACTGTTATAATCTTAACCTGTACATGGAAAACAATCTTTAAATTTAAATTATATTGCAGGTATTCTAAAGGATAATGTTCTGAGATTTGGAATAAGAAAATGTATAGAATTTTATAGTTTTAATTTTTTAAAGAGACATTGCTATGGTAAATTTAATTAAAAAATCAGACTTTTTTAGCCCAAGTATATTTAAATATTTTTTTGAAGGTGAGTTTTTCACCGAAATATTTATGTATAGGAGAATAACTCCTCCTGTTAATGCATCAGAAGAACCTGATAAGTATATCGTTGAAATCTTCGTTCCGTGTATTTCCAAAGAAAATATAAAGGAGGTTAAATTTTGCTTAAAAATTCATCAGAAATAGGTAGGTTTAAAATTTCTACTCGTAGCTTAATGCCATTTTTACTTATTACTTTCATAGTGACATGGACAATACTTGGTTTATACATCTTTCTTCCGAATAAAATGACTAGTATTTTTGGAAAAATAACCGGTGATCATCCGATGTTTTTCCTAGCAGTGTATTCACCCGCAATTGCTGCTATTATTGTTGTACTACATAGTAGTGGTATAAAAGGGGTGCAGTCTTATTTACGACGTGTTTTAATTTGGCGTAGTACTAAATCTTGGTACACATTTTTAATTCTTGGCATTCCTTTAATTTTTATTAGTGGGTCTGCATTAAAGGGAAATTTATTTACAGAGCCTTTTCAATTTTCTTCTTTTCATTCGCTTTTTATGGCATTTTTATTAACTGCAATAAAGGGTCCAGTTGAGGAGCTCGGATGGAGAGGGGTTGCCCTTCCTCTGCTACAAAGAAATTTTACTCCTATATGGGCGGCCTTTATTCTTGGCATAATTTGGGCAATTTGGCATCTACCAGCATTTTTATTGAGCGGAACACCTCAAGAATTTTGGCCTTTCATCCCATTTTTCTTTGGTGCTATTGCATTGAGTGTAATAGTAACAGCACTATTTAATGGATCAAAAGGAAGTATTTTGATTCCAATGTTATTCCATTTTTTTCTTAACAATCCAATTTGGCCTAACGCACAACCCTATGACATTTATTTATTTGTTGTTGCTGCTTTTTTTATTACCTGGTTTAATCGAAAAACTATGTTTACTAAAGAAGGTGCTGTAACGAGAGTTATTCCTTTCGGTCTGACTCCCTAATGGTGTTATAATGGTTTAGTGGACAGTTTAGAACTCCTAAAAAAAAAGATAGATCTATCAAAGGAATACGGTATTACCACTAATACTGTTGCTGCCTGGGAAAAGAAATACTTTGGAGTTCCTAAGAAGGACATGGAGTAAGCGCTCGAGACAAAGAAATTATCAGGCTGAAAAAGCTTCTCAAGGAAAAAGAAGAGAGATAAAGAGAAAATATCGTCAAAAGAAAATCAAGCGAAGGTTGGCTATATTTAAGCACAATTATGGATCTTTTTTCTATAAGAATTATATCCTACGATATAGGTAAGAGCATGATTAGTGAGTTAGTGATTAATACTTTAACAAGGGCATTTTTACTGAAAGAACCAGAGGAAGGGCTGATAATTCATAGTGATCAAGGACCGCAATATTCAAGCAAGGAGTACTTCTAACATTGTAAAGAAGATCTGGTTAGTCCAATATATGAGTAGACGTGGGAACTGTTATGATAATGCAGTGATAGAATCTTTTCATGCTTCTTTGAAGAAAGAGATGGTTTGTGTGGAAGGCTTATTAACTAAGAGGTATATCAAGACCACTGTACTTGACTACATGGAATTTTAAAATAAAGAGAGGAGACACAGCTTCTTAGGAAATGTCTCCCCTGTTGAATTTGAAAAATTGCAGAAAAAGTTGGTGTTAGATTGACTACTATACTGACAGAAGACCAATACACTATTTTTCAGGATAGAGCTTTTTGTTATAATACCCTTCTGACAAATAAATTGCCGCTAGAGGATTGTGCCCAAGCACTCTGTCTTTTGCAGCCAGGACAGTTACAGGAGCGTCTAAATGCTTTATAACCAAAGAATCATGCCCCACGCAAAGTCCCAGTAGAATATTAAAATCTGTTTTAGCCTTATTCAAGTACAAAGCTTGACCAATTGGATTACACATAGGTTCATAGGTACATGGACGAACTTTTTGATCATTTTTTATGTTTAATTCCTCTTTGGGAATACTGCCACTTTTACATATTACCGAGATTACATTAAATCCGTTGGCTGTAAGTATATTGTGCAAAAGTCTCATCTCCCTGTGTAAGCCTACACAAAATGCAACTCCTATATTCTTATATCCGCACCTCTGGGCAAACTCGATGGTCTCTTCTATTCTTGTCTTTTGACAATATCCCCACGACTCAATCAGAGCAGATTGATAAGCGATCTTAGCATTCTCTTCATTTTTATATAATTCTTTACTTTTCTCTATAATATCTTGATCTTTTTCCAAACACGGACAGTTTTTAGGCATCTTTTCTTTATCACCACTTCTGCATGCATGGACAGTGCACAATCCACAAGTATACACAACACTTCACCTCTTTCTGATATCTCTAAATTATTTATATTTTTTATAATTCACTCGACTTATGCAAATTTAATATGATTTTAATAATAGATACTCAGAACTACTTTTAGCACACCTTCAATACTATAAATTCAGACTTTTAACCCATTTAAGTACCAATTGTTAGTTCACTTTTTAAAATTACAAACAAAAACTTTTTTGCATAAGTTGAGTAATTCATTTTAATAATTTTTTTACCTAAATTTTAAAAAATTTATTTTTGAATAATCGATATTTCCGTTATCATCTATAAGTTCTGCTTTAGCATGAATATACTCTACTTTACCAATAAACATTTCATGAGAGCCTGTTTTTATTGAATCTATAACTTTACATTCAATATTTACTGGACAATCTAAAAGAAGAGGAGAATTTATTTTAATGGCATCTCCTATTTTCATTTTTAGGACTTCTAATTTATATTCATCTCTACCACTGTGACTTCCAAGATATTTATATTTTTCTCTCAGTTCTTCATGGACTAGATTAACAACAAATTCTCCTGTTTCTTTTATAATTTCGTAAGAGTAACGGCTAGGAACGATACCTACCATGACCATAGGTGGGTCATAACTACAATTACAAGCATATCCAACTGCCAATGCATTATTTTCCCCTTTTTTACTTCTGCAAGAAACCAAAATATCTGGCATATTTTTTAAACAACTTTTAAAATTAGTTACTTTTTTTTCCATACAAAAAATTCTCCTTTAAAAAGCAATTTATATTTATTTAAAATATCGTATGGTAGTATGCAATATTAAGCACGCTGCCATACGATAAAATTTAAGTTATTCTGATATTGCGTTTACAGGACATACTCCAGTACAAGCACCACAATTGATACATAAATTATCATCAATTTTATATTTTCCTGAATCTGTTGGTAAAATTGCACTTACAGGGCACACACCTTCACAAGCTCCACACCCTACACAAACCTCTTCATTAATTTTATAACTCATTTTAACTCCTCCTTAAAATTTTGTATTTTTAATTATTTCAAAAGATTCTCCAAATATTTTTGTAGAATCTTTTATTAATTCTCTGCAATCTTTTTTTGTAAACTTTCTTTAACTCCTGGAAATTAAAAGAACTGTTTCTCTCTTTAAATTCTTTTTCATAGTATTTTATCATTTTGAAAACTTATTTTGATTTAATTCTATCTGAGCCACCATGTTTTAATCCTATAGCTATAAATGCAGCACTAACTGCACCACAAGTTTCTCCAGTATACATACGCTTCCAAGTCCTGTTGCTAATCTCATTGCAGAATCTTCATTTAAATTAAATTTACAAGTGAATGTTTTTAAGATTAACTTGGCACAATTACAGCCATCTTCATAATGTTTTAATGATATATTTCCTATAAATAATATTAGATTTTTAAAATTATATTTTCTACTGCTTTTATTAAAGGATATTGAGTTGGTGCAGATGTGAGTAGCGGATGTGTACCTATCTGTGATGTATACAGCTCTGTTACAGTCATATTTTTTTGTATTGCAAGTCCGATGACATTAATAAGTTCTCCGGCACTTTCTCCACCTATAACTTCTCCCCCCATTATAATTTTAGAATCTTTTGCTGCAATTATTTTTACAATTTGTTTTTTAGTTCCTGGGAGGGTTGCAGGATGTTTATCTACACCTTGAAATTTTCCTACAGTTACTTCAAATCCATTTCTCTTACTCTCTTCCTCTGTAATTCCTGCTGAAGCAAAAGAAATATCTCCAATAGCAGTTGAAAATATTGCAACTGTTCCAGTGAATGATCTCATTACTGAAAGTTTATAAAGATTCATACCTACTATTCTTGCTTCTGAAGCGGCAGTAGACGCCAGCATTATAGGAGTGTCTTTTCTTGTAATAAAATCTACTTTTGCAGCACAGTCCCCTGCAGCAAAGATATCTTTATCATCTGTTCTAAGGTAGCTATCTACTTCAAGAGCACCGAGTTTATTTAATTCTAATCCAGATTTTTTCGCCAAACAAGTATTAGGAGTATAACCCATTGCTAAAATCACAGCATCTGCTTCTAATTTTTCACCATTTTCTAAAATTACTTCTTGTACCTTATCGGTTCCTATTAATTCTTTTACAGCTACATTTGTCTTTAAGTTTAAACCTCTCTCAATCAAAGTATTTTCTGCTTCTCTTGCAATATCAATATCAAAAGCTTTTCCTAAAATTGAAGGAAGAATTTCTACAAGAGTAACATCTTTACCACATTTATTCAGTTCATCTGAAACTTCTACCCCTATAAATCCTGCACCTATGACTACTATTTTTTTCATATTATTAAGTTTAGATTTAAGCTCATCAAGATACAGTTTATTCTTTGGTACTACAAAGACATTTTCTAAGTTAGAACCTTTAAGCCAGTTTGGAACATGTGGAGTTGAACCTGTTGCAAAAATCAATTTTTCATATTGAAACTTTTCTCCACTAGCAGTTTTAACTGTTTTATTTTTTCTATCTACCTCAATAACCTCATCTTGTTTAAACTCTATTCCTGCTTTTGACAATCCTCCCAACGGCATTACATTTTGATCACTTGATTCAAGTGTTCCAAAAATATATGGTATACCACAAGGAACAAGGGCATCTTTTTCCTTCCTGATTAACAAAAATTTCTTGTCTGGATAATTTGCCTTTCCTGTCATTGCTGATACCAACCCAGCTGCACTTCCCCCAATTACAATAACATCAAATTTATTCATTTTGTACTCCCTTAACCTATTTATTATTAGTATCTCTTATTCTTTATTTTTCTAGTTCTTTTAATTTTGAGTCTATATCTCTCAATTGTTTTTCTAAAGATTCTTTTCTAATTCTCAAAATTTCATTTTCACTTGTATATTCATTATTCAGATCTCTTGTTCTGGCAAATCCCATTCCAGACTTGGATTCTTTTGCAAAACCAGCTTTAAAACCTCTTCCAAAATCCGATCCTCTACCACAACTATTCCTTCTTCTCAAGCCATATCCATCAGATCCATATCTTTCATTCATACATCCAGGGGAATCAAAACCATTACAATAACCAAATCTTCTTCCAGTTTTTTCTCCTCTTCCCATTGGTCCTTTTCCGTCTCCAAACATTTAAATACCTCCTTTAAAATAGTTTGCTGACAATATTAATAGACTATAAACTTCACCTTCTTATGTGCATATGCACATTACAATGATACTTTTTTCGAGTTTGTTTGTCAAGAATATTTTAATATCTAATTTAAATGCAGAAAGAGGATATTTAACTAATTGACTCGACTTGTGCAAAAAATTAAAAATAGGCAATTCTTGAGGTAATATTACGGTAACGACACCAAAACACCTCAAGGAGTTGCCTACTTAATGAATATATTAGCCCTTAATTCTGATTTTTTCAAATATTTTTTCACGCTTAGCTGTAAATGGTCTCTTCCACAAAAGCGACATCTTTCTACTTTTGTTGATGGAGTCATTAATTCTGATGGAAAGAAAAATCTTTCAAATATATGGAGAAACTCTTTTAATTCCAAGGACAGGAGTACTTTAAATAAGTTTCTCCTTACTCTCCGTGGGATGAAAAAGAACTTAATCTGCAAAGAAAAAAGAACGCTCTAAATGAAATGCTTAAGGCTGAAAAGAAAGATCCTTTCTTCTTTTCTATTGATGACACTCTTTCGACTAAACAAATTTCTTCTAAACATATCCAGGGGATGAAGTTTAACTATTCACATGTTTCTAATAGAAATGAGTGGTCTCACTGCATAGTTTCTTTACATGGACACTCTAACGGATTATCTCTACCTTTGGATTTTAAAACATATCTTTCAGAAGAATCAGGCGCGAAACAAAATCGTTCTTTCAAAACTAAGGTAGAGTTAGCGCTTGATACATTAAAAGACATAGATATTCAACTTGAAAGAAAAAGTTATGTATTAACAGATAGTTGGTACACTTCAGCAGGATTTATTAACGAGAGTCAAAGGTTAGGGTTTCAAGTCATTGGCGGGATAAAATCTAATCGAATCTTTTATCCAGGAGGAATTAGATACAAATTAAGCGAATATTCTAAAACATTAAGAGAAGAGGACCTTGATGTCGTTACCGTCAAGGGGAGAACTCATTATGTGTATAGATATGAAGGGGCTGTAAAAGGAATAGAAAATATTGTTGTTTTAATGAGTTGGATTGATGAATTTGATAGTAATAAAACACCATTTTACCTAGTTACTACTGATACCCCCTTAAGCTCTGAAAGAATAATAGAATATTATAGTCACAGATGGGAAATTGAAGTTAGTTTCAGATATCAAAAAGAAAGACTAGGTTTGGACAACTATGAAATGCGTAGTTTAAAAGGTATAGAAAGGTTTTGGGAATTGTTATATTTGCTTTATAATTTCCTTGAATTGAAGAGGTTTAAGATCCAGATAAGAGAAAATTTAGGAAACCTAATAGACAGGCTGAAAGTTAAGCGGAAAAGAGAAGTCATTTCTTATGTATATGAAAAGGCTTTATCTGGAGCAAAATTAGAGGAGCTCTATGAAGAATTGAGAGCTCCTGCTTAAATTTGCACAAGTCGAGTAAATAAATCTCTTGGAATTTTTCATAGTGTTCTTGAAATTTTTTATCGCCTAGACTTTTGGATATATCTGCTGCCTTTTTAGTTATAGTTTCCCAATAATATAAATTCACCTTATTTTGATATTGATCTTTAATATTTTTTTTGAAATTTTGAAATTCTTCACATTGTGTTTGATTTCTATTAGAAACTATACAATTCATACTTCCTATACTTTCTCTCATTATTATTTTCCCATTTTTCAATTCAAAGAATGTATTGTATAAATTTCTAACTAATTGATAATTTTTTATAAAAAAGTGATAATCAATAGTCCCATCTCCAAATAATTCTATTTGTTGACATTGCCTTGTTTCCGTGATATACTGATCCTAGTAGTAAGGAATCAAGCTTCATATCTGATTTTAGACACCTCAGTTTAAATACTTTTAGGTTGGTTAGTGTGATTTGTTTTTCTAAGCTATATAAAAGTATTTTGTGGAGGTATTACAAATGGCAAACGGAACAGTTAAATGGTTCAACGGAGAAAAAGGATTCGGATTTATCACTTCTGAGGACGGAAACGATTTATTCGTGCACTTTTCTGAAATAAACAAGCCTGGGTTCAAGACTTTAGAAGAGGGAGAAAGAGTTACTTTCGAAATCACTAAAGGTCAAAGAGGACCGCAAGCTTCAAACGTAACAGCTGAGTAATCAAAAACCTGCCGATTGGCAGGTTTTTTTATTTATCATTATTTAATCTATGGATAATTTCATCTACCTTTTTTAATTAAAAAAGAACTGATCTCTTGCTGAATTACAGTGAAATATAAGCATCTAACCCAAATACAAGAGTATTGATTTTAAAAGGGCTTAGAATCAAAATAAAACGGTTATATTTTTGAAATCAAATCTGCATAAAAAAAATAGAGGCTTAACCCTTGGATCAGCCTCTATTTAATGGTTTTGAATCTAGCTTACTTGTAATTCTGGATACTTCCCATTTGGATTTTTGTCTTAATATTACCCTTAAAACTGTTTAACTCAGTTCCTCCGCTTTCAGATAAACTTCTTCCTTTTCTTTGTCACTCAGTATAGAAGAAATTGTATAAGCTATTACGATTATAGTTGTAATGCTCAGCACAAGCCTTATAAGAGCAAACTTTTTTCCAAGTGATCCCATCTCAAAAAGAAACATCGGGATCTTTGTAGTGGACCAGGCGCCCATCAAGATTATCACATTTGAAAACTTAACGCCTTTTTTCATAAAAATCAACGCAACAGGAAATGCACCGTATAAAGGACCAGCAGCGGCAGAGCCTATAAATATGGAAAGAAGTATCCCTTTCAGTCCTGATCCTTCACCCATATACTTTGTCATTATCTCTTTAGGAACCCAAACATCAAGCATTCCCATAAGCACGAATATAGGTGGAATTATTATGAGGACTTCTTTTATACTAAACCGAAATGTTTCCGTTGCTTTTTTACCTGTTTCGGCATCTATAAAATTTAGTATCATTAGGGCGGTCAGCATAATCAAAAAAAATCTATAGCGATTTATAATCTTTCTCATCTACATCACCTTTCCAATTACAAAAGCAACAAAAAAACAAAATATAAAAGATATTGAGTTTCTTAGAAATGCTATCTTCTTTCCGAAGTATTTCACTTCCAAGGGAAAGGTGACTATTCCCACCATCATGAGGGCAGATATAAAAGCCGCTATTTGTGCATAGCCTGCTCCGTTTTGTAATAGAATTGCTGCTATAGGAAAAGCCACAAAGCCGGGCATAAGAGTTATCGCACCTATAAGTGCAGATATGCCCACACCGTATATTCCGGACTTCTCTCCCAATATCCTCGAGATAGTTTCAGGCTGTAAAAAAGCCAGCATTACACTCATAAGAATTAGAACTCCCAACAACTCTGGAAGTATGTTTTCAAAAGCCTTGAGTGCTTTTTTCATAGACATTTTAGTTTTCTTTTTATCTTTATAAAACGATACTGCCAGAAGTATAGTGGTTATAGCGTATAAAATTTTATAATTCAAACTGCATTCCCCCTTTTTTTATCCGGTACAGAGTTGCCTTGCTCAGCTTCGTAAGTTTTATGCAGTCAGAAAGTTTTATACTTTTGCTTATCCAGGCGTCTATATGCCACTCCTGTTCTTTTGTCAGAGTGGCTCGTTTACTAGGTCGCCCTGTTTCTCTTCTGGTTCGCTTAGATACCTTTTTACCCTTGTCATTTATCTCCATAGCCTCTATACCTTCTCGCTGCCTCTTTAGAAGCTTTTCCCTCTCCTTCTCCGCTATGTACCCAAGCAGGTGAAGAAGCATCGGCTGAAGCAGCTCTATCTCTACCTTGCTTTTATTGGCTGTGGATAACACCTCGTTGTCTAAGATCTGTAGATGCACCTTCTTCTTCCCTAAAAGCTCATAGGTGTCCTTTATCTGTTTCAGGTTTCTTCCTAGCCTGTCTAACTCTTTGATCACTATCGTGTCTCCGGCTACAGCCTTTACAAGCAGCTCATTCCATGCCGGTCTGTCCATACTCTTCCCTGATATCTTGTCTGTATAGATGTGATTTGCACCTACTCCGTTCTCTCTCAGAGCCTTTAGCTGTCTCTCTTCATTCTGCTCTCTGGTTGATACCCTCACATAACCGTATTTCATTTCACACCTCCGACAATCTATCTCACTGAAAACTGTAGCACAAGTGTTCCAAAAGGTCAATGTGAATTATGATAACTTTTTATGCAGAAATTTGGCTCTCTAGCCCAGTAAATACTTTCTCAAATTTCAGTCTCATAAGGTATACCTTTTGATGACAGAAGAGTATTATCAGCTTTATCTTATTTACATTCTTCTTTAAAATTTCTTCTATCTCCTGTATGGCTGTTACTATTTCCTTTTCTACATTTAGATTTTTAAAATGAATTTTTTCTTATCTGATATTCAGAGGTATACAACTTAGAAATAGTAAGAAAATTCTGTGTTATCTCCTTCATTTCCAGTCCTCTTTCCAGAATTGGTGGTCCACCTACTATGCAGATGGTTTTCTTTTTTTATAAGAAAAAAGACGACCCTCCTGAGTCGCCTTCTTCCCATAAAAGTTATTTTTATATAATTTAGATGTCTAGTCTATAACCAAGTGCAAGAGTTACCATATCTACGTCAAAATCTCCGTCATATTTATCTCCGGATGAGTTATGTTCTTCATATCCTAGATTGGATTTGTTCCAATATATTTCTACAGAAAATTTTTCTTTGTATTCTGCTCCCAATCCCAAAGCAGAGTAAAGTCCTCCAGTAACTTCACGTGAATATGAGTAACCACTATTATTATCATAACTATAATCAAAATTTGAAAATGCATACCCTAGATTTGCAAACACATATGGATCCCAATCAGAGTTTGTAGACCATTTGTATCTGGCAATCGCGTAAACTGGTATAGTAGTTACTTCCCAATCCCAGTCATCAACAGAATTTCTAGCTATACCAGTTCCAACACCTAATTCAAGACCTTGATTATAAGATGCAAGATACTCTAAATTCAGAGACGTATTAGATAGAGAAATATCATAATCGTAGTTATTTTCCCTATCGTAATCAACATCTCCAGTTCCAAACCCAACTTTGATATTGAGAGAGTTCCTCTCTGGTGATGCAATATCAACTGAAGCTAAGGTAGTAGTTCCTAAGACAATAAAACACCCGAGAAGCATCAATGTTCTTTTCATATAAATCCTCCATTATTATTATTTTTTAATAAAAAATATTCATTAAGTCAAAATTCTTATCAAATAACAATTACCTTATTTTTTTTAGAAAGTCAAATTAAAATTTCTAATTTTTTTTGTATATTTTTGAAGTATAACGCTAGGCCATAAAATAAATTGACATTATCCCTTGGAAACCCTGGGCAAAGCTTAAAAATGATCAGTTTGCCTCAAAAAAATGAAGCGAAGCCATGATCACTGATATTAAAGGTATATCCCATCATAAAAAATACGTATTTACAACGCTAAGGAATTCTTCATGACGGGATCCCAATTTTAAAAAGTGGATGCATTTAAAATTATTGACTTTGTATTTTTGAATTGCTATAATTCATTCGGTAAATAAAGTAATGATTCTTAAAAATAAAAATAAAAATAAAATAATAAAATTTAAGGTTTGACTAGTTCAATTAAAAGGGAAGTTGGGTGAAAATCCCACGCTGTCCCGCAACTGTGATGTGGACGAAAGCCAAAATACCACTGAAATTTTAATTTCGGGAAGGAAGGCGATTAGGAAGAAGCTGAGTCAGGAGACCTGCCTAAATTTTTTAAGTTACCATCTTGCGAGGACGAGAGGGTTGGCTTTTTAAATTGCGGTTTAATCAGTCTTCCCTCTTTATATATTTACACATAAAATAGAGGGGGAGATGAAATGAAAAAAAATTTGTTATGGGCATTGATGCTCGTATCAGCAATTGCGGCAAAAGGGGAGGATATCTTTTATGAGGAAGAATCCATTGCTTCTGTAAAACTTAATGAAAGTGTAATTACCGGTGAAAAATTTGAAACAACAGTGAGAAATACCCCAAAGGGAATAACTGTTATAACTTCAGAAGAGATTGAAAATTCAGGGGCTAAAGATGTGAGTGATATACTTAAATTTGTTCCCGGAATAAAATCTGAGGGGGGTACAAATGGTGATGGTCAGCTAAACTATAGGGGACAGGGAAGCATGCTGCCGATGTCATATACAAAAACAGTTATTTTTGTCGATGGGATTAAACTTAATACGATGGACAGCAAGGTTGAATTGAATGAGATACCTATTGAAAACGTTCAAAAGATAGAAGTTATACCTGGAGGAAGTGTCATAGCAGGTAGTGTGGCAGGAGGAGTCATCAATATAATAACCAAAGATGATTATAAAATGGAACCCTTTAACCAGATTAGGACTGAGTACGGTTCCTATAATTCCTATAGATCAGGGGTCAGTGCTGGTGTTAATATTGGTACAGATTGGCTTATTCAAGGTAATTATGATCTTTACAATTCTGAAGGATATCGTGATGACAGAGGCAGGGAAAAAGAAAGTGCCGGTGTTCAATTAAAAAGGAAATTAAATGATACTGATTACCTTTCTTTTAAATATGATTATTATTATAAAAAATTTGATTCTGCAGGAAGTCTTTCAAAGGAAGAGGTAATTGAGGACAGGAGGCAGGTAGATCCAAGTTATAACCCTAACTATTATGAGAGCGAACAAAATCTATATGTACTGACATATGAAAATGAACTGAGTGATCAATTTTCATTTATTACTGATTTATATTTTAAACATTATGAAACTTATTCTTTGACGTCTGCCGGATCAGGTGTAACAGAAAATGATTTCGATACCTATGGGATTTCACCGAGAATTCAATATAAATATTTAAATGATGCCCGTTTAATATTGGGATATGACGGGTATAAGACTGAAGGGGACTATTCTTCTAACAGCAAGGGAAGTAAAAAATGGGATGAAGATAGTCACGCAGCCTTTTTGACTAATAGATTTAAATATGGGAACTTCGAATTTGTCCAGGGGTATAGAAGGCAGTGGGATGATATTTCTTATAATTACATAGATGATAAGAATGATAATTATGATAAAGAATTCAGCAATGATGCCGTTGAATTGGGTGCAAATTATTACTATTCAGATACGGGGAGTCTGTTTTTAAATTTTAATACAAATTTTTTGGTACCAAGTACAACGTATTTAAAAGATGCAGACAATGCAGATAATGTAGATGAGCAGACAGCTGAAACCATAGAATTCGGACTGAAAGAATGTATAGGAAATACTTTCGCATCTCTTGCATTCTATCAGACAGTTACAGATAATGAGATATATTATGATTCTCCAGCCTCTAAAGCTAACAGGACCTATAAAAATATTGATGGGGAAACAAAAAGACAAGGAGTGGAGCTTAGTCTCGAGCACAGGTTTGGAAAACTTACAATGAAAGAAGCATATTCGTGGATTGACCCAAAAATAACAGATGGAAATTATGATGGAAATCAGATTCCTGGAGCTTCTAAGAACTTATTTAACCTTTATGCCTCTTATCAGATTACACCAAGATTTAATATTGCAATGAACAACTATTATGTTGGTAGTTACTATGCAAAAGGTGATTTGGAGAATACCGGAGAAAAGGTTGATAATTATTGGATTACAGATCTGATTGCATTTTATGATTTACAAAATGGTTTGAAGTTGGAAACCGGTATAAGAAATATATTTAATGAAAAATATTATGATTCTGTATCATACTCAAATAGCTCAAATGAATTAAGTTATTATCCAGCTGAAGAGAGAAATTATTATGTTGGGTTAAATTATACATTTTAATATTAATGATAAAAATCTGAGTAATGAGCATACAATACAAATAGTAAAGACAACATTCTTAATTTGAATACTATAGAGTTAACCTAAACATCCTTGCACAAACTATCACAGGCAATGTCAGCTATGTAAGTGACGGAGACACATTACACCTGGTTTCTAATGGTGAAAAGTACAAGATTAGATTTTACGGTATAGACGCCCCTGAGAGTTCTCAGGACTATGGTTTGGAAGCTAAAGAGTTTGTCATGGAAAGAGTATTTGGAAAACCTGTCAGAGTTGAAGTCATGGACACAGATCGGTACGGAAGGAAAATCGGGAAGATCTATTATGGTAATGGCACGTATCTCAATAAAGAAGTTGTAAGAGCAGGTTACGCCTGGCACTACAGACAGTATGCACCTAATGATTCAGATATAAAACAAGCTGAAGCTGCTGCTAGAAGCTCTAAGATAGGTCTATGGAGATCTAGCAGCCCGGGTCTTTCCCAAATTACGTGTAAATTAGATTCCTAGTCATTTATGGGTGATCCAGCTGGATCACCTTTTTAAATTAAATATTTATCCATTTTTTCAGGATAAATTACTACCAGCATTCTAAGTATCTTTTCCCACCCTCTGATCTTCTGAGTCCACTTTTTTAACATGTTTTTAGAAGCCAGATAAAGTACCTTCTGAAGAGAGTCATCGGCTGGAAATACTGCCTTAGAGCGGCTTACCTTCCTAAATTGACTGTTTATGCTTTCTATAGTATTTGTGGTATAGATAATTCTTCTGATCTCCTGAGGATACTCGAAAAAATGGCTTAATTCATTCCAGTTATTATACCAGGATTTAAGCGCTGGAGAGTATTCAGGGTATTCCTTATTCAGCCTTTCTAATGAATCAAAGCCAGATTCAGCGTCATGCGCTCTGTAAACATCTTTTAGCTCCTGAGCAAATATCTTCCTCTCCTTGTAATTAAGAAATCTTAGAGTGTTTCTAATTTGATGTACGATACATCTCTGAACCTTTGTGTCAGGGTATATTGCATTAATAGCCTCTTTAAAACCAGGCAATCCGTCGACTGATGCAATGAATATCTCTTCTACGCCTCTGGATCTAAGGGAATCGATCTCTTTAAGCCAAAACTTAGAGCGCTCATTTTCTCCTACTGCGATACTTAATATATCCTTGTTCCCTTCGAGATCTATTCCTACAATTATATATGCAGCTTTGTTGATTACCTTACCATTGGTTTTAACATTAAAGTGAATTCCGTCGAGAAAAACAAAGGGGTAGCAGGCTTTCAAAGGCTTTGATTTCCATTGGTTAGCTTCTTCCATTACTTTATCAGTTATTCTACTTATCTGGGTAGGAGAAAAGCTCATACCGTATATCTCTTCCAGATGATCATTGATATCTGTAGTGGACATACCACGCCCATACATGGATATTATCTTTTCTTCTATATCCGAGATATCACGGGAATATTTGGGAACAATCTGAGGCTCAAATGTTCCATTTCTATCACGCGGAATATCCAGCTCAATTTCTCCTAAACTGGTTTTTACTTTTTTATCGTTGTATCCATTTCTAGAATTATCTGTATCATTATTTCTCTCGTGTTTAGAATATCCAAGGGTTTCCTCCATTTCAGCTTCCAGCATAATGGATACCATATCCCTAAACATATCTTTCATCAGAGACTGCGCGTCAGCAATATTTTGAATATCATTTTCCTGAAAAATCTTTTTAACTAAAGGATTAATATTTTTCACTTTTCTAGTCATACAAAAAACCTCCCCAATCAATAGATTATACTTCTAATGACTAGGAAGGTTGATATTGAATTTACACTAAATTTGGGATACTCCCAAATTATGCAATTCTTTAACTATTCTATTAATTACTCTACTTGTATAAACAAATAAAAAGCTCTTGTTGGTTAGATTTATCAGATATTCAGTGAAATTATATTTTGAATTTTAACCTTCTAAAACTTCTACAGCTTCTCTGAATGTAGTCACAGCTCCGACATTTCCGGGAAAGATAACATAAGGAGTTCCAGGAAATCTGCTTTCATCCCCTATAGTCCAGACAGGTATCCCAGGCTTGATCTGGCCTGCCACTATAGCTTTTTTGACGTTTAGACCTTTAGTCCCAACATCGCTAGATGTTATTCCGCCTTTAGCAATAACATAATTCGGTTTATTTTTTATTCTAGACACAATACTCGTAACTGCATCTGAAATTTCAACAGACACTTTTAATTCTTCTTCTTTTTTATTTTCTCCAAGATCCAGTCTTTCCCTTTTGGTATAAACACAACATGTTTTTCCAGACCCTATAGTTGCATCACACTTTTCAATAACTCTTTCAAGTTCAGCCCTGAATTTTATAGGTTCTAGTACAAGATGACAATCAAACTCAATATATTCAACAGAGTCATTTTTCATAAGTTCGTATAATTGCTCTGTCGTTTTCTTAACATGAGAACCAACTATTATTAACCCCCCATTACCATTGTCTTTTTTCACCAAATCATTTCTTAGAAGTATAGGTTTATTAGTTATTCCACCTACTATTTTTGTGAAAGCAGCAGCTGTTCTGTACATGAAATCCTTCCCTGAATTTAAAGCTTTTATCAGAGCAATGCAGAATATTTTTATATCTACATAATCTACTGCATTTACCACAACTTTATTAAAATCTTTTACATTCATAAGCTGATCGGATATTTTATCTATTTCAAGATTTCTTAGACTTTCAAGAGAAATTCCTATTGTATCTTTAGCTAAGAATTCTCCCTTTGTTTTTTCTTCTACCCATTCACCTATATTAGATTTTGTATATCCAAATGTTCTATCTTTTGCAAATTCCGTTTCTCCGGCAGGAACCAATTCTTTCCCATTATCAACATAATGAGTATTTTTAATTGTAAGACGTCCACCCTCTTTAAAAAATGGCATTATTATTTCACCGTCGAGTTTTTTCCCTGACAACTTTTCTATTGTTTCTCTTAAAACCTCAGTTTCAAGAGGATAATGTCCTCTCAAAGTAGAATCCCCTCTGCTGATAACAAAATATTCTTTCCCTGTAACTTCTGATGCATACTGAATATTCTCAGCAATTATTTTATGAACCTCTTCCGTTTCCTTAGCAGTAAACCCTCTCGAGTTTGTGAGTACAAAAAATATTTTCTTATCTTCATTGAATTCATTTATAAGGGTTTCTTTTTCCCAATCTGTAATAACGGCTACTCCGTGGACAGTCTGAACACCTGTAGGGTCATCATCTAGAACTACAATTTTTTTATCCAATGAATCCAAAGCATCTCTATAAAGTTTTTCAACTTTTACTTCATCCACTGCCGGGATTGAACTCAAAACTTCTTTTGTATTTAAATATCCCATTATTTCCTCCTCAATATTTCAATAAGATTATTGTATCCCCTATACCCTTTTCACTTCTATCCCTGCTAATTTTTCGAAGTATTGCACAATCCCTCCGTGATCATCCGTACCTTTCCCATCTGCATTAAGAGCATGCATAATCTCAAGAAGATTACTGGATAGAGGTAATGGAACGTCCAAAGCATGTGCTGTCGCCATAACATTTGTCATATCTTTCATATTGATATCTATTCTTCCCCCAGCTACGAAATTTCTTTCTACTATAAGAGGTACCTTTGCATTTAGTACAGCACTACCTGCAAGTCCACCTTTTATTGCGTGGAAAAGTTTCTCTGGATCTACTCCGGCTTTTGCAGCTAGAACAAGGCCTTCTGACATTGCTGCTATATTAAGATTTACTATAATCTGATTTGCTAATTTCACTGTAGACCCGCATCCTGACTTACCTACAAGTAGAGCTGACGATCCCATAATATCAAAATAAGGCATGACTTTATCAAAAGCTTCCTGTTCTCCTCCAACCATAAATGCCAGCTCACCAGTAACGGCCTTTGGTTCACCTCCACTAACTGGAGCATCTAATATAAAACACTCTATCTCTGTAAGTTTTTTATTTAAAACCTCTGTTTCTACTGGAGAAACAGAACTCATATCTACAATTACAGTTCCACTCTTTATACCTTCAACAATTCCATTTGTTCCCAATACTACATTTTCTACAATTTTTCCATTTGGTAAGATTGTAAATATCACATCACAATTCTCCCCTATATCTTTTGGAGAATTTGCAGCTACCGCTCCCAAATCCAGAAGTTCTTTGACAGCTTCTTTATTTAAATCTAATACCATTAAAGGAATTCCAGCCTTAACTAAATTTATTGCCATTGGTTTACCCATGATACCCAGTCCTATAAATCCTACCTTTTTCATAATTGAAACCTCCTAAGTGATAGTTCATTATATTAAATTAAACTTAATTCCTTATCAGCACGAATGTTTAAATCCTATTCTCACAACCAAAGATCTTAATTATCGACCTTATTTCATCTTTTACCTTTTCATAACCTCTTTCCATGATATTTATTGTCATATTGCCTTTAGGATTTTCTTCCATGTATTCTTTCATTCCAGTTATAAAAGCCTTTCTAAGTTGAGAACTCACATTAATCTTGCTTATCCCCATGCTTATGGCTTTTTTTATATCAGCCTCTGGTATCCCACTGCCTCCATGGAGTACCAACGGAATATTTGTATTTTCCGCAATATTTTTCAAAAGCTCAAAATCTAATTTTGGAGTCCCTTTGTATAATCCGTGAACATTACCTATTCCTATGGCCAGAGAATTTACTCCAGTTTTTTTTACATACTCTCCTGCAAGTACAGGATCAGTTTGATAATCGTCATGGATTTTTTCACCCCATTCTGATGTCCCTCCTATAGATCCTAGCTCACCTTCAACTGATATATCTAGTTTATCTGATACATCTACGATTTCTTTAGTTTTAGATATATTCTCTTCAAAAGGAAGCATGGAACCATCATACATAACTGAAGAAAATCCATTCCTTATACATTCAAGTACAATCCTCATATCCGGTCCATGGTCTAGGTGGATAGCTGCTTTTATATTCTTATCTTCTCCGAAGTTCTTTACCATATCCACTATATTTTTGCCACCAGCATAATCTATCTCAGTATGCCCTACCTGAATAATAACAGGAGACCTCATTTCATCTGCAACATCAATTATAGCTTTAATAAACTCCATATGCCCAGCATTAAATCCGGGAACAGCATAACCCTTTTTAAAAGCATCATCTACTAATTCTTTGGAGTTGACTAGCTTCATTCTAAATACCCCTTTCAAATTTTTAATTTTAATTACTTCGTTAAACGTCAGACAAATTTCTCATAGTTCAAGCCTACTACATTTTTTTCTGATTTACAACATTTTTTAAAAAATTATTTTTGTTTTTTTTAAAAATCGAGAGAGTTGATAGATAACTTTCTTTATTATATTAGCGTACAAGTGTTCATCCGAGACTTTTTTCAGAAAAATTTTATGTAATTAAAAAGAAAATTATAATAATAAATAAATAAAATAAGTTTTCACTATTTCAGTCCCTACTTTAAAAACCAATATTTGTCTTACCTATTTTGTTATTGGAGATGTAGTAATAAAAATTGATATTTAATTTTTAGTTTTTAATAAATTCAAATTTAAAATAAAGTTGAATTTACATCATTATCAAAATTCCATAAATCATGGTATAATTTTAAAAAAATGTGGTGGTGAACAGGATGAATAAAAACATTAAAACAAGTGACGTTGTTTTTAATTACATAGAAGAAAAAATACTAAATGGAGAATGGAAGCCTGGAAACAAGATTTCTACAGAACTACAATTGGTAAAAGATTTAAATGTCAGCAGAATGTCTGTCAGGGAAGCTATAGAAAAACTGGTTGCTTTGAAACTTCTAACTAAAAAAAGAGGTGATGGGACCTATGTAAATGAAATTACTCCCGGTACAAACCTTCAAAATTTAATCCCGTTATTAACCATGGGAAAAAAGAGTTATATGGAAATATTGCAGATCAGAACGGCTCTAGATGTACTTTGCATTGATCTTTTTATGAAAAACTGGGATTTGGAACTTGTTAAACAACTAGAAGACCTTCATTATAAAATCCTTAACAGCACAATCGATGACGAAAAACTTTTGATTTATGACAAAAAATTTCATAAAATTATCTCTTTGGGAACAAAAAACACATTACTCCTTGACCTGAACGAAATACTTTTTCATACATTGGAATTTTATGCAAAATCAGAATATAATAAAATTAATACATCCAAAAGGCTAGAAGAACATGGTAAAATTTTGGACGCTATAAAAAATAAGGATTCAGAATTGGCGAAGCTTTACATGAAAAGACATATAGATGAGACAATATTGAAAATAAAAGAAAATTCAAATTAAAAACATCTCTAAAATACGGAGAGGTTTTTAATTTGCTGTATATGAAGTATTTGTCAGACTAATGCATGAGAAAATTAACAAGATTAAAGAATTTTTTTAGAAAAAAACCATATTATAAAAATTGCAGTTGTATTAGTGATAACAATACCTAGAAAAGCTTGTGAATTTTATGCTTTTTGATCATAAAAAAAATATTTGGTTCCGTATCTTGACACTTCAAAAAAAAGAAACTATACTCAGACCAAGGAATACGTCAGACAAATTCCTATGGTTTAAAAGTTTAAGGGTGTTGTATTTTATCTATATTTTTTATGTGAACTATATTTTAAATGGAGGATCTTATGGAAAATTTGAATGAAAATGTTATTTTGGCAGATGCCAAAGAAAATCCGGTCAAAAGATTGTTGATAACAGGGCTTGTTATTCTGTCAATGTTTGTGGCTATGAAAAATTTCTTTAACTACGCTGATTATTTTAATGCGACACCTGTAAGCGTTCCAGTTGGGAGCCTTACACTGATAAGTATTCTAGCCATAGCGTTGCTTCTTGTAATGGTATTATTTTTAAAGGTTCAGGCCTTTATAGCACTTTTGATTACCAGCATGTTTGTGGGATTAGGAACAGGAATGCCTCTCGTAGGAATTATAGACAGTATACAAAAAGGGATGGGAGGTACCCTTGGATTCGTGGCAACAGTAGTTGGTATAGGTGCAATATTTGGAGAAATCCTAGAAGCTTCTGGTGGAGCACAGGCACTTTCTCATACACTCATAAAAAAATTCGGTAGAGACAAGGCATCTTGGGCCCTTATGCTTACAGGATTCATTGTGGCCATACCTGTATTCTTAGATGTGGGTTTTATAATCCTGGTACCTATCGTGTTTTCATTGGCAAAAGAAGCTAAAAAATCTGTTCTATGTTATGGTATTCCTCTTTTAGCAGGCTTAGCTGTAACTCATACTTTTATACCTCCAACTCCAGGTCCAGTAGCAGTTGCTGAGATAGTTGGAGCAGATTTAGGATGGGTTATCTTATTTGGAGCTATTATAGGATTACCAACAGCTATTTTAGCAGGAAATGTTTTTGGAAAGTACATAGGAGAAAAAATATTTATAGACCCTATGCAGTTTGGAAAAGATGACATGGCAACCGAGATAGATATGCCTCCTTTTGCTGCAGTGGTTTCAATAGTTGCTGTCCCACTTGTATTGATAGTTGTAAACACAATAACAACTACAATGGTTAAAAGCGGTGCTCTCCAACCTGGATTTATGGTAGACTTATTTAAATTTGTAGGTCATCCTTTCTTTGCACTTATTCTAGCTACACTTATAGCAATATACTTTTTGGGAATCAGAAGAGGTTTCTCAAAAGATGATATTTTAAACCTCAGTACCAAGGCTTTAGGACCTGCAGGACTGATTATCCTAGTAACCGGAGCCGGTGGTGTTTTCAAACAGATACTCGTAGACTCTGGCATAGGAACTTTATTGGCAGAAAAAATAGCCGCTTCTTCTATGCCAGCAATTGTTTTGGCATTCTTAATCGCAGCATTAGTAAGAGTAACTCAGGGTTCTGCAACAGTTGCAATGATCACAGCTGCTGGAATAATGGCTCCTGTAATGGCGGTTATGGATATGTCAGCACCAATGAAGGCTCTGATGGTTATTTCAATGGCTTCTGGTGCTACATTACTTTCCCATGTTAACGACAGTGGGTTCTGGCTCGTAAACAGGTACTTTAACATGACAGAGGAACAGACTCTGAAATCATGGACTGTTATGACTAGTATTATTTCAGTTTCAGGATTTTTACTTTCCTGGTTGATAAGCAGTTTTATTTAGATAGTTTCGATAAGCAAACTCCTCTTTTTTTATAGATATAAAATGATATAGCTGACTTCGGTCAGCTATATTTTTTAAACAATTATTTATTCGACTTGTGAAAAAAATTAAAAAGAGAGAGCCAAGCATTTAGCTTGACTCTTCTCTTTATTTTAATACCCCAAAGGCTCTAGAAACCTTTGCAGTCGTGGATTCCTTGGTGGAAGTGAGCTATCGCAATCATTAATCACGACTACAAGCATTCCTTCTCATTTTATTCTAACTTCTATGTTTAGGTTTGTCAACTCAATTCCTGAATTACTTCCCTGCTATATTTATGGTAGCCTCCTTCTCTTAGAAATGTAGGGTGCTGACTCTTACTGTATCTTACATAGAGGTCTTTCCTCTTGATCTTGATTACTTCCTTTAGGTTCCCATCTCTCTGTACAAAGGATAGAAGGTTTAGTTCCAGCTCTATGTCCTCTCTTCCAACCCTAACTTCATTGACAAAGTACTTGATGATCTTTTTACACTCTGGAATATTTCTTGTTGTAACATAGGTTTTCAGTTGCTCTAGTCGGGCTTCTATTATCTCTTTGCTCACCTTTGGCTTAGTCATCCCTCTTTCTTGCTTATCCTTTTCAAGGATGAGTAATTGCTTTTGCTTTTTTAGTTTCGCTAATCTTACCTTGAATTCCTCCTGTACAAAGCCACCCATGATAGCATCTACTATATTTGAAATACTGATCTCTAGATCTTCCAACTCCTTTTCTATCTCCTCCGATTTAGATTCCAGTTTCCTTCCTAAGTTTCTGTCATGCTTGGTAACTGTTGCTGCAAGGCTTCTAGAATTGCTTGTCATGTATCTTTCAATCTCTGAAAGTACAAAAGATTCCAAATATTCTTTCCTTATCTCTGAGTTATCGCATGATTCTCCGTTTAGTTTGTGCTTGTACCCACATCTGTAGCTCACATAGAGAGGTTTAGACACTTTCTTTCTTCTATTACCATACATAGAGTATCCACAGCTACACTTCACCAAACCTGATAGTAGGTAGACCTCTTTGGCTTTCGCTCTCCCTTGACCACTTCTTCTGCTTACTCCCATCAATGCTTGTACATTGCGGTACTCTTCCTTTGTCACAATGGGAGGTATTCCACCATCTATCTTGATTATCTCCTTCTCATCTTTGATCTTATTACCATTTCTCCTACCTGTGGCATCCTTAGAAGCTGACTTGTTGAATACGTAGACACCTGCATACTTCTCATTCTTCAATATTGACCTGATAGAGTTCAATCCAAACTCCTGTGATTTCTTTGTCTTGAAGCCCCTTTCATTGAGTTCTGCTACTATCTTTGGGATAGTCTTGCCTTTGAGGTAGAGTTCATAGATCAACTTTACAGCCTTGCTCTCTTTCTCATTGATGATGTATCGTCTAGTTTCTCTATCTACGTCATACCCCAGAGCTGGTGTTCCACCTGTGTGTTTGCATTGAAGTGCTGTTTCTTTGAGACCTTTCATTGTTTCTCTGGCTAGGTTCTTGGAATAGTAGTCAGCCATTCCTTCTAGTACACTTTCTAGTATGACTGACTCTGGACTGTTGTCTAGTTGCTCTGTTACACTTTCTACTGCTACTCCGTTTTGTTTCAATTTTCTTTTGTAGATCACAGAATCATGCTTATCCCTACTGAATCTGTCTAGCTTGTGTACGCATACTATGTCAAACTTCTTACTCTTACTGTCCTCTATCATCTTCAAGAACTCAGGTCTTCTATCAGTTGTAGCAGATTTTGCCCTGTCTATGTAGGTTCCTACTATCTCATACCCTTTTCTCTTTGTGTACTCTTCTATTGCTCTGATTTGTCCATCTATGGACTCTGATCTTTGTGACTCACTTGAGTATCTTGCATAGATTACAACTTTCATTTTCTATCTCCTTTCTGAAAAACGGGAAAACGGAATTTCTTTTGAAAATTCATCAACGACCTTATCGAGGTATTATCAAAAACTTTTTTCTATCTCTGTTTTCCAAATTACTCACGGCACTCACAGCTATTTTTGGAAAACTTTCATTACAAATACCCGAAACTTACAACTTCTTTTCTTTAGATTTTACATTCCTTACTTTCGGGTCTATTTTAGATTATACTTACATCTACTTTTGAGATTTACCCGTTAGTGCCGTTAGTTGTTCTTACTATTGATACTTCCAAAGTACTTTAGAAAACCCAAAACTTAGATTTCTTTTTCTTTAGAATTTTATTCCTTACTTTTGGGTTTTTACTTTACACTACCTTTATGATTTTTGTAGATAGTTTTGAAAAGATATCATACCTTTAGGCTGATATTGTTATCTTTTCAAAAATAGATAGAAAACATCATACCCGAAAGTTGGGATTATCTTTTTTAAGATTTTCTATTCTAACTTTCGGGTTTTCTATTTTACAAAATACTTTTTACAAACAAGGTCGGTGAAGTCGTTAGTTGGATGGATCTTCATATCAATCTCACAAACAATTCTATTTTTTCAGATTACCTTTCTACTACATCTTCACTCAAAACCTCTCAAAACTTGCAGATCGTTGTCATAGGTTCCTGTTTCAAATACTACATCTAGTACTCTTCAGCCAACATAGCAGTGGTATGATCTCCATCATCTATTACAAATACCTTTGCTGTTACTGGTCTTGTGAAAACAAATCTGTACTTCTTTTTGTACTCAGGTGTCTCACTTCTATGTTCAACCCTCTGGATGAATTCATTCTCTGCTTCTAACTGGAATACCTGCAAGTAGTCCATTTTAGATTTCATTTTCAATTCATCTATCAACTGGAATATTGTGATCTGCAATTCTAATGGTATGGTATCTTGAAATCCTCGTGTCATGTATCTATTGTTCTCAAACATTTGTCCTCCTAGTACATTTTATTAATACTAATGTACACATTTTTTTAGATTACTTTTTCAATTCAACCCCGTTGACCCCGTTGGTTACTACATCACATTTTCATGATTAGAACTTTTTAGTATCCTACCTAGAAGATCCACGTCTCCAATGTCGTCTATCATCTTTTTCAGCATGTCTATTATCATGGCTCTCCTTTTCACAACTCTCTGAAGAAAAAAGAGACAGCTTTTAGGGCTGTCTCTTACTTATCAACATTATTCCCAATGATAGTTAGTGCTGTTCCTACAGCTACCAATACTGTCCCTAGCATACGTACTCCTCCTTCTTAGCTCTCTGTTTTAGTCGTTCAATATCTCCCACAGAATTGTTAACGGTGTTCTTGATCTTGGATTCCACATCATGTCTTTTCACCTCCACTTCTATTACTTGTACCTACTAATGATCTCCTCTGTGTACCTTTCTAGGTGGTCTAATCCATCTTTCCAGTAGAGTTCCCTTAGCTCTGATACGTCAACATCGTGATCTTGCACAATACCTTTGTAGTTCATGTCCCAAGCTTTGTTCATTGCTTGGTCATAGGAATAGTAGTGCTTGTCCATTAGAATCTTTGCTTCCCAAATTAGAGCCTTGTTCCACTCACTCAACCTCATTGGGAATCCCCCCATAGATTTCTTCCACACTTCCATCTTCAAGCATGAGGAAAGATACTAGCACTTCTTCGTTTTCAGCAAGAATGTGAACTACAATCCTGTCCCTTGATATCGGATTTAGATACGCTAGATACTCTTCTTGGTCTAACAAGTACGGTTGTAGGATCTCGTCTACCTCATCACTTTGAAGAAAGATTCCTTCAATAGACTCCTCAAATACTTCTTCTCTTGATAGTAGCTCTGCAAGCTCTTTAGATTTATTCACGTTCATTTTTCTCCTCCTTGAAATAGAAAAAGACAACCCCGTAGGATTGTCTTTAGTCATTGTTATTGTCTTTGAAGTACGGTACCAAGTTCCATTTTACTCTTACTGATGGTACTAGAGGATGATACAGTATCTCTTCTCCGATATCTGTCAAATAGTAGACTTTATCCTTGTACGCCTCTAGGCTTCCAAGTAGTTCCTCTATTTGAGCTTTCACAGTCTTGTTACTCTTAGCAATAGCGCCATAGGCCAGTATTATCTGAGTAGATTTGTCTGCACTTTGCATTATCGCTTTCAAGTTTTCTATTTTGTCTTCTTCTGTTTCAGATCTAGTAGCTAACCTACCTACCATGGAATAGAGATTCAAGATGTCTACGGAGCCATAGTCCAACCTCGAAATGTTGTTTACTACTAGCTGTGTAGTCAGGTCTATTACTATCTTTATTGCCCCTTATCCAGTTTGGACTCTTGTGCGAATTAATATATAATATACTTAGATCAATATTAAGGAGCAAAGAGATGACTAGAAGAAGATACTCTATGGAAGAAAAAGAAAGAATATTAGAAGAAGTTAAACTAGCTAAGAATAGAAGAGCTGTGGCAGCTAAGTACAATCTGGCTGAAAGTACCATCAGAGGGTGGGAAAAAAAGCTTTCTCAGAAAGAATCGGGTCAACATAAGGATTTAAGTAAAATTAATAAAACCCTTGAAGCTGAAAATAAGGCACTGAAGGAAATTTCTGCTGAAAAGGATCTTGAAATCAAGATTTTAAAGGATATGTTAAAAAAGATGTAACCACTATTTTTAAGTATCAAGTAGCAAAATATTGGATTGATGAAGGTAATAAACCTTCCTTAGTCCTGAGGATAGTGGGGTTACCTAAGTCTACTTACTACTATTACAAAGATAAACAGAAAGAATATAAAATAGTAAAACCTAAAAGAGCAGGCGCAAAGTCTAAAGGATATAGCTTTAATTTTAAAAATGAAAAAGTTTCAGATGATAAGATAAAAGAATTTTTAAAAAGTTATGATGAAACCAGAGAATGTGCATATGGATATAGAAAAAGAGCTCATGCAGTTAAAAGAGATTGGGGAATAATTCTTAATCATAAGAAGTCTTATCGGTTATGTAAAGAATTAAAGCTTCTCCGAAAATATCTACCTCAACCAAAAGAAAAAAAGGTTTTAGCTACAAATAAAAAGGTACAATCATCAAATAAATTATGGGAAATAGATGTGAAATATGGACATATCCATGGAATCGGAAGGGTATTTTATGTTTGTGAAATTATCGATGTTTTTGATAGAAGTATAATTGATTATCATATCGGATTCTCTTGTACTGCAGAAGATGTTTGCAACTCTTTAATTAGAGCTGTGAACAGGAGGTTAGAAATCATACCTGAGGAGCTCTATATTAGAAGTGACAACGGGTCCCAATTTACCAGCAAATTGTTTTCAGAAACTTGCAGAGCTCTAGGAATAAATCATGAGAGAATCCCCAATGCTACCCCTAATAAGAATGCTCATATAGAGTCATTTCATAGTATTTTAGAGCGGGAAGTCTTTGGTTACAAGTATTTTGAAAGTTTTAAAGAAGCCTATGAAGAGATGCAGGAATTTATAGAGTTCTATAATACAAAAAGAATTCATGGAAGTCTGAAATATATGACTCCTCAGGAATTCTATGAGAAATACAAAGGAAAAGAATCAGAGGAATTTAAAGTAGCAGCTTAAAACGCGCAAAATAAGGAAATAAGTCCAAGAATTAGGGGGTCAAACCGCTATCCCGTCTGCATCACTTGGATTTATCATCAACACGCATGCACGATCTTTGCTTTTGTCCCACTCCTTTCTCAAAAGATACCTCTGTTTCTTATCATCTGAAAAGTTTGCTTCTGTTTTTAGTATTGTCTTTTCTACAATCATTATTACCCCCTTGATTTCAAATTCAATATCAAAGAAATAATATAATTTTCAAAGTGGAGTATTTACAGTTTTCTAACAACATTAACAGGGTATTCCAATACTTTTCATAGTGTAGCCGTAGGCATTAGATTTCAAGACTTATTACATTCGAGTTTTCTCCGAACTTTCTAAACATTCAATTATAAATGTTTAGAGGAGGTAACAATATGAACACAAATCTTATTTCTTTCACGAGAGAAGGTCATCCCTACAAATTAACCTTAATGATTGATGAATCCATCTACAAATTACTAAAAAATTATTCCAAGGATCATAGACTTACCATGTCATGCATAGTCGAAAACCTTGTCTACAACAACTTAGGAGGTGATTCTCATGGAGTTCAAGTCTTATAATATGGATTGCGTTACTGATCATAGAGCTTTAGAAATTATCTCCAAGGTAGGATCTCTTGCCATGATCGGTGAAATAGGTGCTACTAAGAATAGCGTCGCTGATTTCTTTGAGGTTAGCCCCAGAACTATCGAAAGGATACTGAAAGAAAATAGAAATTCTTTTCTTATGTATGGCGAATACAAGAAATCAAAAAATGATATCCAAAAGCAAGTGACCGACAAATTTGTCGGTACCTTACTGCCTACGAAAACCAGTAATATCAATCTATTCAATAGAAAACATATTATGCTGTTTGCTTGTAACTTAGGTCAGACTTCTGATGTTGCTAAGAGTATTATTCAATACCTTATTCAGGTTGAAAGTAATGCTTCAAAGGAAGACAAGGTGACAGCTGTTCTTGAACAACTTATCAAGTGGAATGAATTACCTAGTTCCGCCCATCATACTGTTTACATGAATGCTATGAATGCCATCAGAGAGTCCAAAGGACTTATTGCATTTGCTGAAAGCGTTAGCGACTCTACCAGTTTAGTTTCTGTCAATGACTTTGCAAAGTCCAACTATGAAACTCTCGGACTTGGGCAGAAGAAGCTATTTAGTGAAATGAGAATTATCGATATTCTTGACTCTCAAAACAAACCATACCAGTATTATATTAACATGGGGTATTTTAGTGTCATCACTAGAGTTTTCAATAGTAAAATCTTCTATCAGCCTATGCTTACTGGAAAAGGTCAGGTTTGGCTACTTGATAAGATGAAGTATGTATTTGGGAAAATAGAAAAAGCACATAGGATTTTTTTCCTATGTGCTACATTATTACTTTTTGCTCCTACCCGAAACTTGCCATCTTTTTTCTTTAGAATACCAATCCAGATTTTCGGGTTTTCACCTATCATCCCGATACGAATTCATTGTACAACTTTCTCGCTATCTCCTCCCATTTCAGAATAAACTTCATCCTATTTATAATAGAAGTTTACTGCTAATTGCAATAGATTTTCAACCTCTGTTTTTAAGTATTTTAACATCATTTTTAATAATGAAGTACACCACATTAAAAAAAAATCCCCTCGAAAGAGCCCTTAAAGCTACATTTGAGGGGATCTATAAATTTTATCCAAATAGTGAAAGTAGTACCCCTGCAGATACTGCAGATCCTATTACTCCTGCAACGTTTGGTCCCATTGCATGCATTAACAGGAAGTTTGACGGGTCAGCTTTCTGTCCTACTACCTGTGATACCCTTGCTGCCATTGGTACCGCAGATACTCCTGCAGATCCGATCAGTGGATTGATTGGAACTTTTAGGAATTTGTTCATTACCTTAGCAAGAACTACTCCTGAGCCTGTTCCTATTCCAAAGGCTACTACTCCTAGTGCCAGGATAGCAAGTGTCTCTACTTTCAGGAAGGCTTCAGCAGTTGCAGTAGCTCCTACTGTTACTCCTAGGAAAATTGTGATGATATTGATCAGCGCATTCTTAGCTGTATCTTCTAGTCTTCCTACTACTCCACTTTCTCTGAATAGGTTTCCAAGCATAAGCATACCGATTAGAGTCGCTGCTGGAGGTACTATTAGAGATACTATGATAGTAACTACGATAGGGAAAATGATCTTCTCTTTCTTTGTTACCATTCTCATCTGTGACATTTTTATTATTCTTTCCTTCTCTGTTGTAAGAGCTTTCATGATAGGCGGCTGAATGATTGGTACAAGCGCCATATATGAATAAGCTGCTACAGCTATTGGTCCCATTAGGTGCGGAGCCAGTTTTGAAGAAAGGAAGATCGCAGTAGGTCCGTCTGCTCCTCCGATGATTCCGATTGAAGCTGCTTCCTGAGCTGTAAACAGTCCAGAAGCTATCGCTCCTAGGAAAGTAACGAAGATTCCAAACTGAGCTGCTGCTCCAAGAAGAAGTGATTTAGGATTTGCAATTAACGGACCGAAATCTGTCATTGCCCCTACACCCATAAAGATTAATGGAGGGAAGATACCTAAATGGTCACCTTGGTAAAGGTAGTAAAGTAATCCTCCAGGCTCTGCTGTATGTACTACATACTGCACTGCTCCTGAAGCTGTAAGATGCTCTTTTACTTCCATTAAAGGCTCTGCCATCATACCGGCAAATGGAAGGTTTGTAAGAAGCATTCCGAAAGAGATAGGAACCAATAACAGAGGTTCGAATCCTTTTACTATAGCAAGGTACATGAAAATACAGGCAACTATCATCATTGCGATGGCCCCTATATTCATACCATAGAAACCTGTACTGGTATAAAAATCTATCAAAGCTTGTAACATAACAATTGTCCCCCTCTGGATATTAAGATAATACTACTAGTATATCTCCTGCATTAACTGAAGCACCTTGCTGTACTCTAACTTCAGTAACTGTTCCGTCATGAGGAGCCATAATTTCGTTTTCCATTTTCATTGCTTCTAATACTACTAAGATATCACCTTTAGAAACTTTCGCTCCTGCGTGACACCCTACATTAATTATTGTACCAGGCATAGGTGCAGTTACGGTGTTCACTCCTGCTCCTGCCCCTGCTGCAGTAGTTACTGGTTTTGGTACCGCTGCAGGCTTTGGTGCTGCTGGTGCTACCGGTCTTTGTGCTGCTGGTCTTGCTGCTGGTGCAGAAGATGCTCCTCCGATTTCCTCTACTGCTACATCATATTCGTTTCCATTAACTACTATTTTGAAGTTTTTCATAATTTAATTTTTCCTCCATAAGATTCTTTATAAATTAATTTTTATAATCTCTAATATATTTTTCTTATTTGACGTATCATGCTTATTTTTACTCTAATTCCTCTCATCAATTAAGATCTTTCGATATTTTTTATAAATAAATTACTTGAGGGAATTCCCAAATATGCTGATGCCGCCAAAGTTATTACAGCGACTAATTCTTCATCATTAGTTGACGCCACTTCCTCTTGAAGTGGTGCAGCCTGATTTTTTGTTAATACAGGCGTGCTTTCTGCCACTGTCTTTGGCTTCTCAGCAAGCATACTTGTCATAATTCCTATCATAAACTGTATAAATATAAGCGCTACAACCGTGATACCCATACCAAGGATTACTGTTACGCCTACACCCATCATTTTATCCCCTATACTCAAGGTTTTTATAGTTTCAGGATTTCCAAACAACTTCATAAGTTCTGTAATGTTCATCTGTTCATCACTCCAATTGGTTTTTATAAAGAGATATTTCTATTTTTTAGCAGGTAATATTTAATTTAATAGAACTAAGATAAGTACATATTTATTTTTAATAAAAAATTTATTATCTTATCTAAAGGTTCTTACAATTAAAAAACTCTTGCTTTACTAAAGAAAGAAAAACTGTAGTTGCTAAAATATCTGCAGCTCCACCTGGGCTAATATTTTTTTCTATACATTCTTCAGTGAAATTGTCTAAGATTTCTTGATCAAAATATCCATTTGTGTTCTCTAGTATTTCTTGACTTCTTTTTTTTACATAATCCAGCATTTTAATGTCATGACGATATAAGACCGTTGTATCATCACACATAGACATAATTTCTAGAAGTGTATAAACTAATCTTTGGTTTTGATTCAACTTTAAATTTTCATAGGTGTTTAGACTATATTCAAAAACTAATGGCAACCCTGTTTCGACCTCTCTTCTTACTCCCGTTATTCCATATTCTAAATATATTTTTTCCCCATGAGTTAGAGTTTGCTTTGAGTCTATTTTTCTAAAATCATTCTCTACTATCCCCATGGTCATATTTTTTATTACGTTGGATATATCTTCAAATTTTCCACCTTTTAATATTACTATTCCCGAAGCCATTAAAGTAATTCCAAGTAAGAATATCATCCCTTTATGAGTATTAACACCACCTGTTTTTTTAAACATTTCCATTTCTGCTTCAATGCCAATCTTTCTACCATAATTAAAAATAATTTTTTCATCTTCGTAAAGAAAAATGAGATTAGCCATTCTCAAAAAATATTTTTGTAAAACAACTGTGCTTTCTATAAAAGTAAAGTGATCCATATCATTGTGAGAGCCATTGGAAATAGGTGATACTAGTCCAAAGGATGGATAACACATTACTTCTTTTAGCATTGCTTCTTGCAAAAGTTCCACCAATTTATAGACTTCTTCTCTATACATCCTAATAACCTCTCTTTATCTTATCTTTAGATGAGCTCAACAATTTAACCTCATCTCTTGTCATTAGTTCTATAGAATATAATCCTTTTGCAATAATAGTAACTGTATCACTCAAAAATTCTTTCAACTTAATAGAGAATCCATTTTGAATCTCCATTTCTATGTCGATAAGTTTTCCTGTATTTTTTTCGATTTTTTTCACTTTGGAATAAAAATACTTCAAATTTTCTACACTATTCGATTTTACCAAGATGTCTAGGTCTGAATTTGAATCTAAATATGAATATCCTGTAACTATTTCAAGAGCTGCTGAACCAAAAATTCCAACCTCTACCTCTGATTCCTTAGCACTCTTAATTATGTTGTCTAAAATATTTAAATTGAAACTGCTGTTATTATAAATTTGTGTTACCTGATAAGGTGAGATAGATCCTGTTATTTCAGCTTTATCTACACTGCATGCTATTCTAAACCTTATCCCATCCACCTTAAATGGAAAACTAAAGCCTACTTGTAGCTTCTTTTGGATAGTTCCATCCTGTCTTCTAACTATTGCAGGAATATTAAATATTTCCTCTGATAAAGCTTCTCTATCCTTCGGTGAAGCTACTTCTTCGATTATTTTTTCTACATTCTTTATCTCTAACAAATCATGTCTTCTATACATTCACGACCTCTTTGTCCAAACTGGATCCTTTTTCCCATGAGATTGATAATCCAATTGTCCCATTATAATATCATCTAAAAATTTTGTTTTATCGTCAATTACGTGAATTTCATCTTCATCATAGTACTTTAATCCTACTATATTTTTTTCTGATGAAAGCTTTATATCTTGATCGACTCGCACTACTTTTGATTTACTTCTTAGCACTGTCTTTGCAACTCTTTCCACAGTTGTTCTGCTGCTAAGTATTGTTTCTAATATTATACATTCGTATTCTTTGGCCACTCTCTCTTTTGAGTAAGTAATTATTTTACCAGCTCTATTACATAAATGTCCTGAACTATCAACAATGAATCTGTCTCCTGTTGGGATCCCCCCAACTATAAGATCAAAAGCATTTTTAGTTCCACTCTTTATTAGGCTGATATCATCCCTAAGAGGTATGCCATCTAAACAAATCCAGCCAAACTCTTGGGTACCGTATAAATCATGTACCTGATAATCACCCACACCCTTGATGCTTTCCAGTATTTCTGTATCCAATGCTGTTCCTGCAGTTATAAAAGTAAGCTTTTTGGGAAAGTATTTGATAAGTCCTGATTTTTTTGCATCCTCTATTGTTGCCCGTAGAAATGACGATTCTCCAATTACAACATCTATTCCGTCTCGGCATATAGAGTATATTACAGCATCACGGCTAGATTTTTCTAGGAACTTCCATTTAAGGCCATAGCTTTCTAGTGCTTCCTTCGAAAACACATTAACAAGAGGAGGATAAGTCACTAGCAACCTATCCCCTTTCTTTACATTTGACAAACTCAATGCTTTGTGACTAGCCTTGACCCTTTCAGGAATTTCATATTTTAATACCCCTACTATATTTTGAAAAGCACTTGTCCCTGTCGTAAAGGTGATATATTCATAATTAAAAGGCGTATGAACCTCCTCTATTACGTGAGCACTTGTTGGACCATTTATTCCCTTGTCACTTAAAGCTCTTCTTGGCATTTTATCAAGGGTGGGAACATCATCTATAGAATCCATTATTTCTTTTAAAATTTTTAATTCATCCATAATCTTGCTCCTTCCATCGACATACCAGATCCACCTCAATTATTAATTAAAATCTAAAATAAATTATTATAGAAATTGGCTCTCTATTTTTCTAAATTCTGCGTTCATTGTACTCATCACCTTAGATCTAGTTACTCTTCCTCCTCTTTCGTCTCCAAGTAAACCCCTACCAGCAGGTCCGGTCTTATAGTTTTCTCCATTTTCAAACAGCTGATATACATCTTTAATGTGTTTTATTATCGTATCTCTCATATCGTCTACGTTATTGATAACTTCTTCTAGTCCTCCTAAATCATAAAAGAAGTGAGCTCCTGATGCAAAAACAGGATTTGACTTAGATAATCCCTCTAAAGTTTCTATATCTAATTTTGTTATCCTGGCTATACTCGTGATCGGCATTACATGAATCATTGTCTTAAAATCTGCTGATAATGATAGTATCCTGTCTGCCTGAAGACCGTGACAAAGAAAAGCTCCACTGATCGCTCTTCCTATTATCATTGCAACTATTGGGTGCCCTTTCAATCTAGCTTCGGCAAGAGCCAATTGATAAGATCCTGTAGATTTATTCATACCTATTATCTCTTCAACTTTTCCAGGACCATTTCCTGGAGTATCTACTATCAAAACTATCGGTCTTTTCACTTTTGAACTCTTATCTGTCTCAATGGTATCATAAACTGCTGTTGCCATCTTGTAGCCTTCTTCTAAACCTATAATACCTCCATATACTACTGGAAATCTTGGGTTCATCTTGGTGGCATCGTTGGCAATAATGGTTACTTCTTTTCCTTCTAATTTTGCAGTTCCTACTACAGCACTAGGTGCTATTTCTTTATTCTGATTATATATACCTATAATATTTTCTAAAAAGCTATTTTCATCCACAATCATTTCAACTGCTTTTCTTCCTTTTCCTGCCATAGGTCGGACATTCATTGATCTAAACACCTCTCTTTCTTCTCTTTACAGATACAATAAATTCTTCATAAGAATCATCTGAAATTTTATCCGCCAAGTTCCCATAATAATTCCACATATCTTTGGAATCTTTAGGCTTCAATGTAGATACCAACTTTACCAAATTCATTTGTTCATTTACAAGATCCAAACTTCCGATAGCTCTATATTGCTGTATCTCTTCGTACGATAATTTTGACAGGTCTTCTATCTTTCTTTTGAAATCCCCTATACTATCCTTAACCAGAAAACTACAATCCCTCATTATATACTTGTGCTTTCCACCGGTCGTTCTATATATCAATGATTTATCAGCCGAATCAAATTCTTCCTTACCCATTTCCTGCTCTATTACCTCAGGACCTGTAAGACCTATTCTTCCCAATTCACTCATTATTATACAATCTGTTGCCACAGTCACAAATCCCATTCCTCCAAAGCATCCGACCTTACTTCCAACTAAAGAAATAATCGGAACACTTCCTCTGCACTTTTGAATAGCTTCCATCACCTCTGCATGAGCTAAAAGTCCTGCGTTTGCTTCGTGAAGTCTCACTCCTCCGGTCTCAAAAGACCATATAATTAAAGGGACTCTTTTTTCATAATCTTTTGGGTATTTAGAAACTATTTTTTTATAAAGATCAGAGGCCAAATTAAAGATATTTACAATTTTAGCCCCAGAAACTTCCCCAACAGCTCCTCCGATAAACTTGCCTTCTTGAGAAATCACAAATGCTGGTCTTTCGCCTATCTTTCCTATTCCTGTTACTACTCCATCATCAAAGGCTGTCGCTTGTCCAAGTACAGGAAGATGTGGACTCATAAGCTTACAAGTAGGACCTGCCAGTTCTGTAAATGTTCCTTTATCTACTATATTACGAGCTCTTACTCTTGAAGTAGCTTCGTAAAAACTTTGATCCTGAATATCCTCATAATTATCAGAGTTATTATTTTCAGACATAGCCTCTATAAATGCCTGTTTCATTCTTAATGAAACTATAAAGGGAGTGGAGTTGTTATCATTTATCTCTATCAGCACGTCTCCCAAATTGGTTTCTTTTACAAATTTTTGCAAAACTATATTCCAGACATTTTCAAAACCTTTTACAGGTGTTGAAACTTTTACTAATACTTTTCCTCCTTGATCTTTTCTTGTCATTAAGACTTCCATATCTCCTGATCCTACTACCCCTGTATGGGAACTAGCAACAGGAATACTTTGATACTTTTCATTTAAATATTCAAATTCAAGATATTCTAAAGCCATTTTATTCCTCCTGATTTCTACCAATTTTTGAATTTAGCTGGTGGATTGTAGAGTCCTTTTGAATAATCTACTAATTCCCGGATATTTTTTGCTGCCAATAGGTTTCTATTTGCTCTGCTGACATCTATTCCTAAATCTTCAGGTGTTTTTACTATTCCTTTTTTTCTGAGTAGTTCTGTTTCACTCTCTATTGCCGTTAAACCTAAAGCAGTATATCCAGCTACAGCCCTTATCGCAGCCTTTCTTTCCTCTAAGCTTTCACATTTATTAAGATACGCTATCCCTTCTTCTGTTACTATATGAGTGACATCATCACCATATATCATTATAGGAGGAATCGGCATATCAAAGTTCTTAGCTAGCTCCAAAGCATCTAGTTTCTCTACAAAAGCCGGTACCATTTTTTCTTTAAAAGTATCTACCAGCTGAACTACTAGTTTTTTTCCTCTTTTGTGACCTCCGATAGAGTCCTTCTGAGTTTGGCATTCATCACCACATTTTAACCAAGCCTCAGATACATGACGTCTCCCTTTAGCATCACTTCCCATATTAGGAGCCCCTCCAAACCCAGCTATTCTTGTAGCTGTAGCCGTACTACTGTTTCCATACTGGTCGATCTGAAGAGTCCCACCTATAAACATATCTAAAGCATAAAGTCCAGCTGCCTGGCTATAAGCTCTGTTAGACCTCAAATTATCATCTGGACCTAAGAAGAATATATCAGATCTTTGTTTAATATATTCATCCATCCCTAGCTCTCCTCCAAAACAATGGATAGATTCTACCCATCCATCCTCGATTGCAGGAATCATAGTAGGATGTGGATTTAGAGCAAAATAAGAACATATTTTTCCCTTTAACCCTAATTCTTTTCCATAGGTTGGAAGTATTAGTTCTATTGCCGCTGTATCAAATCCTATTCCATGATTTAGTCTTTGTACTCCATATTCTGCATAGATCCCTTTTAAAGCCATCATAGCTCTCAATATTTGTGCGTCTGTTATATTCGCCGGATCTCTAGTAAAGAGAGGCTCTACATAAAAAGGTTTTGGTGATTCTATTACAAAATCAACCCAATCTGCAGGAATGTCTACTCTAGGCAGCTTATCTACGATTTCATTTACCTGGGCTACCACGAGACCCTGTTTAAATTTAGTAGCTTCTACTATAATTGGCGTATCTTCCGTATTAAATCCTGTATATATATTTCCTTCCTTATCTGCTTGAAATCCCGCAATAAGAGCAACTCTCGGAGTGAGGTCTATATAATATCTTCCAAACAATTCTAAATATGTATGGATAGCACCTATCTCAACCTTGCCTTCCTTCATCAATTTAGGAAGTCTCCCAGCCTGTGGTCCTGAAAATGAAAAATCAACTTTTTTAGCTATCCCATTTTCAAAAAGATCCAAATGAGAATCTAACGATAATACAGATTGAACTAAATGCAGGTTATTCACTTTGTTTTTGTCAACCTTATTTAGTTCTTCAGCCAAAAAATCTGCCTGTTTTTGGTTGTCACCTTCGATATTTACCCTGTCATAAGGCTTAATTATAGTTTCTAAAAGTTTTACAGTATCTTTTGCATCTACTATCTTTCCTATTTTTACCAAAGGAATGGCGTCTCTAACTCTTTGATTTTTGTCTCTTTTTAGAGTATCCCATACTTTTTTATTTTCCATAAATGTCCCTTCCTTATAAATAAAAGTTTATACAATCTCATTCGCTACCTGTTTTATAGAAAGTTCATGATCTTTCTAAAATTGTAAGGTTTAATAAAAAAAACTTTTCCAAATTAAATTAGCCCATAGAATTGTAAAGAATTTTTTTTAAGTTTTACAAAGTTACCATTTTGCTTTTTGATTTCTCTGTATAGCTCTCTCTTTTTCTCAGTCACTCTATGGGTAGGATATTTTATTTTAAGTTTTATATTGATAATCATTATTTATATTTTGCATATGAATTAAATATTTAGTAAAAATCTTAGACCAGTTTTTAACTTTATTTATATATGCATTACTCCAAGTCCACATCTTTCATGAGATACAGATGAATGTATTGATGATTCTCCAAAAATTGCAACTGCAATCCAATGATTATTTTTAACAATTGCAATTTTTACTATTAAATTAGTTGTTGAGGCGGTATTTACCAAAATTCCCCTTTTTGCCTCTTCAGAAGCATGTAATAAGGCATGTATCTCATTGCTCGTCTTCTTTATTAATCCGCCGTTCAGGCTGGCTCCTATCACTGCTCTGTTTATCTTATCTTGAAAATCTCCAGTGGATTTTCCTCCTATTTCAGTTACTACAAAATTCAAATTATTTTTTTTATAAAACTCCTTAAGCTTATTCTCATCCTCCAAGGTACGAGTCATAGCAAGAAGAAGAGCGGAATAACCTACTGAATCGTTTATATGACTAAAAAAAGTAGAAAATTGATCTCCCATAATAGAACTAGCCCTCCTAAATAAATATTTAAATACAAATTATACCACAGTTTGGTTATGGGAAAGTTTATTTTCCACCCTGCTTTAAATAATTTCGCTTAAATATTTTCAGAATAAAATTTTATACTTTATTGACTTATTACAAACAAAACATCATTTTCATGGATTAAAGTTCCAGTATTTACAAGTATTTGCTTTATTAAGCCTCCTGCTGGAGCTTTTACCTCCATATCCATTTTCATAAATTTCAAGACAGCAACTGTGTCTCCTTCCTTTATATTCTGACCTATAGACACTAAAATACCGTGTACTGATCCCTCTACTTTGCTTGTCACCTCAATATTTACCACAGGAGGTTCTTCTGGTATCATTATGGATGAAGAAAGATTTTGTGATTGATGTGAGGTTTGGACTATCTGAGAACTTGGTAATATTGGAAATATTTCCTCTACCACCGCTTCGAATTCTTTTCCATTTACTGTCACCATATATTCCATTTTTTATCTCCTTATATAGATTAAAATAATAGCTTAACTAAAGAATATCCAACTGTCGGTACTAGTAAACTTCCGGCTCCAGTATAAAAAGTAGCTACCATTGCACCATAAGAAACCAATTTAGGATCTGTTGCTGCCAAGGCACCTGCAACACCACTAGTACTTCCTATTAACCCTCCAAAAACCATTGCTGACTTTGGATTATTCAGTCCTATTTTATCTGCTACAAACGGAGTTAGTATCATAGTCAATACTGATTTTACAACTCCTGCTGCTATAGATAAAGCAATGACATTTGATCCCACACCTAAAGCACTACCGGTTATTGGACCGACTATAAACGTACAAGTCCCTCCTCCTATGGTAGCTAACTCTGCAGGATCTCTAAATCCTAGAATCCAAGCTATTCCTACACCTACCACAAATGAGAATCCAACTCCTATAAGTAACGAAATAGCCCCAGCTGTTCCTGATTTTTTTAAATCTTCTGTCTTAACTCCATATGCTGTAGATATAATAGTATAATCTCTCAGCATACTTCCTCCTAATAATCCAAACCCTGAAAACATAGCTATGTCCGCCACACCTTTTTTATCACCAGTGTAAGTTCCTGCTATATAAGCAGCAATCAGACCTATCACTATAGCCATAGCTGACGCCATTCTCTCTTGCTTTATTTTTTTAGCGAATCCTTTTGACAGAACCATAATTCCACCAGTTATTACAATAGCTGCTACCAAATCATACTTTTTCATTAACGCTATCAGTATATCCATCTTTACCTCCTACTAGTTTCATTATAATTGGTATTAAAAACAGAGACCCTATTGTCGCTATTCCACCAGCTAAAAAGGCCACCGCACCTCCATTTATAGCCGCCACTACATTTTGAATACTTGACATTGCTACCACTACTGGAATGTAAAGACTACTTAATAAAAGTATACCTTTTTGAGTTTTTTCGCTAAATCCATTACCAGATTTCTCTAAGTAATTAGTAGCTATAACCATAATAAGCATTGCAAAACCTACCCCACCGACATTTCCACTGATACCTAAAATCTTCCCTAGAGTAACTCCTATTGTGGATCCTAAAAACATGCAAAGACCTACAAATGCCAAACCGTAAATTTCCATACATTTCCTCCTTACTATTTATTTTTTAAGTTACAACAACTTTTAAAAATCATATTTCAAACAAAAAAAGAGCAGACCATAAGAAAAAATATAAAACATATTTTTTCTTAAATTCCTACTCTCGTAATCTCGTATAACTATATTATATTTTTTGTTTGTTAAATAAAAATAATTTAATAAAATCTCGGATACTTCAATTCTAAAAACATACTAAACGTCTATTGCTGTTTAAAAAGTTCGTTTACAATACACTCTGTCTCTCAAGTTAATTTTATAACATTTTTTTTTAAAAGTCAATTTTTTTATTTAAATGTCGGTATCTTTATTTTAATCCTCTTAGTTCTAGCTATTCCGACTTCCAAAAGGATCTAATTTTTTATTTGCTGACTTTTCTTAATTAAAATCTTATTTACTATAATAAATCTAATACTTAAACTATTTTGCTTTTGTAATTAGTCTTTAAAATACAAAAATATCTATGTTGACCTTCTAATTTAGTGAGCCAATCCCCAATAACTTCAATTTCTTTTTCAGTTCATATTTCAATTTTTCATGATGAATTACCACTCCACCAAGTGCGCCTATTAAACAACCAATAAGAGTATTAAATAATCTTAATTTCATAAATGTTGTTGTGCTCATTGTAAATAAAGTAGAAGCATCTGCAAGTAGTATTGTTAAAGGTGTAGCAAAAATAATTCCAATAGCATAGTTCCTTTGAACTGTAGCTTCAAGGATAAACTGGAGTATTACTATAGAAATCAGTATTAATTTGATATCTTCATTAGCAAATATTAAGGTAATCCAGCACAGACCTAACCCCATAAATGTTCCTGCTATTCTTTGGGTCACTCTTTGAATCACATGGTCCTTAGATGCTCCCTGTAATGCTGCTACGCATGAGACTGAAATCCAGTATGGATTAACTACCTTTAATAGATGCCCTACCAATAATGAAATAAACATGAATATTCCAAATATTATTGCTTCTAATAAATCTGTATCTTGATTATATTTAAAATTAACATGAAATATTCTTCCACTTATTGAGGGTTTATTTTTGTTCACAATAATACTATAAACAAAAGCAACAAAAGTAACTATTATAGATCCTAAGGCAAATAATCCTAAGCTTTCTGCTATTTTATCGGGTCTGTGTGGAATACAACTTGCTGTAGCAGCTATCATTACAAAAAAAAAGCTCTTTGGAGGTCTTACCATTAAATAAGATGTTAGCCAATGAATAATTCCACAATACATTCCAAATACAATAGACGAAATTATATAATTAAAACTAAACATAAGTCCTAAAGCATATGAAAAAATAAAAGCAAATGAACAGGCTAATAATGTTATGATTCTTTCTCCGGTTGTTGCATAAATTGGAAAATAAACTAGTATCAATCCTGCCAGAGATGCTGTTAATCCTGCCTTGATATTATTGAGATAAAATCCTATTGTAAAAAATGTTCCCATTAGAAACGTTAATATTAATGGTATATGGAAGTTAATTTTATTTTTGTTTAATACAAAAATAGATTTAAACTTTCCTTTGAAAAAATTCAACATATTTTACATTCACCTTCCCTTATTATTTTAAAGTTTATAAAAATTTATTATAACTTTGTCTGGATACCTTTTAGCATCACAAAAAATATGTTTTTAGTCAGCCACTGGTATTTTTCATTATAAGTTTCGAATGTGGTGAAAGTTTTAAAATATCATACATAAATCATGGTCAATAAACTCACCTTCGTTACTTTACCCACATATTAATCAGGGACACTTCTAGTATCACTATTTTCATTATATACCGATTCTATACTTAACTTAAAAAATATTTATGTCATGCCTTTACTAAATCATTTATTTTTCTTTTCCTCTTTTTGAGCTTTTTTGCAATAACCAATACACTTATCAAGCCATTTAATGACACTTTCTTGCCTCATAATAGCTCCCTCCAAGACAATAAAATCACCGAAACGATCAGTATTATGGTCAGGAATTTCAGAATACTGTTCTGCTGTCTTTTTTAGTATATCGAGCTTCTCTTTATGTTGTACTTTTTGATTTTCAAGAAGATGAATTCTTGACTCTAAATCTAAATTATTAGAAAAATACATACGTAATCTAAAAACATCTTTTGGAGTTTGTGAAATATTTTCATCTTTATGCAACCAGATCAAAAGTTCTTTCTGCCCCTTTTCAGTTATAGAATATAGTTTTTTTTCTAAGATATCTCCACTTATTTTAATATCATAAGTTACAAACCCCTCTTCTGCAAGACGTTTTAATTCTGGATAAATTTGGCTGTGTCTTGCGTGCCAAAATTTGAATAATTCATATTTAAATTCTTTTGCTATATCATAACCAGTCATATCTTTTTTATTAAGAAGTCCTAAAATTGCATATTTTAAAGTTCTCATGATCACCCCTATTTAGACTTTTAATCTCGATTTTCATTGCAATTATAGCATATTTTGTATGTATAAACCACAAACAAATTGTGACTTTGACAACATGTCTGTGTTGACATGTTGTCAAAGTCATGGTATAAATGATTGTTACTAAAATAACAATCAAAAATTAAAAGGAGGCTTATTATGAATTATTCAAAAAAAAGGTGGCTTGTGTTAATCGCAAGTTGTTTCATCAACCTTTGTATAGGTTCTTTATACGCATGGAGTGTGTTTGCTGGCCCTATGGCAGAACATCTGACTCAACTCAATGGAGTAGCACTTACTCCTGCTAATTTATCAATTGTCTTCATTATCGCTAACTCAGTCGGACCGGTTACTATGATCGGTGGAGGAAAGATCAATGACACTTTTGGACCTAAAATTGTAATTTTTGTGGGCGGACTTATGTTTGGTGGAGGTATGATTTTATCAGGATTTGCCAAAAGTGTTGGAGCTTTGATATTGTCTTATGGTCTCCTCACCGGATTAGGTCTTGGAATGGTTTACGGATGTACTATCAGTAATCCAATTAAATTTTTCCCAGACAAACGTGGATTCGTCGGTGGAGTTACAACTGCCTTATTTGGTATAAGTTCAGTTATTATTCCTCCAATAGCAGCGGTTATTATTTCCCAAACTGGTGCTACAGCTGGTTTTAAAATCATTGGAGCTGTATTTACTGTCATTGTGTGTACAAGTGCTTTCTTTATAGATAAATGTCCGGTTGGTTTTGTTCCTGAAGGCTGGACACCACCAGTATCAAATAACAAAAGCTGTATAGAAACTGATAAAGATTGGAAAAAAATGTTACAAACACCTGTATTTTATGTAATGCTTCTTTTATTGACTTGCGGTGGGTTTGCTGCACTCATGTTTATACCTTTGGCGGCTCCCTTAGCTAAAAAATTAATAGGAATGTCCCCGGTTGCTGCAACCGCTGCCGTATCAACAATAGCTTTGTTTAATGTATTTGGTAGAGTTCTTGCAGGTTCTATTTCAGATAAAATAGGTAGAATCAATACCCTTGCATCAGCTTGTGTTTTGTCAATTATCGGATCAGGATTCTTATATGTTTCTGGTGAAGGAGATATTACAACCTTCTACATAGGGATATCAATTATAGGGATATGTTTTGGATCATTTATGGGAGTTTTTCCTGGATTTACAGCCGATCAGTTTGGTGCTAGAAACAATAGTGTGAACTTCGGGATAATGTTTATAGGATTTGCTATTGCAGGTTATGTTGGACCTACAATTATGGTAAAAGTAGCTAAAATGACAAATTCTGCTTTTCTAATTGCAATGGGATTCAGTTTTGCAGGCCTCATTCTAACTTTTATTTATCGTGTAGTAAACAAAAGTACAAATAACGTAGCAGTGTCTATTGAAAATAAATTATAAATGGAGGAATTTAATAATGGAAAGAAAATATCCTAATCTTTGTAAGCCGATTAAACTAGGAAATGTATATTTTAGAAATAGAATGTTTGGAGCTCCAATGGGCGGGACAGACATAACCGCAGATTGTACAGTAGGACCAGCTTCTACAGCGTTCTATGAAAATAGGGCAAAAGGGGGAGCAGCAAACGTTACGGTAAGTGAACTGGTAGTCCACCCTGAAACTGAAGGTTCTCACATGTATCACTTAGATCTACAAACTGTTGGTTCTTTATCAAGCTTTACTTATACAGCTGATGCAATCCGTCGTCACGGTGCAATTGCAAGTGTTGAGCTATCACATTCAGGACAATATGCAGGAACTTATCTTGTGGATAAAGAAAAAAAACAAGGTATGGGACAATGGGGACCAAGTGCAGGAACCCGTCCTGATGGAAGAGAAGTGCATGAGCTTACAAAGGAATTAATAGATGATATTGTTAAATCTTACGGAGAAAAAGCAGCATTAGCTAAAAAAGCCGGATTTGAAATGATAATGGTTCATGCCGGTCACGGATGGTTAATTAATCAATTCCTTTCATCTCATTTTAATAAAAGAACAGATATATATGGTGGTTCATTAGAAAATAGAGTGCGTTTTTTACAAGAAGTTTTAGATAGTGTCCGTAATGCTGTTGGATATGGATTCCCTATTGAACTCAGAATGAGTGGTTCTGAACTTTTTGAAGGTGGATATACTCTTGAAGATGGTATAGAAATTGCTAAATTAGTAGAAAGTAAAATTGATTTACTTCATGTTTCTGCAGGTACATACCAACGTGGATTTGGTATAACTCACCCTTCTATGTTTATACCACATGGAGCAAATGTTTATTTAGCTGCAGAAATTAAAAAACACGTAAGTGTTCCCGTTGCAACTATTGGTGGATTAAATGATCCTGAAATGATGGAAGAAATTATAGCGTCTGGAAAAGCTGATGTTGTTGAGATGGCAAGAGCTTTATTAGCTGATCCTGAGCTTCCTAAAAAAGTAATGTTAAACAAAGATGAGCATATCATCCACTGTTTACGTTGTTACACATGTATGGCGGAAAGAGCTGAAACAGGAACTAGACGTTGTACTGTAAATCCAATTATCGGCAGAGAAAGTGATGGTTTAGAAATTACTCCAGCACCAGTTAAAAAGAAAGTATTAGTTGTTGGAGCAGGTCCAGGTGGACTTAAAGCAGCAATTACTGCAGCAAAAAGAGGACATGAAGTAGTTTTATGTGAGCAAAATTCAGAAGTAGGCGGAATACTAATAGGTGAGCAGGCAATTCCATTTAAACATGAAATGTATCAATTGGGTGTTACTCTAGGTAAATTAGCTGAAGATGCAGGGGTAGATATTCGTCTTAATACTAGAGTAGATAAAGCATACGCTGATAAAGAAAATGCAGATGCAATTATAATTGCAGTAGGTTCAGAGCCATTCTTACCTCCTATTGAAGGATTAACTAGAGATACTGCTATATTAATAAATGACTACCATGAGAAGGTAGATCGAGTGACTGACGAAGTTATTGTCTTAGGAGGAGGACTTGCAGGATGCGAGGCCGCTATCCATTTCGCTAGAGAAGGTAAAAAAGTTAGTCTAGTAGAAATGAATGAAGAGTTCTCACCTGATGCAAATATTCGTCACAGACCTCTTTTATTAGCTGAAATAGATAAAAGCGATATAGCAATTTTTAAAAGTCATAAAGCTATTAAAGTTAGTGAAAATGGAGTTCTTTGTGTAAATAAAGAAGGGAAAGAAGTATTTGTTTCCGGAACAACTGTTGTATGTGCATTAGGACAAAAATCAAGAAGAGCAAGTGTTGATGAATTATGGGATTCAGCATTAATGGTTTCTCAAATAGGTGATTGTGTAAAAGTTTCAACAATTACAACAGCTATTTATCAAGGTCACCATGCAGCATTAGATATTTAAAATATAACAATAACCATAAAGTAGCTGTCCAATGTCAGCTACTCTTTTACTTTGAAATTTGCTGTCATTGCAGATATGTAGATAAATATAATCAGGTAAAAGTCAGGAATTTATCGATCACATAATTGAAACTATAGGAAATTCTATAATAGATTTATGCATCAATCTATTTATAGTGACCCTTCTAGGTGTTTTGAACTCAAAATTCTATTATTTTTAATGGGATATATATTATAAAAAAATATTGGAGGACTTTTATGTACAAGATTTTAAAAAAAGTTATATTTAGTATTATTACCGCAGTCACTATCTTTTCATATGTTTCAAAGGTAGCAATGGCTTCGGAACCACCAGCGGATATAATGAAACTTCTTCACAATAATAATCCGTTAGAGCCTACAAAAGTTTTTGACGACCTATACTGTGTAGGAAGTGTTAGTGTTGTGGCATGGGTACTAAAAACTTCAGATGGAATTATTCTTATTGATTCCATGTGGGATGACCATGATGCTGAAACCATTATAAATGGAATGGAGAGCCTTGGATTAGATCCCTCAGAAATAAAATACATTCTTATAAGTCATGGACATGGTGACCATTACGGAGGTGCTAATTATTTAAGAGATAAATTTGGAGCTAAAGTAGTTATGACAAAGGTTGATGCTGAATTTATGTATTCTTTAACAACAGGTCCCAACTCTTCTCGTTCTCCTAAACCTCCTGTAGATATCTATGTTAAAAACGGAGATGAAATAACTCTGGGAGATAAAACAGTTAAAATATTAGAAACTCCTGGACATACACCTGGTGGAATTTCTTTCATATTCCATATTGTAAATGATGGTAAGGAACATACTGCTGTACTTTGGGGAGGAACAGGTATTCCCAGAAATGCTAAAGAAAAACTAACTTATAAAACTTCTGTTACTCATTTTGAAAAAGAATCTAAAGAGGCTGGAGCAACTATTGAGCTTACTGCACATTTATTTGTAGGTGATGGATTTAAAAACTTAGATATTGCAAGGAATAGAAAAAAAGGGGAAGCCAATCCTTTCATTCTTGGAAAATCTGGTATGGATGATTATTTTAAAGCTCTTAATAAGTCTATCGATGATGCCATTTTAGTAAAATAACTATTTGATTATTGATAAACAAAATTTGTATTTTATCATAAAATCAATATACGAATTTAGAAGGTTAAAACCATCAATTCTATAGGATACCTGTTACACTATCAGAAAAATTTATCCGCATTTAAACACCAAGCTTAGAGATTATTAGTTACTCCTTAACAATAGGTAATTTTTAAAAAATTATCGTTAAGAGTTGAAAAAAAAAACCAACATTATTAAGGATCTCGTAGAAAAATCAGAAAGAAAAGATTACGTAAAGTTAATAAAAAACCTAAATTATAAAAGAGTTGTTTTATTGATTCTTACAGAAAGTTGTTATGAATTGGTTAAGAAACTGAAAACCTTATATGAAGAAGCACTTATTACAATTTGTAAGGGATTAAGTGAAGATGAAATTCGAATTTTAAAGGAAGTTTAAAAGTAGCCAAATTTAGACTACCACAATATACAAAAGAGAGTAAGAATATTAAATTCTTACTCTCTCTATTTCAATACCCCAAAGGCACTAGTAACCTTTGCAGTAGAGGATGTCTTGGTGGAAGTGACGGGAATCGAACCCGTGTCCAAGATTAGCAGTATCATAAGCTTCTACAAGCTTAGTCTGTAATTAGATCTCACATCAGCCGACCCCACAGACAGGGTAAGATGATGCCAGCCTCTTAAGTTTCCCCTATACATCGAGACAGTGCATCGGGTAAGCCGTAAATTAGTTATACTCCGTAAGGATTCCTAAACGGCCTCGGAAACCTGGAGCAAGCTACATTATGCAGCTAAAGCGTAATTGTTGTTTTCATCTAAACGATGTTTGGCCTCTCACAGCGACCAACCTGGCCTGCTACCTATAACCTGATAACCCTGTCGAAACCTTGGCACTCCCATTCATATAACATATTATAGCATTTTTTATGCATTATTTCAATTTAATATATTTCTTCAATCTGCCTCTAAATACAAGATTCATTGGTTTATTTCAGGGATTCCATAGCCTCACTCTGATTACAGTATCACTCTCTACTTTCACAACCCCGTCCTGAAATTTAGGTCTTCCTCTGAGTTTTTTAGAAGCATTTGAAATTCCGTAAGGTTCCTTTGGTTTTCCCCAAAACCACCTGTCCATCTCGCCATTTTCATTTGTGTCTTGAAATACGACTGTTGTATACACCCCCTTAGGAAGACCTGTATCAATCCCCTTTTCAGCTTCTATAGGAGTACCTCTCCAGATATAGCAACCCTTATCTCCTTCATAGGGAAACCCGTCATCTGTTTCAAATACAGCCATGTATAGTGGGGCATGCCTATCCTCTACACCTGTCACAATAACCGTAAAAGAATAACTTTTAAAACTTATCAGAATCATAATTATAAATATATATTTCATAATCCCTCCATAACCATTATCTATTTTTTTCTTTAAACCAAACACCATTCCTTCAAAAATTTAAAAATCCCATAAAAATATTTGGTTATTTTTTTCACTTTATGTAGCATTAAATTTATCTAACTCCTCTAATTTTATGCATTTTCTCTTTGAAAATCATTTTTTTATAATTGTGAATTTTTTATACAAAAGCCTATAACCCCTTATTTTGCTAGAATTTTTATTTGTATTTATTTGAAAAATATATTATTCTATATGTGTACATCTACAAAAATAAAAATTTTATATACATATCAACTTTATCTAAAGGAGAAAAAGTATGTCTAATAGAAAACCAGGAAACAGTTATATTACAAAGGTATTAAACGGAATGGCTTTAGGACTTTTCGCATCCCTTATTATCGGCCTTATACTAAAGCAAATCGGTAAATATTCCGGACTTGAATCCCTTAGCAACTACGGTCAAATTGCCCAGTATATGATGGGACCGGCCATCGGAGCGGGGGTGGCTTATACACGTACAAAGAGTCCCCTTGGAATATTTTCTGCCCTTATCTGCGGGGCTATAGGTGCTGGTACTATAAAGGACGGTGGAATATTCATCGGAGAACCTGTGGGGGCACTGGTGGCATCTCTTATAGGGGTGGAAGTGGCAAGGCTTGTAGAAGATAAGACAAAGTTAAACATAATCGTTATTCCTGCTGCCACAATAATTGCAGGTGGGCTTGCGGGATCTTTCATATCACCTACCATAAGTAGTTTCATGAAAATGTTGGGAGAATTCATAAACTACCTCACGACTCTGCATCCGATACCTATGGGAATACTTATATCTGTCATAATGGGAATCATCCTTACTCTTCCTATATCAAGTGCAGCTATCTCAATATCCCTAGGTCTTTCCGGTCTTGCAGCAGGTGCATCCATAGTAGGTTGTTCGTGTCACATGATTGGGTTCGCGGTATCTAGTTTCAGAGAAAACAAGGTTAGCGGACTGGTTTCACAGGGACTCGGTACATCTATGCTGCAAATATCAAACATAATCAAAAACCCGTGGATAGCACTTCCTGCAGTCATCTCTTCCGCAATTTTAGGTCCTTTAGCTACTGTTGTTTTCAAAATGCAAGGAAATAAAATCGGTGGCGGAATGGGTACTTCAGGTCTTGTTGGACAGATAGCCACCTTTGAAACAATGGGGAGCAGCGCTCTTGCAAAAATAGCCATACTCCATTTTATCCTTCCTGCCATACTTTCCTTCACCATAAGTGAAGCAATGAGAAAAAAAGGAAGAATAAAATTCGGAGATATGAAGATATAAAAAATACCGGCTGATAAGCCGGTATTTTTTATATCAGAACTTATAGTTTACAATATTTCATTATTAAACTTTTACCTATTTTTTAACTCTCTGTCCATCTGCCTCTGCTGATCTCTCTTAGCCAGACTTTCTCTCTTGTCATAATTTTTCTTACCTCTTGCCAGAGCTATCTCTACCTTTACAACTCCCTTTTTTGTATACACAGATAACGGAACTATCGTACAACCCTTTTGAGTAACCTTTTCATGAAGTTTTTTTATCTCCCTCTTATGGAGGAGGAGTTTTCTCACTCTTTTCTCCTCTGGGTTATATACACTCCCAAAAGTCCAGGGTGTTACAGACATCCCCATTATAAAAATCTCATTGTTTATTATTCTCACAAAAGACTCTTTTATGCTGACCTTTCCAGCCTTGATAGATTTCACTTCACTTCCTACCAGCTCTATGCCTGCTTCGTATCTTTCATCTATGAAAAACTCATGAAATGCTTTTTTATTTTTAGCTAAAATCATCCCAATTACTCCCTTTTATCAGTCTAGTATTTTTATCTGTATCTTTTAAAATTATCATCCATATCCTTTGTATAAGGAACCACCTCTACTTCTAGTTCATTGAGGTCTGCCCTTGCTATCAAGATTTTCATCTTATCTCCCAAGTTCATTATATCTCCCTTATCACGATTCTTCATCACATACTCTATTTCATCAAATTCATAATAGTCGTCAGAAGATACTACATCCCAGAAACACTCCACATATTCATCTGTTTCAAAAAATACCTTTTTATTGCTGAATCCCACTATTCTGGCATCATAGACTTCTCCAACCCTGTCCATCATGTATTCCACCACTTTTATCTTCACACTTTCATCCTCTATTTTCATAGCATCTCTCTCAGTTTTTGAGATATGCTGGCACACCCCATCTAGAGTCTTAGACCACTTAGCTATCTGTTTTTTTGAAGGATAGCCGCTCAAGGTGGTGCCGAGAATTCTGTGTACAAGTAGATCTGAGTACCTACGTATAGGGGAGGTGAAGTGTGTATAATAATTTGATGCAAGTCCAAAATGACCGGTATTATCTGAAGTATATCTAGCCTGTTTCAAAGACATGAGAATAAACTTATGAACTATCATACTTATATCTTTCTCCTTAGAATCCTCTATTATAGCCTGGAATCTCTTTGGGTGAAGGTCTTCAAAAGAATGTATTCTGTAGTTAAACTTTGCCAGGGTATCATTTAGAGTTTTTATCCTCTCTGGGTCAGGTTTGTCATGCGTCCTGTAGACCGATGGTATCTCCAGCCAGAAAAGTTTTTCAGCCACAGCTTCATTAGCTGATATCATAAAATCTTCTATTATTTTTTCTGCCTCTCCTCTTTCACGTTTTTTAAGTTTTTCCACTTTCCCATTTTCATCTAAGACCACTTTTATTTCAGGCAGGTCAAAGTCTATGCTTCCTCTTTGATACTTTACATCTCTCAAAATTTTAGAAAGTTCAAACATGGTAAAAAGCATCTCTCTTATATCTTCGTATTTTTTGGTGAGCTCTTCATCGCCGTCTAGTATTTTATTTACATCTGTATAGGTCATTCTGTGGGCTGTCTTTATTATCGACTTATAGGTATCACTGTCTATTACCTTTCCAGAAGGTTCTATCTCCATATCACATGTAAAAGTTAGTTTGTTTTCTCTAGGATTCAACGAACACACTCCGTTAGATATTTCTTTAGGAAACATTGGCAGCACCCTATCTACAAGATAGACAGAGTTACCCCTCTTTTGGGCTTCCTTATCTAAGAGAACGCCGTCTTGAATATAATGAGATACATCTGCTATACTTACTATCAGCCTATAATTCCCGTTTTTGAGCTTTTCCACATAGACTGCATCATCTAGGTCCTTGGCATCCTCACCATCTATTGTTATTATAGGCAGACTTCTCAAATCTTTTCTTTTTTTGATTTCATCTTCTGTTATTTTGTCTTCTACATTACTTACTTCCCTTATTACCTCTGGCGGAAATTCTCCAGACATTCCCTCTCTCTTTATAAGCGCCTCTATCATCGTATTGGTGTTATATGGGTCTCCTAGTACCTCTTCTATCTCACCCTCTGGTTTTTTACCCTCTCCTCCCCAGAAAGTTACCTCTACAAGCACTAGTTCCCCATTTTTTGCATTTTTCATCCCCCTTTTAGGAATGAAAATATCCCTTCCAAATGAATGAGTAGGTTTTACAAATCCGAAGCCTTCACTTTTTTCAAATATCCCAATTATCTTATTTTTAGATCTCTTTAAGACCTTCTCTACTTCTCCCTCTTTTTTCTTACCACCATCTGTTTCCTTGGTTATACGGACAAGAACAGTATCTCCGTCGAGGGCTGAATTAAATTTTGATCTTGGTATAAATATTCCCTCTGTTTCAGTATCTACAAAGGCAAACTTATCTTTTATTACTGTAAAACTCCCCTTTATAAAACCTAAGTTTTCAGGGATATTATATTTACCTCTTTTGTTTCTCAGCAACTCACCACTTTCAATCCACTCTTCTAGTATTTCTCTGTTTTGTTTTTTATACTTTGCGGACCATCCTAAAAATTCAGATATCTCGTTTAACGTCAGTGCTTTTTTACCTTTGATGTGTTCTATAAGTTTTTCTAAATCTTTCTCTTTATCCATATATTAGATCTCCCCTTTTTTCACTTCAGAAAGTAACCAGTTTCTCATATCCACAGTATTTGGATGAATCACTGCCTCTCTTTTTATAAGATACTCTATTTTCCTGTCTGTTTCATGAAGTATTGCCATATCTATATTCTTAAAAGCCAGATGCCTTATATGTTCCACATCGGCATAGTCTCTATTGGGCTCTATGGCATCAGCAAGATAGGTAATCTTTTCTACTAGCGACATATCCCGCCTCCCTATAGTGTGATATCTTATAGCATCAAGTATCTCCTGGTCTGTTATGCCAAATTTCATCTTTGCATAGACACTTCCTGCAAATCCGTGGATGAGTTCTCCCAAATGTCCGTAGTTCTTCAAAGTTTCATCACAGTCACAAAGTTCTCTCATTTTGGTAATGGTAAACTGTTTAGAGCAATCATGTAGCAATGCTGCCTTCCTAACTTTTTCCAAATTCGCACCGTACTTGGCAGCCAACTCAATAGCTACTTCCTCTACACCTAACACATGTTCATACCTTTTAGGAGTAAGCATAAGCCTTATATTTTCCTTTATTTTGTCCATTTTTTATTCCTCCACTCTGTTGAAAATGTTTTCATTTCAACTTTATAACTTATCTCAAAAGAATTATACTTGAAAATGAAAGGGTGACCTTTTTTAGGTCACCCTATATTTCAAGATTTTTTTCATAGAACTTAGACAGCCTATAAAAATTAAGCCTGTCTATCTCTTTGTTGTTAACAAGAATTTTTACTCTTTTGTACTCTGCCGACTGGGTAATGCTATTTACTATAGAATATACTATTAGCAACTCCTGTTGTGGGGTTTTCATATTTTCTTTGAAATTATAATTGAAATTAAGGTAAACATCCTGACCATCTATAAAGGTATTTAAAAGTTTTACCCCCTCATCCAAAAAAGGTGCTTCTAGTTCATCACCTGATTCTCCCCTATACCGAAACTTGTAATCAATCTCGGATTTAAGGAGCTCAAAAATCAGGTTTATTAGATTATCAGAACTACCAGCTACTTCGGCCTCTCTCTCCTGCAATTTAAGCTTTTCAAGATTATCATCAGGAATGTAAAGAATGAATTTTTCCTTCTTAAGTTTTTTTTCAGGACCATCTTTTTCAAATATTACTTTAGGCTGGATTTTATCGTATCTTTCCACTAGTAGATAATAGGCTGTTCCTGTTGTAAGAAGTAACGCTCCCAAAAATCCAAGAGCTATATTTTTCTTATTCAAATCTTCCACCTTTCATTAATAAAAATATTTTCTGATATTATCTGCTATCTCCTCAGCCATCAGTTGCTGATATTTTGACTGTTTAAGTTTCCATACATCATTTTCATTGCTTATAAATCCCAGCTCTAGAAGTATTCCTGGACCATCAAATCCTCTTAATACTGCAAAATTTGCTCCATGAACTCCACGATTTTTCATATCTAATTTTCCAGAATATGTCCTGGCCAAGTTCTCACCGAGTTTTATGGATTCTTCCTGATTTTTTTTGTATGCCAGTTCACCCATTATCTGGGCTATATCTCCAGAATCTTCCCCATATTTTGCCCCGAAACTGTTTTCAAAGGATGCTACTCTCTCTGCATAGGGAGATGATTTTTTAGAGAAATAAAAAGCCTCAAAACCAGTTCCGTTTCCACTCTGGTCTGCGTTGGCATGTATACTCACAAACATATCTCCCTTGTTTTTATTTCCAGCTCTTGGTCTTTCTGCAAGGCTAACAAAATCATCGGTTGCTCTGGTCATCACTACATTAAAATCTCTTATGAGTTCATTCCTAAGGTAATTGGCCACTGAAAAAACTATATCTTTTTCTAAGTATTTATTGAACCCAACTGCTCCTGGATCTTTTCCTCCGTGGCCTGCATCAATAACTATCGTATACTCTTTTTCATCCCCTTTTCCAGAAAAATCCATTACAACTCTCACAGGATCTGTTCTGTAGGAGGTTTTAAAATTTACATTTTTGTTTAAAAATGTAAAAATTCCAGTGGAATTACCATATTTTACCACGTCCACTTTCTCTATATAATTTCCATTTAATATCTGGCTTTTAAAATTTGATCCTGCCTCTGTTCCTGGAAGTTCTATAAACAAAAGTCGGCTGGCCTCGTCATAATCTATGTTGAATCTCGGTTTTATCGGCCCATCTACATCTATAACCATTTGCGGAGGATTGCCGTTAAACCTTATACCTTTTAGATTAATAAGCTGGGAAAATGATAATGTATATACCAATATTGTTAATAAAAAAATTATATGTCGTTTCATAATCCGCTCCTTATATAGAGAAAAAACGACAATTTATAATTGTCGTTTTATTTGCTGTAAACATTTGCTATTGAACTCTTTTTCATAGTTAGATTTACGCCTTTATCCACTCTGATAACAACAAACTCATCATTTAGTGACACTACTTCCCCCTTGATTCCCCCAGCTGTAATTACCTGAGTTCCTGCATGAAGTGATGCCATCATCTCCTGATGCTGTTTCTGTTTTTTCTTGTTTGGTCTTATGAGTAAAAAGTAAAATACGGCCGCCCATACAGCTACAGTAACAATCATCCCTGTATAGTTTGCAGGTTTAACTCCCTCTGCAGCATAGGTTATAAAATTATTTAACATTCTTGTCCTCCTTGAGTATCTGAAAACTACTTTACAATCTGAGTATATCACAGATAAACTGCTTTTTCAACTTAGCCGCTTTTATACAAATAGATTTTTTATTTTATCAAAAAATGTTTTTTTCATATTGTAGTTTTTATCTTTCAGACTCTTATCAAAAGATTTCAGTAATTCCTTCTGACTGTCATTCAAATTGGTAGGAATCTCTATAACTATTTTTACCAGTTGATCTCCTCTGCCGTACCCTCTAGTATTAGGCATACCTTTTTCTTTCAGTCTGAATACTTTCCCATTTTGTGTCCCAGCTGGAATTTTCATCTTTATTTTGCCTTCGATTGTAGGTATTTCAAGATCTCCCCCTAGGGTAGCATGAGCATAAGAAATAGGTATTTCACATACTAAATCATCATCTATTCTTTCAAAAATACTGTGCTGTTTTACTTTTATATAGATATAAAGATCTCCGTTTGGTCCTCCTGAAGGGCTAGCCTCCCCCATTCCCGAAAGTCTTAGCCTCTGACCATCATCTATACCAGCTGGAATTTTTACGGTTTTTTCTACGACCTCTTTCTCTATACCAGTTCCACCGCAATTGCTACATTTCTTTTTAGGTACTTCTCCCTTGCCGTGGCATTGGTCACATTCTACTACAGTTTCAAAGTTTCCAAGCATTGTCCTTTGTGTTTGCTTGACTCTTCCCTGCCCGTTACACTGGCTACAAGTCTGCATACCTGCTCCAGGTTCAGCTCCGGTACCCTCACATGTATGGCATTTACCGTTTTTCTCATATTTTATATGTTTTTCTACACCTTTAGATGCCTCTTCAAGGGTTATCTCTACACTATATCTTAAATCTGCTCCAGGCTGTACTGTTCTTCTTCTGCTTCTTTGATCACCAAATCCAGATCCACCAAAAAATGAACTGAATATATCTCCCAAATCTTCAAAATCTCCAAATCCACCGAATCCACCAAAACCTCCGGCTCCGCCAGCTCCTCCTTGTTCAAAAGCTGCGTGTCCAAATCTATCATATTGAGCCCTCTTCTGAGAATCTGAAAGTACCTGATATGCATCGTTTAACTCTTTAAATTTTGCTTCAGCATTTTTCTTCTCATCTTCACTGGCATTGGTAAATTTATCTGGATGGTATTTCATGGCGGCCTTTCTGTAGGCCTTCTTAATTTCAGCCTCTGATGCATCTTTTGAAATACCCAGTATTTCGTAGTAATCTTTTTTAGCCATAAAACGCTCCCTCCGTAATTCATTACAAAATATTATAACATAATCTCAAGTTTTTTTACAGGCTTACTTACCCTCTATACACCTGTGAAATAAGGTCAAGTTAACCGGCTATACCCTTATCACCTTCGGCTCTTTTTATATCCATCTCCCTTTGAAGCAGATACTCTTTCCGCCACAAACCTCCTGCATAGCCAGTCAGTTTCCCATTTTTTCCTATTACACGATGACATGGGACTATTATACTTATTGGGTTTTTCCCATTAGCCCCGCCCACAGCTCTCACTGCCTTTGGATTTTTTATGTTTTCAGCCTGTATTTTATAAGAGATGCTATCTCCATAAGCTATTTTATACAGTTCTTTCCAGCATCTCTTTTGAAAATCAGTTCCCTGCATATCCAGTTTGACTGAAAACTCCATCCTGTTTCCATAGAGATATTCTTCTAGCTCCTTCTTGCATTTTAGTACTAGTGGGCTCTCAACTTCATCTTTTTTTCCTCTTACAAACTCCACAGAGCTTATACCATCTATTTCTTCACAGATCTCTATAATACCCAAAACTGGATGTTCTAAATAGATTCTTCCCATCATAATAAGACCTATATTTTCTTGTTCATGTATACATCTGTTATCTCATATCCCATTTTTCTGTAGGCTGCTATTGCTCCTTCATTATATCCAAATGAATGCAGGTTTATTTTTTTTACTCCATAGTCATATGACTTTTCTTCCAAGGCCTCCACCGCTTTTATCTCATAGTCCTTACCCTTAAAATCATCATATATACAGAGAGCATTTATAAAGACCGATTTATTAAAAATATTAAACCAGATAAACCCTACTTTTTTCTCTTCATCCTCATATGCACTCATAAGATAATGATCGCTTGTATCGACACCGTCCTTCAGTATCTTTTCAAGAGTTTCTTTAGACAGTTCTATAGCTTCATCTTCCTGCCAGTGTCCTACTCTAACTTTTTCCTTGGCATAATCGGAGATCAATTTCCCTTTTATGACGTTGTATTCGTCCTGTTTCATTTTAACCAATTTAAGCATAGTATCGAAGCCTCCTCTTTCAGAACTTTTTTTTGAATATTTTACCATAAATTAGATTTTTATTTAACCTAAGTTGCTCTTTTTATTATAATTAAATTATTGAATTTATCCAAAGCCTTCTGTCACTTTTCCTTGATGAAAAGTAACCAAAAATCAAGCCTTGTCTTGTCCAAGCTAAAATATAATAAATTTTACTAAAAATACAAAACTCGCTTTGCTCAAACATTGTATTTTCTTAACGTAAAATTGATTATATTTCTTAACGCTAGTCCTTCGAATAGGCACTTTAAGGACTTTAAAAGATTTAAAAGATTTTAAAAATCATTTGAATATTTTGATTTCTTAATGGCATTGACAAAATCAGCGTTAAGAATAACCGCAGTGAAATCCTTAGAAAAAATCGATGTCTGAGCGCAGTGAGTTTCGAGTTTTTCTTGGATTTTCAAGGTTATTTAGCTGATTTTTCACAGCCTTGACCTTTTGGTTACTTTTCTGTCAAGAGAAAAGTAACACTGTGTAAATTCAGTATTTTATAAAAATCAACTCATATTTTTTATGAAAACTTTATAATAATTTTCTAGCACCCTCTTTGAAAAAGGGAATAGAGCCTAAAACTCTATTCCCTATATCCTAAGCTTTTGCTTAAATATTTAATTAGTCTATAATTTCAGCTTCTTCTACGTCATCCTCAGATTTTTTAGATTCTCCACCTTCAGCTCCATCTTCTGATGTTGCATTTGCTTGAGCATCTTTATAGATCTCTTCAGCTAATTTATGAGCTGCTTTAGAAAGATCTTCCATTGCTTTGTCGATAACTTCCTTGTCTTGGCTGTCTTTTACCTTTTTAAGTTCCTCGAGGGCAGCTTCGATATTTTTCTTATCTTCCTCTGTTACTTTCTCAGCATGCTCAACTAGAGTTTTCTCTGTAGAAGAGATAAGCATATCCGCTTTGTTTCTAGTTTCTACAAGTTCCTTAAATTTCTTGTCTTCTGCTTCGTTTGCCTCTGCATCTCTTTTCATTCTTTCGATCTCTTCTTCTGTAAGCTTAGTAGATCCTGTGATAGTTACCTTATTTTCCTTACCTGTTCCTAGATCTTTAGCTCCTACATGGACGATTCCGTTTGCATCGATATCAAAAGTAACTTCGATCTGAGGCACTCCTCTTGGTGCAGCAGGAATTCCTTCTAGGTTAAATTCTCCAAGCTTATGGTTGTCTGAAGATTTAGCTCTCTCTCCTTGAAGTACGTTGATTGTTACTGCAGGCTGGTTGTCCACTGCTGTTGAAAATATTTGTGACTTCTTTACAGGGATAGTTGTATTTCTTTCGATGATTTTAGTAAATACTCCACCAAGAGTTTCGATTCCTAGTGAAAGAGGAGTTACGTCAAGTAATAGTACGTCTTTTACGTCTCCCATTAGTACTCCACCTTGGATAGCAGCTCCTGCAGCCACTACCTCATCAGGGTTTATCCCTTTATTAGGTTTTTTACCAAAGAATTTCTCTACCCATTCTTGTACTGCTGGAGTTCTTGTAGAACCTCCCACAAGTAAGATCTCATCGATGTCAGAAGGATTAAGTCCCGCATCTTTCATCGCTGTCTTAGTAGGCCCTTGAGTTGCCTCCACAAGATCAAGAGTAAGTTCGTTGAATTTAGCTCTTGTAAGCCTCATTTCTAAATGTTTAGGTCCAGTTGCATCCATTGTTATGAACGGAAGAGATATAGGTGTTTCCATTGTTGTAGAAAGTTCTTTTTTAGCTTTTTCAGCGGCATCTTTAAGTCTTTGATATGCCATTTTATCAGTAGAAAGATCTAAGCCTGTCTCTTTCTTAAACTCCGTTACAAGCCAGTCAATTATTTTCTTATCAAAGTTGTCTCCTCCAAGGTGGTTGTTTCCTGAAGTAGCAAGTACTTCGATTACACCGTCTCCTATCTCAAGGATAGATACATCAAATGTTCCTCCTCCAAGGTCAAAAACAAGTACTTTTTCTTCTCCTTTTTTATCAAGACCATAAGCCAATGCAGCCGCTGTAGGCTCGTTTATGATTCTTTTTACGTCAAATCCTGCGATCATACCAGCATCTTTTGTTGCCTGTCTTTGAGCATCAGTGAAATAAGCTGGTACAGTTATTACTGCCTCTTTTACAGTTTCACCAAGATAGGATTCTGCATCATTCTTGAGTTTTTTAAGGATCATTGCAGAAATTTCCTGTGGAGTGTAATCCTTACCGTGCATTGTTACTTTGTGGTCCTCACCCATGTGAGTTTTTATAGATTGTACAGTAGAATCAGTATTTGTGATTGCTTGTCTCTTTGCGATCTCTCCTACTATGATCTCACCATTATCCTTTACGTTTACTACTGAAGGAGTAGTTCTTGCTCCTTCTGAGTTACTTATAATAGTAAAGCTTCCACCTTCCATCACAGCGACACATGAGTTTGTTGTTCCCAAATCAATACCTATTATTTTACTCATTCTTATTTCCTCCTAAAATTTAGTTTTTAATTTTTATCTGAAATATACTATTTTTTACATACCTTGACCATAGAAGGTCTGATTACTTTTCCTTTTAACTTATATCCTTTCTGAAGCTCCTGTATTATATCATCATTTTCATGTTCAGGACTGTCTTCGGCAATTACTGCCATATGCAGATGTGGGTCAAATTTATGGCCTTCTGTTTCTATTGCCTCTACACCTTCTGCATTCATTATACCGTGCATCTGACTTAGTGTCATCTCCACTCCCTTTACAAGGGAGTCAAAGTCCTTTGTTTCAGATGAGGCAGCCACTCCTCTTTCTAGGTTGTCTACAGCTTCTATTACCTTTGTCATTACCTTCTCAGAAGCATACTTTCTGAGCTCTTCTGCTTCCTTCTCTTTTCTCTTTGTAAAGTTTTGGAAATCAGCTTGTTTTCTAAGGTAGGCCTGCTTCCACTCCTCTACCTCTGCTTCTATTTTGTCTATTTTATCAGTCAGAGTTTCACCAGTTACCTCTTCTGCCTCCATTACTATTTCATCGTTAGAGTCTGCTTCATTTTTCCCCTCTTTTTCAATTTCATCTAAAATTTCATCAGATTTTTTCTTCATTTTTTCCGCCATTTATCTCTCCTTTTTATGCTCAATTTCTTCTATAACTTTATTCACCTCTTTAGTCACGTACTTCACCAGTCCCATAGTTTTAGAATAAGCCATCCTCCTAGGACCAATAACCCCTATAACTCCCTGGGATTCACCCATCTTATAGACTGAATATACAAAACTAAAGTCCTCTAGTCCTTTTATGTTTAATTCATCTCCGAAAACAACATTTACGTCACCGTAATCATGTTTTCTAGTTTTTACCAGAATTTCAAAAATCTCTTTCATGCCCTTTTTCTTATTAAAAAGTTCAAGAGTCTCTCTGGCCTCTTCAACGCTTTTATTTTGAAATATGCTCGAGGCATTATTCATATAAAATTTCCCCTCTATATCCTGGAAAACTTCATTTTCTAGATTGCTCAGTACCGGATTGTCCCTTTCGAGGATAAACTCCTCTACTTCGTAGCTTTTCAGCTCACCCTTTCTCAGTTTTTCATTGAGTTCCTTTGATAATGTAGCCAACTCCACACGGCTTAGTCCATGTTCGAGGGATATTTTTTTGGTTCTTACTGCCATATTGTCCATTACAATGACCGCCATTATCAGATAGTCGTCTATATGAACCAGCTCTACTTTTTTTATTCCTTCTCTTTTTATATCCGGCTCTACCACTATCCCAGCATAGGAGGTGAGTTTTGAGAGAAGAGTTGAGGTTTGCTTTAGAATATCCTCGAGTTCACTCACTCTCAGCTCGTAAGCCATATCGATTTTTTTTCTTTCCTCTTTGGATATTTTTTCTATTTTCAGCAATTCATTGAGATAAAATCTATATCCCTTATCAGTGGGAATCCTACCTGAAGATGTATGCGTCTTAGAGATATATCCCATATCCTCAAGATCTGCCATTACATTTCTTATAGTTGCTGAAGACAGCTCGATATTGTATTTTTTTACTAGGGTTCTCGATCCTATGGTATCTCCAAAGGTTAAGTAATAATCAATTATGACTCCAAGCACTAGTTTTTCTCTGTCTGAAATAGCCATATCACCACTCCTTGTTAGCACTCATTTTGAAAGAGTGCTAAATCACGCTATTAATATAACATCTAAACTTATTTTTTGTCAAGAGGTTCGGTAAAAAAATTAGCCACCTTTTCACAAGGTGGCTAATTACTTTATTCCATGAAATATAATTCTTTTTCTTACTTTTCTTTTGGCTGTGTACAAGGCTTCATCTACCTTTACAAAGTAAATTCTAAGGTCGAGATCCCCTTATTGTTGTTCTTATTCTTTATACCCGCCCTGTATGAGAAGACAATAGTCCCCCGGCCTCTGTGAATCTCTCAGGTTTCCCCTGGAAAACTCCTGACCTTGTTTGAAAAGATTTTTTCAGGGGATGAAAATATTTTTTTATCTATTTATGCTACGTAAAAATTTTAAGAAGCCATTTTTTCCTTTCTCATCTCTTTTATAGACACCTGCATCTTCTAAAACTTTTGAAAATACAAGGGCAACCTCTTTTTTAAGTACCTCATTTACGTTGCTTTTGTCCAATTCAGAATATTTATCTTTTATAATTTTTGCCCAATAAAGATGTTTTACTATTTCTTCATCTTTTTCTATCTCCCCTATATAATTTTTCTTTAGGAGAGCTTCCCCGAGAGTCTTCAACTCCTCCTTCAGCCTTCCAGGAAGAACTGCTAGCCCCATTACCTCTATAAGTCCTATATTTTCCTTTTTAATATTATGAACTTCGCTGTGAGGGTGGAATATCCCGAGAGGATGCTCCTCACTTGTCCTGTTGTTTCTTAAGACAAGGTCTAATTCAAAGAATTCTCCCCTTCTTCTGGCTATTGGTGTTACAGTGTTATGAGGTTCGTCTGTCTCTGCAAAAATATCGAGACTCTCATCTGTATAAGCCCTCCATTTTTCCAGGATCTCTTCTCCTAGCTTCGACAGTTCAGCTCGGTCTTTTGATTTTATCCTCAGCACTGACATAGGCCATTTAACTATCCCAGCTTCTACCTCAGGATATTTTTCAAAATTCACCTTGGTTTCCACAGGTGCCTTTGCCATTGCAAATTCATAGTTTCCACCTTGAAAGTGGTCATGTGTCAGTATCGATCCTCCTACTATTGGCAGGTCTGCATTAGAACCTATGAAATAATGAGGAAATTTCTCTGTAAACTCAAGGAGCATGTCAAAACTTTTTTTAGATATCTTCATGGGAACGTGCTCACCTGAAAATATTATACTGTGCTCATTATAGTAGACATAAGGTGAGTACTGAAGGTACCACTGTTCATTCCTAAGCTCTAGTGGTATTATTCTGTGGGTCTGTCTTGCCGGATGGTTTATTCTCCCTGCATAGCCCGCATTTTCCTTGCACAGCAGACACTTAGGATATGAACTCTGCTTCATATTTCTGGCTGCAGCTATGGCTTTGGGGTCTTTTTCAGGTTTTGACAAATTTATTGTAATTTCGAGGTCTCCGTACTCTGTATAGGCATACCAGTGCAGGTTCTTTGCCACACTCTCTGTTCTTATGTAGTTAGAAGCCTTAGACATTTTATAATAATAATCGGTAGAGGCTTTTATCCCCTCTTTTTCAGCCAGACTATAAAATTTATCCACGACTTCTGACTGTCTAGGCATAAGGCAGCCCATTATTTTGGTATCGAGAAGCTCCCTGTAAGTAACAGTATTTTCTTCTAGCAGCCCTTTTTCATAGGCCCAATCCAGCATTTTGTTCAAAATTTCAGTAGGGGTATCCAGTTCCTCATCTTTTGCGATTACCGCTTCAAATTCACTTAAGCCCAACACATCCAAAATTGCATTTCTAGCCACAAGAATATCCCATTTTCCCAGAAGGCCCTTTTTAAGACCATAATTTATAAGTCTTTCTATCTGAACATTTATATTCATAACTTGTTCCTCCAAAATCTTAATTTTTATACCCCTCTGGATTATTTTTATGCCATTTCCAGGCAGATTCTATTATTTTTTCCATGCTGTCATGCTGAGGTTTCCAACCAAGCTCCATCATTGCCTTTTCCGAACTAGCCACAAGTTTTGCAGGGTCTCCAGCTCTTCTAGGGGCAACCTCTGCAGGAATAGGGTGACCTGTCACCTTTCTGCTTGTCTCTATTACCTCTTTTACAGTGAATCCATTTCCATTTCCGAGATTATAGATGCTGCTTTCCCTATCATTTTTCAGCTTTTCTATGGCTAGAATATGGGCATCCACAAGGTCCATCACATGAATATAATCCCTTATACAAGTACCGTCATGCGTATCATAGTCCTCTCCATACATGAATATTTTTTCTCTTTTTCCCAGAGCCACCTGCAGTACCAGAGGGATCAAATGAGTCTCAGGGCTGTGGTCTTCCCCTATAGTTCCAGAGTCATGAGCGCCTGCAACATTAAAGTATCTAAGAACAATATAATTTATTCCATAAGCCTTTTCGCTCCACTTAAGCATTTTTTCCACTGCAAGCTTACTCTCTCCGTAAGGATTTGTAGGCTCAGTCTTATCTGTTTCCAGTATTGGTATATTTTCAGGCTCTCCATAGGTGGCCGCAGTAGACGAAAAGACTATATTTTTCACTCCAAACTTTTCCATAGTTTTCAGAAGACACAGGCTTCCGTAAACATTGTTTTCATAATATTTCAAAGGTTTCTCAACACTCTCTCCCACCAGGGAATAGGCTGCAAAGTGCATTACAGAATCGATTTCATTTTCTTCAAAAACCTTATCCATAAATTTTTCATCCGAAAGATCCCCTATACAGAGCTTTACACCTGCTGGTACGGCATCTTTGTGCCCTGTATACAAATTATCTAAGACTATTACATCTTCCCCTTTTTCTATAAGTCTAGCAACTGCATGACTTCCTATATACCCTGCTCCTCCACAAACTAATACTGCCATTTTTAACCTCCTATTTTATAGAAAATTTCCATCTGTTTTTAGAACTGTAAGGTCTCTGTGACAGAGTACCTCACTTCGAATTCCACATTCCCTGGAAATCCACTTTCAAGATGCTTACTCTCATACGAAAGGATTATACCATTTCCCGTTACTGTCTGGTGCAAATACCTCAGTTATTGTGGCTCATTGGTTTAACACTACCACTCTGAACCCCTTAGAGTTTTCAAAAGTACATTTATATTTATATACCTTGTCTCCACAAGGCAAAACTCCAAACTCCTCCTCTTGTATTTTCATGGTTTAAATCAGCTCCCTTGCTCCGTCTCCTATATCAGCTATATAAAACTCGGCTGTCAGTCCAATTTTTCCCTTGTATTCAGCTCCGACATTTTTTATAAATTCTTCTATATTTTCATTTTTGACTATACTTACTGTACACCCTCCAAATCCTGCTCCTGTCATTCTAGAACCTATGGTTCCTTCTGCTTTCCAAGCCAGTTCCACAAGGGTGTCTAATGCACCACCTGTCACCTCGTAGTCATCTCTGAGAGATATATGGGACTCATTCATCAGTTCCCCGAATTTTTTTATATCTCCAGCTTTTAGGCTCTCAAATGCCATGAGTGTCCTCTGGTTTTCATAAACTGCATGCTTGGCCCTTTTTCTGTCTGTTTCATTTTCTATGATATTTTTGTTTGCCTCAAACTCCTCTATACTTATCTCCCCTAGAGTTTTTACATTGAGTTTCTTTTGAAGCTGAGCCAATGCTCTCTCGCACTCACTCCTTCTCTCATTATATTTAGAATCTGCCAACCCTCTTCTGCTGTTTGTATTTGCTATCACTATAGAGGCCTCTCCTAGTTCTACCGGAGCATACTCATATTTCAGAGTATTGCAGTCTAGTAGGACAGCCTTGGCTTTTTTACCCATACCTATTGCAAATTGGTCCATTATTCCGCAGTTTACCCCTACAAATTTATTCTCCGCCTCTTGGCTCATTTTAACCATCTCTATCATACCCACATCCAGCTGGAAAAGACCCTTTAACACCACTGAAGTTGCAAGCTCTATAGAGGCTGATGACGAAAGTCCTGCTCCGTTTGGTATCTCACCATAGAAGAGTATTTCAAACCCGCTATTGATTTCAAATCCGTGATCTTTAAATATCTTCACTACCCCTTTGGGATAATTTGCCCAGTCCTGAGACTCATCATAGACAAGGTTTTCAAGGTCGCACTCTATTATTCCAAGTTTTTCAAAGTTTTTTGAATAAAATTTTATTTTCTTGTCCTCTCTCATCCTAGCCACTGCATAAGTACCAAAACTCAGGGCACAAGGAAAAACACTGCCCCCATTATAATCTGTATGTTCCCCTATAAGATTAACCCTTCCAGGAGCAAAAAACTCCCTCGGCTTTATATCACCATTTCCAAAAACATCCATGAACTCATCTCTCAATTTTTCCACTTTTACCTCCTGTGATTTTTAATTTTAAGTTTAAAAATTACCCTTTATTTTAAAATTTTATATATTAACAATGTGTGTTCCCTTAAATAAATTTTCAAGAACAAGGGTCACTGCACCAATGGTTGCTGCGTCATTTTCAAGAAGGGACGGCTTTATTCTTATGTCTTTTATAGGATCTATCAGTGCGTCTTCTCTTATTAGCCTAAGCAGTTCCTTATAAAAAAGCTCCCCACAAAGGTTAAGTTTTCCCACAATGACTATCATTCCAGGATTGAGTAGATTTATAAGATGCCTCATTCCCAATGAGATATAACCTGCGGTTTCTTCCAAAATCGTTCTTGACAGAACATCACCCTTTTTTACAGCATGACATATATCTTCTATCTCCAAGTTCTCAATTTTGCCAGAAAGATATCTAGATTTTTTCCCCTCTTTCAATCTCGCTCTTGTTCTGTCTACGATAGCCCAGTTCGATGCCAAGATTTCGAGACACCCCTTGCTTCCACACGAGCATCTTTCATCCATACTGGTGTCTATAGTCAGGTGTCCTATCTCTCCTGCACTAAAGTTTACACCCCTGTGAAGCTTTCCGTCTATTACTATACCCGCCCCTATACCGTTTTCTATGTTTATAAGCACAAAGTCATTTTGACCCTCTGCCACTCCAAATTTCATCTCACCTAGGGCCATAGCTCTTACATCATTGTCTACAAGTACCTTAAAGCCATATTTTAACTCTATCTCTTTTCCAATATGAAAATTATCCCAGTCATAGTGCGGCGAGAATATTGAGATCCCATTTTCTGAATCCACCATCCCGTTCATTGCCACTCCGATACCAAAAATCTTTTCTCTGTCAACCCCCAAAATAGTGGTTTCTATCATGGAAAAAAGCTGATCCATTATTTTTTTTTTATCCATATTTTTTATAGGTTGCGAGTCTTTTACTAGCATCTTTAGACTAAGATCTGTCAAAATTATATCTATTTTCTTAGGAGCCATGTATACCCCTATAATATACCCCGCCTGGGAATTTAGTTTCAAAAGTATCTGAGGTCTTCCTGCACCATTCACTCTTTTTTCTATTCTCTCTTCCTCAATAAATTTTTTTTCAATCAGCTTTTTAGTCAACTTGGATATACTAGCAGGAGTCAGCCCCAGTTTCTGGGCTATCTGTATCCTAGACACTCTTCCTTCAGATCTTACTATCTCTAGTACATTAGAGATACTGCTCCCTCTCACAGGGTAGTTGTTCGTATTTTTTTTCATAGGATATCCTTTCAAAGAGACATAAATGTAATTGTCTCAACAAATTCAAAACATAAATTTTAAAACCAACCATTTATGATCTAATTATATACACTGATAATAAACTTAACAATTAAATTCACTCTGATTTTTTCATTTTTCAAGAGCATTTATTTCTTTTGGAAATTAATTCATGTTACCCCCCTGTCTGTACGTAGCTTATAACAAATTCAATTAATTAACCAGGTTAAATTTTTATACAGTTTTTTATTTAAATTACCTCTTAAGGCTTCCAAATAAAAAATTTAAAAGAGATTTCTAGACCTTCACTCCAAAACTACTCTTAATATTTTATCTTTAGTAATTTCCCCTAATATTTCCAAAACAAAAAAAGCTGACCAAAGTCAGCTTTCATTTGTTATTTTAATCCAAAATTCTTCATATCCTCATCCACTGTTTTTATTCCTGCTATTCCAAAGTTTTCCACCAATACCTTGGCTACATTTGGAGAGAGAAAAGCCGGAAGGGTAGGACCCAGATGAATATTTTTAACTCCCAGATGTAAAAGTGCCAGCAGCACAATGACTGCTTTTTGCTCATACCAGGCTATATTATAAACTATAGGAAGTTCATTTATATCCTTAAGTCCAAAGACCTCTTGGAGTTTCATGGCTATCACTGCAAGAGAATAAGAGTCGTTACACTGTCCTGCGTCTAATACTCTAGGAATTCCACCTATATCACCAAGATCCAACTTATTGTATCTGTATTTAGCACAGCCCGCTGTAAGAATTACCGTATTTTTTGGAAGAGCCTCTGCAAACTTTGTATAGTACTCTCTGCTTGCCATTCTTCCGTCGCACCCTGCCATGACCACAAATCTCTTTATTGCTCCTGATTTTACAGCCTCTACTACCTTATCAGCAAGGGCCATCACCTGGTTGTGGGCAAATCCACCAACAATTTCACCCTCTTCGATCTGCACAGGGGGGTCACATTTTTTAGCGTGCTCTATAATCTCGCCAAAATTTTTCCATCCATTTTCATCATCCATTATATGCCTTGCTCCATCTATACCTGCTGAGTTAGTGGTATATATCATCCCTATTGCTTTTTCAATATCTTTTCTAGGGGGAACTATACAGTTGCTTGTAAATAGTATCGGCCCATTAAAAGATGGAAATTCCTCTAGCTGTTTCCACCATGATCCACCGTAATTCCCAACAAAATGATCATATTTTTTAAATGCGGGATAATAGTGACCTGGAAGCATCTCCCCGTGAGTATACACATCCACTCCAGAGTCCTTTGTCTGTTCCAAAAGCATCTCTAGATCTTTTAAGTCATGCCCCGATATTAGTATTCCAGGCTTATTTCTCGTCCCTAGAGATACTTTTGTAATTTCAGGATTTCCATAGGTTGATGTGTTGGCTTCATCTAATAGAGCCATTGCAGTAACTCCCATCTCTCCAGTTTCTAGGGTTAGTTTCACAAGATCATCAATTGTCAGACTGTCATCCTCTGTAGACAAAAGAGCTCTCTCTATAAAAGCAAATATCTCCTCTTTTTCTTTACCTAGTCTGTAGGCGTGCTCTGTATAGGCAGCTATGCCTTTAAGGCCATAGATAATAAGCTCTCTTAGGCTTCTGACATCTTCGTCCTCTGTTCTCAAAACCCCTATTTTCTCTGAAAACTCAAAGACTTCCTCATCTTGATCGTGGTACTCATACTCCCATTTAGCTAGGATGCTATCTTCATACTTTTTATCGGCTTCAATATTTTTTTCCAAAAGCTCCTCATGTAGTTCGTCTCTCAATTCACAGCCCACACCTATTGTCCTAAATATCTCTTCATCATCAAAATTAGAATTGGTTATAGTTGTAAAAAGCGCATCTAAGAGATAATAATTTACCTTATTATAACTTACTCCCGCCTTTCTAAGCTGGGAACTGTATGCAGCTACACCCTTGGTTGCATAAATAAGAAGATCCTGAAGTTTTGCAGTTTTTTCCTTTTTGCCGCACACACCTTGGACTGTACACCCTGTACCCTTAGCAGTTTCTTGACACTGATAACAAAACATCGACATATCATTTACCTCCTAATAGACTTTGTTTACTCGGTACTCTCATCCAATATTGCTTTCATACACTATTAAGTTTGTTCACATCACTCCTCTATTTTCCTTCTTAAATATTATATCAGAAGTGTCCTTTAGACATAAAAGATAAAAAAGAAAAACCGGAATTAAAAATTCCGGTTAACTTGACTATCTATTTTCGTAAAATTTGATTTTAGATTCCTCTTTTATCATCTTTATAAAGTCATCTAGCTTCATAGATTCCTGATCTTTAGATCCGAATCTTCTTACATTTACCTCTCTGTTGGCAACCTCTTCTTTTCCAAGGATTACCTGTACAGGAATCTTAAACTTTCCGTTGGCCTCTCTTATCTTATAACCTATAGTTTCTGTTCTGCTGTCTAACTCTGCCCTTATCTCTTCCTCTTGAAGTTTAGCCATTATCTCTTTGGCATATGGCACTACCTCATCATTTATTGTGAGAATTTTTACCTGTGTTGGTGCTATCCATAGAGGGAAGGCCCCTGCATAGTGCTCTATGAGTATCCCTATAAATCTTTCTATGGACCCGTATACAACCCTGTGTATCATTACAGGTCTGTGCTTTTCCCCATCCTCTCCGATATAGTTTATATCAAATCTGTCTGGAAGGTTGAAATCTAATTGTATCGTTCCACACTGCCAAGTTCTTCCTATTGCATCCTTGATCTTAAAATCTAGCTTCGGACCGTAAAATGCACCGTCTCCAGGATTGACCTTGTATTCTTTCCCAAGTTTTTTCATGGCACCTTCTAGTGCCGATTCCGCCTTTTCCCATATCTCATCAGAACCTATAGCTTTTTCAGGTTTTGTAGAGAGCTCTATGTTATACTCAAATCCGAAAAGACCGCTGTAAAACTTGTCTATAAGCTCTATTACCCCTATAATCTCTTCTTCTATCTGTTCGGGAGTCATGAATATGTGGGCATCGTCCTGTGTAAATGATCTTACTCTCATGAGACCGTGAAGTGCTCCTGAGAACTCGTGTCTATGAACTGTACCTAGTTCTCCGGCTCTTATTGGAAGGTCTTTGTATGAATGCATCTCCTGTTTATAAGCCAATACTCCCCCCGGGCAATTCATAGGCTTTATGGCAAACTCTGTATCATCTATCTCAGATGTGTACATATTTTCTCTGTAGTTGAACCAGTGACCCGATGTTTCCCAAAGCTCTTTATTAAGCATGATAGGAGTCATTATCTGCTGGTATCCCGCCTTAGTATGCTCTCTCCTCCACAAGTCTATTAGTATGTTTCTTATAATCATACCCTTTGGCATAAAGAAAGGGAATCCCGGACCATATTCACTCATGAAAAACAGGCCAAGTTCTTTTCCTATTTTTCTGTGGTCTCTCTTTTCAGCTTCCTCTAGAAAATTCAGGTGGTCCTTCAGTCTCTTCTCATCGGAAAATGCAAATCCGTAGATTCTCTGAAGCATCTTATTTTTAGAGTCCCCTCTCCAGTATGCTCCTGCTAGGGATTTTAGCTTAAAGGCCTTCATATATTTTGTAGAAGGTACATGGGGTCCTCTGCAAAGATCCATAAAATCTCCCTGCTTATAGAAAGAAAGCATCTCTCCCTTGGCAATGTCTTTTATTATCTCCACCTTATAATTTTCCCCGAGTTCCTCAAAATGCTTTATGGCATCCTCTCTAGACATTTCGATTCTTTCGATTTTTATATCTTCTTTTACTATTTTTTTCATTTCAGCTTCGATTTTTACGAGGTCTTCCTCTGTAAACTGCTCTTTAGGATCAAAATCATAATAGTATCCGTTTTCTATTGCCGGTCCGATGGCTACCTTTGTTCCTGGAAATAGCCTTATTACAGCCTGAGCCATAAGATGGGCTGCAGAGTGTCTTATTATCTCTTCCCCTTCCTCTGTCTCTGGTGTTACTAGCTCTACTTTTGCATCTTTATCTGTGATATATTTCATGTCCACATATTCCCCGTCTACCTTGGCTGCAATTGCCTTCTTCGCAAGGGAATTACTTATGCTTTTGGCAACTTCAAACATATTTGGTGCGTGATCAAATTCTTTGATATCTCCACTTGGAAGTGTTATCTTCACCATAATAATCTCTCCTTTTCTATCTTTAATTTTTTTATTAACCTATGATATAACAATATTTCAGTAAAAAAGACCACCCGGCTTTGTCCAGATGGTCTCTCTATCTCAGCTTTCAAGATTCCTCCACATAGACACCAACCATTTTGAAAATACAATACGGGTTTGTATCTGATGTGATACAAACCCTTAATTATTGGTTAATGTAGTTGTAGTGTGGAAAAATACACCGTACAACATAGAAATCTCTCCTAATGATACCTTTTTAAAAATGATACCAAAAACTACTTAATCTGTCAACTTTTTTGACCTGTCTTTCTTTTGTGAAACTACAGATGGTTATTCTATGTTTTCTACATTTACACCATCAAAGAGATAGGTCTGTGGTGATGTCTTCTCTCCATCATTTTGAGCTCCAAAACCAAATATAGGCATATTAGGAAAAGTAAGAAGGGTAAACTGCAGTGCCACTTCCCACTCATAATCATCTATACTGCTGACATATTCCCTTGTCATAGCCACTGCCCATTCATAGTAGCCTTTTTCTTTTCCCAGTTCCACCCCTATACCGTCCAAGGTTTTTCTGTTTGAGTCGTCTCCAGAGAGTGATTCATTCAGTCTCACAAAAGTTTTCACTCTCCACCCTTCACTTGGTTTTCCAACCTTTGCACTGAGGCTGAGCTCGTGGTCCCTGTCTGTTTCAGACCAGTTGTCGCTGCTGTCATATCCAGCATCTTGGTTGAACTCATACCCAACACCTAGCCTGTTATAAGAGTAGTAGAGGCTTGCATCCATTCCTTCCATGGAATCCCAATAATTTCCAGTTTCAGAGTACCTTGAGCTGTTTCTTTGGAACATCAAATAGAGAGAGAACTTCTTCTTGTACTCTCCGAGGTCCATTTTTTCATCTCTTATTTTGCTCAAGTTAAAGTCAAGAGAGTTTGATTCTCTATCTTCAAGAATATTACGTATTTTCTCTATATCTTCTTGGCTTAATTCATCCTTGGTTTTGTCAAATTCTTTTTCCCCGTATTTTTCCAGGTCCTCGTCTGTAAACCTCTTGTCCCTGTACTCATATCTAAAGGAAACTACATCAGAAGAATAGAGATTGTTGGCATCCTCTTTATGATCATAATTTTCATAAGTAGTTTTATAATAATGCTCAACTTCCCCTCCATTGAGATATGAGAGGCTGTATATTTGATTGTCTACATCTATATCCTGAGTATCTTCGGTTTCATTGTATCTGTCATCCTTCCCTCTTATAAATTCAAACTGCCACTTATCGAGACCATTTCTAAGCTGGTACCCGTAGGTATCTTCGGTGATCCTCTCTCTAGAATCGTCAGTATCTTTCATATCCCATATATCATAATTTATTTTCTCTTTTTTATAATATACCTTATGATCTCCGAGAGAGTAGTCTATCCCGTACCGGCTGTTTGTCAGATCATTGAAATTTTCATTGGATTCATTTTCATCTGTGAAATGTTCGTCAAAATTATAATAAATTTTAGCTATCTTGGTTTCGTCTATTTTCAGATCAACACTGTTTTTTATAAGGTTTCTCTTTTTACGGCTTTCTTCAGATGCATCATATATATTACTGTAATCTACAGTATATCCAGTCTCTGTGTTCCCGATACCCATTGTGATGATATCCTTGTATTGGAATATTCTGTCTTTGTTTTTAAGCCTTATATGAGCAGCGTCTTCAGCATCCCCTAGTCCGCTGTCTCCATCTCTGTAATCATAGTCCTGATAGAAGTATGTAAACTCATTGCCTAAATCTACATCGGCTTTTCTATGAGGTTTACCAGCATTATCATAAATGTCAGTTTTCAAATTCAGTGTAAGCTGATGCCTAAGGGTTTCATCCCCGCCACTGGTATAGCTTTGAGTGTTAGGATTATAACCTGCATTATATTGGTCATGTCTCATGTTATATTTTACACCAAAATCTCCTAGGTATCCCAGTCCAAAACTTCTTTTTTCCACGCCCACCTCATAATAATCAGATTCATTTACATACTTATTGTAGGCATCTCCCTCTGTATAGGAACCATAGTCATAGATTCCCTCTCTGTCCAAAAACTCTTCTTCGGTTCTTCCAGCGGCAAAGGTAAGTCCTAGGTTTTCACCAGAGAGATCAGTACTGACTCTGTCCTCTTTTTTATCCTCATATATCACATCTTCAAACCTGTTGTACTGTGTGTCTCGACTACTGTTTCCAGCAACTTGAGTAGATATGGTAGATGACCGGTATGGATCTTCTATAAGATCAAGCTCTTTTTCCACAGTATTCAGGCTGTAGTTAATCTTATAATCCAGCCCTGTATCAAGAAGGTCGTACTCTCCCAATCCAATATAAAGGTTCTGACTGTCATTTTTAGTATATTTGGACACAGTCCAGGGTACATACTCTACATCATCTTCATAAACTCCAGATAAGTTTATGATGTCATCTAGATTTGGGTCTCTCTCCCAAGATCTTAGTTCCCTGTATTCATCTCCGGTTTTCTCGTCATATTTCAGAGTGAGTTTATTGTTTTTATCTGTCATTTCAAATCCAAAGTTTTCCGCCTTAGATTGAAGGTCACCTTTTGTAGAGCCTGCATCTAAGTCATCTAAATATTCATAATATGCACTCATCTTATAATTATTATTGTCTTTAGTAATTCCAACTTCAGAGAAAAGATCACTATCCATCTCTTCATCGTAATCTAGATCATCTAGCCTGTCGTTAACAATCTCTTTGTAGGATTCTTTCTCTTCCACCAGTTTTACCCTTCCGTATATACCGGTATCTTTCTTCTCTCCGAGTTTTTCGAGCTTTGTGTCCAAAGAAACAAAACTCATGTAATCTCCGCCGTCTGGTCTTTCCTCTGTATAGTTTGAACTAGAAGAGTCATAATATCCATCATTTTCATTGTCGTCTCTTATACTTTCTAACTCACTTACCATATTTTCAGTTACATTTCTGTAGCTAAAATTCAGATATCCCTTGTCACCATTGTAATTATGAGAATACTCTACATCCCACCTGTCCTCTTCACTACTCTCTTTTTTGTAGACAAGAGCATCGGTTACATCAAGCTTTGCTGTTCCGTAATTATCAGTTTTATATTCATTCTCCCATCTGCCAATCAGGACTCCCATTGTATCTGCAAACTTTGGAGCAAATCCACCCCTATACTTGCTGTCCCTGTCACCATAAAGGAATCCCCAGCTGGTGTACCATCCGTAATCGTCATCTGATCCCCACATAGGAAAAAGCGGTACTTCTGATCCTGATCTTATGTTTACAGCATACCAAGGCACGGTGAAAGGAAGTACATCTTTCCCCCCTATATAGAGATCTGTATCCCTAAAGACCACCTGTTTATCCGGCTCTATCACTATCTCTTTGGTCCCTAGATGATACCCTGCATCATTGATATCTTCACTCTGGGTAATTTTCGGGTCAGTTGTAAACCAGGCATTGCTCAGTATCAGGTTGCCGCCCCTATATTCCGTCGTCTCTCCGCCAAAATATATCCTGTCACTGGGTGCCTCTGCACCTGTCAAAACCCCTACCTTCAGGTAACCCTTACTGTCGTAGAACCTTGCATAATCCCCGTCAAGAGAGACCACTGCATCTCTCGTCTCGATCTTCCCCTGGGCTCCTCCCTCTTGAAATTCTATTATCACATCACCGTTGGCTGTAACAGTGTTTTTTTCCTTATCTCTCTGGAGTTCGTAAACTTTCATTTTTAGATTCCCGTACTGAAGGTTTACTCCATCTTCTGACTTCACCGTCTCACTTCCAAGGTCTATCTCCACCTCGTCTGTGGCACCTAAAATTTTATCAGAACTTATCCCCTGGTAAACCGATTCTCCATACAAATTTTCCTGGCCAAAAGTATGTATACATGCTATTATAAATGCTGCCAAAGCTATCCTTTTTTTCATCATCATCTCTTCCCCCGTCCAAATTAAGCATTATAATTATAACACATATTTTATGTTAAATAAATTGAACATATTGAGGATTTGAGTTTTTTTTCATAAACTCAATTTTAATCCCCATCATCTGCAATAAAGTACAAAAATCATCAATTTTAACTTTTATAAATATATTTTTTAATCTATTTCTTTAACCTATTTAGGAGGTATCTGTTTTGAAAAAATTTCTGTTTTTAATCTTTATTCTATTATCTGCGACTGCTTTTTCAGAAGAACAGGTCCAGAAGGACACCAAATATATTATCCGTTTGGTCCATGGAGAGGGGTCGTACTCTACAATCGGAAGTCTCATATTGCTCAATGAAAACATACACGACCAGCAGGACAGCAGTCTAGACGGTATTCAGTTGGAAAAATATATCGCCAAGGATCTGGTAAACAACTCACTCGATCTTACCCTCTTCTCCAGTCTTTTTTATCACAGCCAAGATATTAATAATCCCAATGGAGACTACACCTATCCAGACGCACTTTCAGGGCAGGACACTTTTCAGATAAACGGCGGAATCAAGGTATACTGGAAAAATTTCCCTTGGAAAAAATGGGTAAGGACCAAGGTCGGACTCGGAGAGGGGCTTTCATACGTTTATGAAAAACTGGATCTCGAGATACAAAACACCAACAGAAAAGATAGAAAAAGTGATTCATATATTCTAAACTACCTAGATTTCACAGTAGCCTTCAACTTGAGGGATATTACTAGATGGGACGCTCTAGAGAATTACTATGCAGGTGTGGGAATTTCTCACCGTTCTGGAATATTTGGAACCATAAACAATGTAAACGGTGGCTCGAATTTTTATACATTTTTCCTAGAGGCAGAATTTTAAAATTCTGTCTTTTTTGTTTTCAAAAGATATTTCATGTACTAAATAATTTCTTTTGATTCTCATTATACACTTCTTGTATTAAAAATAACATGTGTTTGATTTTAATCGTTTTATGTGATAGTATATACTTTATATATGTTTTCTGGTTTGATTTTTTGTATCTAATTGTAAAACTGGGCGGATGGTGTATATTAAAATTATTTTATAAAAATATTGAGGTGAACTTCATGGAGAATAAAGTTTTAGTTACAGGATATTCAAAAATCCCAGGAGGAATTGCAGGTTCTGACGTCTATTCAGTAATTGGGCTGAGCTTATTGATAGAGGCCGACACCGGAAAAATATTAGAGGCAGATACCAACCTTGTAATCTCCCTAGCAAGGAGATATATAAATGACATTCTTGTGGGGCAGAAAATCACAGACCTTGCACTCCTAGAATACAGGTTTAAAAGCGAGTACCATGGCTCTGCAAGAAAGGCTCTCATTGTTGCTATGAAAATATGCTACGACAGATATCTTAAGGCTCTTGAAAACAGAAAGGCATTGGAGGAAAAAATTTAAAGCAGACTTTTTCAAAAGTTGGACTGCTATTTTTAACAACTTGTTAAAAATTCAGTCTGACTTTTTTATTATTATTCTTGGAAATTTTTATATATTTTTTGGTATCTGAATAAATTACTGAATTTATCTGAACTTCCGTCACTTTTCCTTGATGAAAAGCACCCCAAGGGCATTTCCTCCCTTTGGTCAGGGCATAACCAAAAATCAAGCCTTGTCTTGTCCAAGCTAAAATATAATAAATTTTACTAAAAATACAAAACTCGCTTTGCTCAAACATTGTATTTTCTTAACGTAAAATTGATTATATTTCTTAACGCTCGTCCTGCGAATAGGCACTTTAAGGACTTTAAAGGATTTAAAAGATTTTAAAAATAATTTGAATCTTTTGATCTGTAAGTGACATTGATAAAATCAGCGTTAAGAATGACCACAGTAAAATCCTTAAAAAAAATCGATGTCTGAGCGTAGCGAGTTTCGAGTTTTTCTTGGATTTTCAAGGTTATTTAGCTGATTTTTCACAGCCTTGAACTTTTGGTTACTTTTCTTTCAAGAGAAAAGTAACACTGTGTAAATTCAATAATTTAACCCCAACCAAAAATAAAAAAAGCTCCCAAGGGGATACAGATTTAAATCCCCCTGAGAAACTCATATCAAATTCTAATATAAAATTTTTCTATGTTTAAAAAGCTTTAAAGTAAAATTTATAAATTTACCTTTTCTATCCAACCTTTTGGAGCATCTATATCTCCGTTTTGTATACCTGTAAGGGTTGCGTATAATTTTTTTGTAACCTCTCCAACTTCAGTTTCACTGTAGAAAACATGCTTTTTCCCATTATGGCTTATTGCTCCTATTGGCGATATTACCGCTGCAGTTCCACAAGCACCAGCCTCTATAAACTCATTTATACTGTCTATAGGTACGTCTCTTTCCTCTACCTTCATTCCTAGATAGTTTTCTGCAATGTGTATTAGTGATTTTCTGGTTATACTCTGTAAAATTGACGGTGACTTAGGTGTGACAAAAACATTGTCTCTTGTTATCCCAAAGAAATTAGCTGCCCCAACTTCTTCAATTTTTGTATGGGTAGCCGGATCTAAGTATATACAGTCAGTATATCCCTGTTTTACCGCTTCTTCGTGAGGCATCAAACTTCCCGCGTAGTTTCCTCCAACTTTTACAGAACCTGTTCCCATAGGAGCCGCCCTGTCGTACTGTGAAGTTATAAAATTAACTGGACTCATCCCACCTTTAAAGTAGGGTCCCACAGGAATTACAAAAATACCAAATATATACTCCCTAGCAGCTGAAACCCCTATATTATCACCGACACCTATAACGTAAGGTCTTATATAAAGAGTTGCACCGCTTCCATATGGAGGAACTAGTCTTTCATTTGCCTTTACCACTCTCTTGCAGGATTCTATAAAAAACTCCTCTGGTATAGTTGGCATCAGTATTCTTTCACAGCTTTTATTCAGCCTTTTTGAGTTTTCATCAGGTCTAAACATGCATATTTCCCCATTTTTATGCCTGTATGCCTTCAAACCCTCGAAACATTGCTGACCATAGTGAAGACAAGTAGAAGACTGACTTATCGTTATCTTGTCATCTGTCCCTAGAGTTCCTTGATCCCACTTCCCATCTCTGTAATATGAGATAAAATTATAGTCCGCCTTTATATAGCTGAACCCCAATTCTTTCCAGTTAATCTCCTTATTCATTAAAATCCCCCCCTGTATAATTTAACAAATTAGATATAAATTATACTATTATATGCTTCTTTGTCAAATGAATCAATAAAATTTTTCTACAATAAAAAAAGATAAACGCTATAATCTCTAATATATAATTTGGTTGGTAAAAAACTGAGGGAACATTAGGTCCGATTATCTATAGGTTTATCAAAATATCAAGGGGGTCAGAAATATGAGTATTTTATCAGAAGTTATTTCAGAAGTAAAAAAAAGAGATCCACATGAACCGGAATTTCACCAGGCTGTAGAGGAAGTTTTCGAATCATTAGAACCTGTTGCAAAAATGCATCCTGAGTGGGTTGAGGCCGGAATATTTCATAGAATCGTAGAGCCTGAAAGACAGATCATCTTTAGGGTTCCGTGGATAGATGACAACGGAAAAGTACATGTAAATAGAGGTATGAGGGTCCAGTTCAACAGCGCCATCGGTCCTTACAAAGGGGGACTCAGATTTCACCCCTCTGTATATCCTGGAATTATAAAATTTTTGGGATTTGAGCAGATTTTCAAAAATGCCTTAACAGGACTTCCAATGGGTGGAGGAAAAGGCGGATCTGATTTTGATCCCAAAGGAAAATCAGACAGAGAGGTCATGAGATTTTGTCAGAGTTTCATGCTAGAGTTAGCTAGGCATATAGGTGCAGATACAGATGTCCCTGCAGGAGATATAGGGGTTGGAAAAAGAGAGATCGGCTACATGTTCGGAATGTACAAAAAAATCAAAAATGAATTTACGGGAGTGCTCACTGGAAAGGGACTCCACTACGGGGGAAGTCTTGTGAGGACCCAGGCTACAGGTTACGGATTGTGCTACTTCATGGAAGAGGCCATGAACACCCTGAAGAATAAGTCTTTTAAAGGTTCTACCGTCGTTGTCTCTGGATCTGGAAATGTGGCTATCTATGCTGCAGAAAAAGCAATACAGCTAGGTGGCAGAGTTGTGGCCATGAGTGATTCTAAGGGGTATATTTACGACTCTGAGGGGATCGATTTAGACACCATAAAAAGATTAAAAGAGGTGGAAAGAAAAAGAATTCAGGAATATCTAAAATATCGTCCAAAGGCAATATACAAAGAAGGCAGCTCTGGGATATGGAGCATTAAGTGCGACATCGCCCTTCCTTGTGCCACTCAGAACGAGTTAGATGAAAACTCTGCTAAGATCCTGATTGAAAATGGTTGTTTTGCAGTGGGAGAGGGGGCAAATATGCCTTGTAACCCCGAGGCAGTCCATCTTTTTTTAAAGAAAAATCTTGTTTTTGCTCCTGGAAAAGCATCCAATGCTGGCGGAGTAGCCACTTCGGGCCTTGAGATGAGTCAGAACAGCATGAGATATTCGTGGACTTTTGAAGAAGTAGATTCAAAATTAAAAGAGATAATGAAAGAAATTTTTAAGAATGCACATGAGACGGCCAAAAAATATGGATTCGAAAATAACCTGGTAGCTGGTGCAAACATCGCCGGATTTGTGAAAGTCGCAAATGCAATGTATGAGCAGGGAATTGCATATTAAAAAAACTCCCCTAGGGGAGTTTTTTTAATATGACTCTAATTTTTCCTTAAGAGCAGGTTTTTGCATAAGACCTACTAATTGATCTACTTTTTCTCCATCTTTAAACACTATCATCGTAGGTATGCTTCTGATTCCATACTCAGCTGCAAGACCTGAATATTCATCAACATTCACCTTACATATATTGGCTGTAACTTCCTCCGAAAGTTCATCTAAAATAGGTCCCAGCATTTTACAAGGTCCACACCAAGATGCCCAGAAGTCAACTAATACGACTCCTTTTCCTTCTAGTACTTCTGTTTTAAATGTAGCTTCGTCTAACTGGATAACTTTACTCATTGTTATTCCCCCTATCATCAAATTACTACTTTGAAAACATTATATTCTCATAATGTATCATCCACTGAAACTTTTGTCAATCAATTCTATGATTCCTATTTCCTCTTAAGTTTATATTATATTTAGTTTATTTTCCTCTAAAAAACTTTGAAATATCAAGTTAAATATTGAATTTATTTTTAAGTTCCTGTATAATCTTTATTAAAAAAATAAATAATTATTCAATGTAGGTGGTTGTATGCAGTTTCAAAGATTAGAACTTTTGATAGGAAAAGAAAAAATAGAAAAACTAAAAAATTCTCACGTCATCATTTTTGGTTTAGGAGGAGTGGGAGGATTTACAGTGGAGGCCCTCGTGAGAGCTGGTATAGGCGAGATCTCAGTGGTAGATTTTGATTCTGTAGACATCACAAATCTGAACCGTCAAATTATTGCAACTCATGAGAGCATCGGTAGAAAAAAAGCCGACCTCATAAGAGAAAGAGCTCTTTCCATAAATCCTGAAGTTAAAATAAATTCATTCATAGAAAAATTCTCCAAGGAAACGGAAGCTTTATTTTTTCAAAATAGAGACTATGATTATGCCGTCGATGCCATTGATCTCGTGTCATGCAAACTCGATCTCATAGAGATATGCAAGAAAAAAAACATACCTGTAGTCTCATCTATGGGGACCGGAAACAAGCTGAATCCAACGATGCTAGAGGTAGCCGATATCTCAAAGACCTCTGTGTGCCCCCTTGCCAAGGTCATGAGAAAAGAACTGAAAAAAAGACGTATAAACAAAGTAAAGGTTATTTTTTCCAAAGAGACCCCCAAAAAGCCTCTTAACAGTGAAAACAACAGAGAGAAAAAAGTCAATGTAGGCAGTGTCTCTTTCGTACCTTCTGTGGCTGGACTAATAATAGCCTCTGAAGTTACAAAGGATCTATGCGGAATTTAATCCATGTATAAAAGGAGAATTTTTATGAAGAAAATAGGTTTATATTACGGGTCCACTTCTGGAAAAACAGTCGGTGTGGTAGATGAGATAGAGTTTAATCTAGGGGAACTTGCAGATGTACATAATGTAGCTGATGGAATCGCAGACCTTTCTGACTATGAAAACCTTATCTTGGCAGTTCCTTCCTACGGAGTTGGAGAACTTCAAGAGGACTGGGTTAAGATCTTTGATGAGTTCAAAACAGTAGATTTTACAGGGAAGACAGTGGCACTGGTAGGTGTGGGAAACCAGACTACATTTGGAGAAACCTTCGTAGGTGCAATAAAGGTCCTCTATGATACAGTTACCGAAAATGGTGGTAAAATAATCGGGCTTACCTCAACAGACGGATACTTCTTCAAAGAATGCGAAGCACTGTTAGATGGAAAATTTATGGGTCTGGTTTTAGACGAAGAGAACCAGGACGACCTGACACCTGACAGAATATATGATTGGTTAGAAGAGATAAAACCATTATTTAATTAGGGAGCTGATGCTCCTTTTTTTTGTCTTTTTTTGAAAACATGTGCTTAAGAATATCCTTTACTTCAAAATACTTATTATCTTTAAAACATAGTCTATTCAAAACTTTTAAAATATCGTCACAGGATAATTAAAAAAAGGTTGGTAAAGTTAAATGTCAGGATATAAAAAACTAAAAAATCAACTGATCTTTTCAATCGTTTCATTAATAGTTAAATTTACTGAGAGTTACTCTTGCTTATTTTAAGAAAAAATAGAACAGTTTGAAAAATTAAAAATAATAAAACTTAATTGCAAATATTAACATATTTCATTGAAGTTTTGACAAAGGCGAGTCTTTAGGATAATATCTATTTAATATACAAACCTTTGATTGGCGGTGGCTATGGAAAGATACGACAGAGTCTTTGAACCTTTGGGTAACTTTGAACTCAAGGGTATTACAGATAAAAATTTAGAAAAATTAAAAAGTCTTGGAATAGTTACCCTACATGACCTTTTTTACTATTTCCCCCGAAACTATGAAGACAGAACCAACCTGAAAAATATAAATGAACTGAAAGAGGATGAGTATGCCGTTATAAAAGGTAAGCTCTTTGGCATAGAAACCCTCAGAACAAGAACCAGAAAAACCATGATTAAGGCCAAAGTTTCTGACGGAACCGGTTTTCTAGAAATCATATGGTTTCAGATGCCCTATCTCAAAAAATCTCTCAAAATGGGAGATGAGTATATATTTATCGGAAACATTAAGAGGGGCTACAACTTTCAGATGACAAACCCTGAATACAGAAAATATGATGAAAATAGGGGTTTCAGCAAAGAAATTCTTCCCATATACAGTTCTAACAGGGACTTTAACCAAAGATCCTTAAGAAAAATAGTAAAAACAGCTCTTGATTCTCATGCTGATATATTCGGTGAAAATATTCCAAAAGAAATTATGGAAAAATATAACATAATAAACAGAAAAACTGCCCTGATCGAGATACACTTCCCTAAAAATCCCAGAAGTATAGAGGAAGCCAAGAGGCGTTTCGCTATAGAAGAGCTTCTGATTTTAGAAACCGGAATTTTGGAAAAAAGATTTGAAACGGATTTAATGAATAATGAGATGTATGTTTTAGAGGACAATAAAAATCTGGTGAAAAAGTTTCTCGGAAATCTGGGGTACAACCTCACAAAGGCACAAAAAAGAGTTGTTACAGAGATATATAAAGAACTAAATGACGGAAAGATCATAAACAGACTTCTCCAGGGAGATGTAGGAAGCGGTAAAACTATTGTGGCTGTGATAATGCTCCTCTATATGATAGAAAATTCCTATCAGGGGGTCTTTATGGCACCTACAGAGATACTAGCCACCCAGCACTATCTCTCTATCGCAGATACCCTCCTTGAGATGGGAATAAGGGTAGAGCTTCTCACAGGAAGTGTCAAAGGCAGGAAAAAAGAATCCATGCTAGAAGATATTAAAATGGGAACAATAGATCTCATTGTGGGAACCCACTCCCTCATAGAGGACAACGTGGAATTTCACAAACTAGGACTCATTGTCATAGATGAGCAGCATAGATTCGGAGTAGTCCAGAGAAAAAAACTTCGTGACAAGGGGGTCATTGCAAATCTCATCGTAATGAGTGCAACCCCTATACCCCGTTCCCTTGCCCTTAGTATCTACGGAGATCTAGATGTGTCCATAATAGATGAGATGCCTCCGGGGAGGACCCCTGTAAAAACCAAATGGATAAACAACAGCTCTGATGCAGAGAAGGCGTACCGTTTCATCCACAAAAAGCTCAAAGAAGGCAGACAGGCTTATTTCGTGGCTCCCCTTATAGAGGAGAGTGAAAAACTGAGCTATAAATCGGTCCAGGAGCTCTACAAAGAGGTGACCAGAAGGTTTCCTAATTTCAGTGCAGGACTCCTTCACGGAAGGATGAAAAACAGTGAAAAGGATGAGGTGATGCACCTTTTCAAAAATCACAAACTTGATATCCTGGTTGCCACCACAGTTATAGAGGTTGGAATCAATGTTCCCAATGCCTCTATAATGGTCATAAACAATACCGAGAGATTCGGTCTGTCCGCTCTCCATCAGCTTCGAGGAAGGGTCGGTAGGGGAGCTCATCTCTCTTATTGTTTTCTTTTCTCAGAGACAGACAATGATATCTCAAAATCACGACTCATGATCATGGAGTCTACAACTGACGGGTTCAAAATAGCTGAAGAGGACCTCCGTCTTAGAAAACCAGGTGAAATATTTGGTATAAGACAGAGTGGTTTCAGTGATCTTAAGTTTATAGATATAATACATGATATAAAGACAATCAAAATGGTCAGGGATATTGCCTACGAATATCTGAGAAAAAACAGCGGAGAGATAAAAAACTCCTATCTCAGAGTGGATATAGATAATAAATTTACGGAGAATCTTTAATTATTGGAGGTAGCTATGAAAATACAAATTTATACCCAAAAACTTGTCGATTTAAAAGGATCAGATCTTCACCTAAAAGTAGGAATCAGACCTGTAATCAGGGTAAACGGTGAACTGGTTTATCTCGAAGGAGAGGCTATAACAAAAGAATATATGGAAGAACTTATAGCCCCCCTCATGAACCCTAGAAGGGAAAAGGAACTAAAAGAGGAGCTCACAACTGACTTCGCCTATGCAGTTCCAGGTCTTGCGAGGTTTAGGGTGAATCTTTCCTATCAGAGAGGTTCGTATATGATGGTAATGAGAATGATCAACAATGATTCTCCTGACATCGATGAACTCAATCTCCCTACTTCTCTTAAGAATATCGTCGATGTGAAAAACGGTCTTATTCTGGTAACAGGGGCCACAGGAAGTGGTAAATCTACCACTGTTGCCGCTATGATCAACTTTATTAACAGCCACTATACCAAAAATATAATAACCATAGAAGACCCCATAGAATATCTCTTCAAGGATCAGTCCTGTATCGTGGCTCAAAAGGAGATCGGTTCCGACGTGGTATCTTTCGAATCTGCACTTAAATACGTATTGAGGCAGGATCCAGATGTAATCTTTTTGGGAGAGCTGAGAGACCGTGAAACTATGGAAGCTGCCATAAAAGCCTCTGAAACCGGCCATCTGGTTATATCAACTCTTCATACAATCAATGCATATCAGACAATATCTAGAATAATAGATTTCTTTCCTGAGGAAAGACACAAGCAGATAAGGTATCAGCTTTCTGAAAATATCAGAGGGGTAATATCCCAGAGACTGGTTCCTACTGTAGATGACAAGAGAAGGGCTGCCAACGAAGTGATGATAAACACACCTACCATAAGAGAGCTCATTCTCACCAGTGAAGGTACTGCTGAAATACCAAAGTATATCGCTGCTGGAAAAGATAGTAACGGAATGCAGACCTTTGACCAGTCCCTTATAGACCTGTACAACGAAGGGGTAATCACATACGAAACTGCCCTTAAATTTGCTACAGTTAAAAAGGATATAGAACTTCTCAGAAGAGGGGTAAGCTTCTCTTCTATGGCAGACATCTTCAACGAAATAGTTGAAGAAAAGTAAAAAATATAGTATACTGGCTAGGTTAAACTCAAGGTTTATATAGTGTTTTACATACATAATTTGAAAACGGAGGGAAGGGAATGAAATTTAGCAATCTTTACGTAAAGACGCTAAAAGAGACCCCTAAAGATGCAGAGGTAATCAGTCATAAATTAATGCTCAGAGCAGGAATGATAAAAAAACTAGCCAGTGGTGTTTATACTTACCTACCTTTAGGATATAAGGCGCTTAGAAAAGTTGAAAAAATTGTAAGAGAAGAGATGGAAAGAGCCGGGTCCCAGGAGATATTCATGCCGGTACTTCAACCTGCTGAAATATGGCAGGAATCAGGAAGATGGGATACTATGGGTCCTGAAATGATGAGAATAAGAGACAGACACGACAGAGAATTCGTCCTCGGTCCAACTCATGAAGAGGTTATAACTGATATTGTTAGAAACGATATCTCCTCATACAAATCCCTTCCTATTAATCTGTATCAGATACAGACAAAATTCAGAGATGAAAGAAGACCTAGATTCGGTCTCATGAGAAGCAGGGAGTTCCTTATGAAGGATGCTTATTCTTTCCACGGGTCTGAAGAGTGTCTTGACAAGGAATTTGAAAATATGAAGGCGGCTTATACTAGAATATTTCAAAGGTGCGGACTAAAATTCAGGTCTGTAGAGGCTGATTCCGGGGCTATAGGTGGATCTGGTTCCCAGGAGTTTCATGTTCTTGCAGAATCTGGTGAAGATGAGATCATCTACTGCGACTCATGTGGATACGCTGCAAATCTAGAAAAAGCAGAAAGTGTAGCCTTTATTCCTGAATACGAAAAGGAATTGATGCACGCAGAACTTCTAGATACTCCAAATATCTCAAAAATAGAGGATATCGCCGATCATCTCGGGATTGAAACATCCCAGACTGTAAAGGCTATCATGTTTAAAGACACAGGATCTAAAAAAATATATATGGCTCTTATGAGAGGAGACTATGAAATCAACGAAGTAAAACTGAAAAATTTACTTAATGCAGCTGAACTTGTTATGCTCACAGACTCTGAACTTGAGGAGCTGAACCTAAAAAAAGGATACATGGGATCATATAATTTAGATGCCGAAAACATTATCATTGTTGCCGATGAAACTGTCACCAAGATAGTTAATCATACAGCAGGCGGAAACAAGATGGATACTCACTACATCAATGTAAATTACGGAAGAGATTACGAGGCCGATATCGTAGGAGATATCAGAACTGTGAAAACAGGAGAGGGGTGCCCTAGATGTGCTGGTGCTTTAGACAGTGCTAGAGGTATCGAAACAGGCCACGTATTCAAGCTTGGGACAAAATATTCAGAATCTATGAAGGCGACTTTCCTTAATGAAAATGGAAAAAGCAATGTCATGATGATGGGATGTTATGGTATAGGGGTTTCTAGGACTACTGCAGCTGCCATAGAACAGAACTATGACGAAAACGGAATAATCTGGCCATCATCAATAGCCCCATATGTTGTAGATGTAGTACCTGCAAATATGAAAAATGCAGATCAAGTTGCTCTAGGAGAAAAGGTCTATGCCGAACTCATGGAAGCAGGAATAGATACAGTATTAGATGACAGAAATGAAAGACCTGGTTTTAAATTTAAAGATGCAGATCTTATAGGTTTCCCTTTCAAGGTTGTTTCTGGAAAACAGGCAGAAGAAGGTATTTTAGAAATTAAAATAAGAAGAACCGGGGAAACATTGGATGTAAAGTCAGAAGATGTTGTCAGCACAATCAAAGAATTGATGAAAAAATACTAGTAAAAAACAGCAAGAGACGGCTTAAAGCCGTCTCTTTTTTCATTCACAAGATGCCAACAGTTATTGTGTATGGAGCTTTTGAGACAATATCATTATTTTCATAATATCAAAAAAATCAAAAGACCTTTATTTTAAAGATCTTTTCTAAAATTTATCCCATTATTTTTTCCATTATCTCATCTGAAATGTCAAAATTTGAATAAACGTCATCTACGTCATCAATATCCTCTAAGGTCTCATAAAGAGCAAGAACTTTCTTAGCTGTATCTTCGTCTGTTATTTCGACTCTGTTTTCAGGAATCATAGTTACCTCTGCTTCCTCATACTTGTAACCCGATTCTACGAGGGTATCCAATACAGTCTGAAAATCTGTCGGTGAGGTCAATACTTCATAGTTTTCCCCTTCAAGCTTTACATCCTCTGCTCCAGCTTCTAGTGCCGCCATCATAAGTTCCTCTTCATCTATCCCCTCGGCTGGTATTGATATTACACCGTTTTTATTAAACATCCATGCTACCGCTCCGTCAGCTCCCAAATTTCCGCCTTTTTTTGAAAAAGCAGCTCTCACTGAAGATGCCGATCTATTCTTGTTATCAGTAACCACATCAACTATAAAGGCTGTTCCTGAAGGTCCATATCCCTCGTATCTTATCTCTACATATTCTACACCTTCTAGTTCTCCTGTACCTTTTTTTATTGCTCTCTCTATATTATCTTTGGGCATATTTCCAGCTCTTGCTTTCTCTAAAGCCAGTCTTAGTCTAGGATTGAAGTTTATATCCCCCCCCCCTTCTTTTGCAGATATTGTCAGCTCTTTCCCAAGTTTTGTAAATAATTTTGCTCTTTTCTTGTCTTGAGCCCCTTTCCTATGCTTTATATTAGACCATTTACTGTGTCCTGCCACGATAATACCTCCCGATTTTATTTAAAATTCACTAAATATTTTATCATATCATTTTTTATTTTTCAACCTGATGGAATTTTCTAAGTTCCACATCATTTAAAATAAAATTTTAATTTTTAATGCAACAAAAGAGCCCTGCAGATGCAGGACCGTTTTGTTAAAGTTCACTCTTTATCATTTTAAGGTCATTCCAGAATTCCACAGCAGGCCTGGCTTTTTTCCCGTCTACGCCTCTCACACGTTTTACATACCCTGGGTCATAAGTGGGAATGACCTTTATGCCTCCCTCCCAGTTATAAACCTTTCCCCTTACATTTGCTATATTTGACTCCTCCCTGAGAAGTACGGCTACCACTTCTGGTCCTAAAGCGACTATTATCTTAGGCTTTATAAGGGCTATCTGCATATCTAGATACTCTTTCATAACCTCCTGCTCATCTTCAGAAAGCTCTCTCCATTTTAAGATACACTTTGAAATATTGGTTATGTAATATTTTTCAGGTGACAGGTCTGCCAGATCACAAAGCTTTATAAAAAATTCACCACTTGTTCCTGGGAGCACTCTCATATTTTCATCTTCAAAAAGATCGGGATCGTCCCCTATAAATAAAACTTCACCCTTTGCATTCCCTCCTCCTAAAAGGAGTTTTTTATCTTTGATTCCGTCTAACCTCGGAATTTTCATCCCGCCCAAATCAAACTTCAGCTCTTCCCACAACTCTCTAATCTCCAATTTCATCACCACTATACCCTAAATATATTTGTATTCTTTTCTTGATAAGCGATCTCAATCTCTACCTCTATACACTGCCTCTTTAGCTCTTCTCTTACAGTGGTCATAGCCATCTCATAAGTATTGCTGTCCCGGCTCACATGGGCAAGATACACTTTTTCCAGCCCAGGATGGTTTATGTCACCTATAAACTTTGCGGCATCGATATTTGAAAGATGTCCGTTCCTTCCCTTGACCCTAGCCTTAAGGTCCCAAGGATAAGAGCAGCTCATGAGCATCTGGTAGTCATAGTTGCACTCTATTACAACTATATTTACATCTTTAAAGTGCTCTCTCACTATATTATTTATATATCCGATATCTGTTGAAATGGCAAGTTTTTTTCCACGGCTGTTTTCTATCTTAAATCCTATTGTTCTTTCTGCATCATGCATGACATCAAAAGGAGTCACTTTCACACTGTCTATAAGAGTAAAGTCCCCCTCTATAAACCTAAGATTATCTCCCGATATCTTTCCTAGTTTTTCTGCACATACCCCGTAACTTTCCCGGGTAATATATATAGGTATATTATATTTTCTAGAGATAATTCCAGCTCCTAGTATATGATCTAGATGCTCGTGAGTGATTAGCATAGCTCCTATCTCTTCTATTTTTTCCCCTATAAGTTCTAGCTTTTCTTTCAGTTTTTTACCACTAAAGCCTGCATCCACCAAAATTTTAAATCCATCGACTTCGAGAAAGGTAGCATTTCCAGAGCTTCCACTTCCTAGTATAGATATTTTCATATGATTATTCCCCTCTAAATCCCCACTCAAAAAATAAAAAAAGCAAGTAGGGTTACTACTTACTATATATTAAGATTTTTATTTTGTCAAACTGTGAAACTCTAGAAAAATCAATCTCTGAAAGATATAGCATCACCATGAGCACAATGAGTCTAACAGTAGTTATAGCAGCTCCTCCTGTTAAAAATTTTCTCTAATGTGCTGAAAGTCTCATTTAGGTAGTGGGTTTTTAATCTTATTCTTTTATTTTCAAGGGAAAATGTAACTATAAAGAGATCATCATTCTTTTCAATATCACACTCTAAAATCATCGTGTCAAAAGATACCATCCATTTTTCATTTTTTATTCTGATTTTCACAGCACCCACCACCCTCAAATATTATCTATATTTATATATAACTAGTATAGTCTCTGTTATCTATGTTTGTCAATAGCTTTATTTTAATATCTGTTTTAAAGGATAAAAACTTGAAAATAAAAGTTAAAAGTATTATACTTAACTATAAGTATGTATAAGGAGATGAGGATATGGATTTTAAAAAATTCCTTAAAGATAGAAGAAAAGAACTAGGATACAGTCAGAATAAGTTTGCAAAATCCATCGGCATAACTCAGTCTTATTTTAATACAATAGAAAGGGGAGAGGTAAAAAATCCCCCAAGTGAAGAGGTGTTAGACAAAATAGCAGATGGACTCCAGCTAAATGAGAAGGAAACACAAACCATGAAATATCTAGCTGCCATAGAGAGAACTCCTGGTATTATAATGAAGGAACTCTCAAAACTCAAAAATGAACTGACATCCATGGAGTCTCTTAGGGGAAACACCTACCTTATGGAAAGTCTTACTCCCACCGGAGCAATACCTGTGTATGAGAGGATTAGTGCAGGTATAGGGGCTATAAACGATGGGGAAGTGACAGATTATATCTCTATCCCTGGAATAAAAAATACTCAGGATGTCTTTGCTGTCAATGTATGGGGCGATTCCATGGAACCAAATATAAAAGACGGGTCGATCATTATATGCAGAAAAGATGTGGAAATAAGAGACGGTGAAATCGGAGCCTTTTTACTAAACGATGAAGCCTATGTGAAACGAATAAAGGTGAGCAGCCAGTATGTGGCCCTCATAAGTGACAATCCAAACTACCCCCCTATCTTTATCGGACCCGGAGAAAATCTTGTAGCAGTTGGGAAGGTTATAAAAGTATTGAGTGACATATAAAAAAACAGGTATCCAAAACCAGACTTACCTCCTAGGAGATATGCAATCCAATCTTGAGTACCTGGTTTTGTTTACCCGCTTCAGTAAAATCAAGCTGTATCACAGTAAGCGAGTTTTTCAAAAAAAGTGTAGCTTCAGAATACTGGCTCTCAGTTATCCCAGCTTGATCCCATTCCTAATAAATAGATTAGCATTTAACATATATTTTGTCAACGGGGAACCTTTTTTTACATAAAAAAATCGACATCTAAAAAACAACAAACTACAATGAGTTGTGAACTTAATGTTCACATTTTTATTCAAAAAGCAAAATAATAATTTAGGAGGATTTCATGAATAAAAATCAAAACAGCCTCATTGCAGACGGCTCTCTTCTACTTGTTGCCGTTATATGGGGTTCTGGATTTACCGCCACCCAGATGGCATTAGACAGTGGATTTCTTCCTTTGACTACTATGGCCCTCAGATTTGGAATGGCCGCACTATTGATGAGCATCATATTTATAAAAAAACTAAAAAATATTAAAAAAGAGGATATAAAATCAGGAGCAGTAGTAGGATTTTTTCTTTTTACCGCCTTCGCATCCCAAACAGTGGGTCTCCAGTTTACGACACCTTCAAAAAATGCTTTTCTCACAGCCACAAACGTAATTTTGGTTCCATTCATTTACTGGTTTATGACGAAAAAAAAACCAGATATCTACTCTGTCATAGCGGCCTTTGCGTGTATCTTTGGTATAGCTTTTATCTCTTTGGGGAGAGATCTGACTCTCGGTATAGGGGATTCCTTATCTCTTCTTTGTGCCTTACTCTTTGCATTCCATATCAGTTCCACAGGTTTTTATAGCCAAAAGAGGGACACTACAATTCTGACCATTACCCAGATGTGGTTTGCAGCTATTCTTTCCTTCCTAGGAGCTTTCTTCACAGAGAGTTTTCCTAAGGTGGTACCTGTAGCCGGTATATTTTCTGTAATTTATATAGGAATATTCAGTACCATGCTTGCTTTTTTTATACAAACCACGGCACAGAGGCATACAAGCCCTACAAAAGCAGCTATTATTCTATCCACAGAAGCACTTTTTGGAACTATTTTTTCCGTCATAATATTGAAAGAAATAATCACATTTAAGATGATCGTCGGTGGTATCTGTATATTTTTAGCCATAATCACTGCTGAGACAAAATGGAAATTCCTTTACAAAAGAAAAATAAAAATTATAGAATCAGACCTCTGATACTGAATATCTTTATCAAGAGAAATAAGGAAGGCCTTCTAACCTTAGAAGGCCTTCTTTAAATTATAAATCACTGTTTTTCTTCTTGGGTATACTGATCTTTCATCTCTTCTTTATCTTCTTTATCTTCTTTATCTTCCTTTACACTTTCCCTTTTGGTATTTGTCACCTCTGTAAAAGCAGTGGCTATATTGGCAATACTTTGAAGTTCCGAAGGTATTATAATCTTGGTGGATTTTCCATCGGCTACTTTTTCAAAAGTTTCCATAGCTTTTAGGGATAATACTTCTTTTGTTGTGTTGGCTGCATTCAGCATTTTTATAGCCTCTGCCTTGGCCCGCTGGGTCTTTAAGATGGCCTCTGCTTCCCCTTCGGCCTCCCTTATATAAGCTTCTCTCTTGGCCTCGGCTCTCAGTATTGCCGCCTCTTTTTCTCCCTCGGCCACAAGAATCGCAGATTTTTTCTGACCTTCAGCCCTCAAAATAGATTCCCTTCTCCCTCTTTCTGCCTTCATCTGTTTTTCCATAGCGTCCTGTATCTCTGCAGGTGGAAGAATATTCTTTAACTCAACTCTGTTGACCTTTATTCCCCAAGGATCTGTTGCTTCATCTAAAATAGACCTCATCTTTGTATTTATTGTGTCCCTAGAAGTTAGTGTGGTATCTAGCTCCATCTCCCCTATAATATTTCTCAGAGTCGTCGCAGTAAGATTTTCAATGGCATTTATTGGATTTTCCACCCCGTAGGTATATAATTTTGGGTCTGTTATCTGATAATAGATCACAGAATCGATTTGAATTGTCACATTGTCCTTTGTTATTACCGGTTGAGGTGGAAAATCAACCACCTGTTCTTTGAGGGACACTTTTTTTGATATCCTATCCAAAAATGGGATCAGAATATTGAGCCCTGTCTCCCAAGTTGTAAGATATGCACCTAACCTCTCTATGACATATGCTTTTGACTGAGGTACTATTTTCACGTTGAATATTATAAGAAAAACTATTACCAATATAAACAAGAAAAATATAAGCATCTGAAACATTTTATCACTCCTTCTCCAAAATTAATTTTATTCCCTGTATCTTCAAAACTTTTGCCTTATCTCCTACATGAAGTTCTTTGTCGCATTTTGCCTTCCAGTGTTTGCCATCTAAGTAGGTCTCATACTCTCCGGGAGAAATCACTTTTTTTATCTCTACAATTTGACCAATTATTCTGCTCTCTATCTTATCTTTTCTTCTAGAGAGAATTTTTTTACTCAAGGGTCTCGTAATCATGATAAAAATGAACGACAGGGTCACAAATAGATAAAACTGCTTCATCATATCTGGAATATAACCTGAAGTAAGGGTCAGTATCCCAGCTGCTAGGGCAAACCAGATGCTTATTAGGGCAGTGGTATATCCCTCTAAAATCAAAAATATTATTGTCAATATAAGCCACATATACATTTTAACCCCTCCTATTACTTATACTTCTGATTTTTAAAGGTTTTTCCTTTTGAATAACCACAAATATTATATTTTCCTATTTTTATACACTTTCGATTTTAACCCTTTTATTTAAAGAGGATTTTTATACTATTCTGTATGTTTTTTCACTTTTTTGATTGACAGCTGCATTTCATTTTGTTATAATTTATTAAAATTTAATATTTTCAAGATAGAGGCGCAGTGTTCAAAAGTATCTACTGGAATCCGGGCAGGATGACGATAGTAAGAGAAAGGGAAGGCTGCCGAAGGAAAGATCATGGCCCGTTGTCAATCCTGGTGTTATCAATAATATTGATAACACTGTCATTATGTTTTTAACTAATGGAGTGCTATCGGAATTTTGTTGATTGCAAGGTTGCCGTATGTATTTCGGCATCCTTTTTTTATTTTATCAAAGCTTACTTTTATAAAATGATCTATATTTGTAGCAGATGGCACAAGCTTTAAATGTGCAATTGATCAAAAAACAGGACTCATTTCAAAATTTTATTAAGTTTTAAATCACTTATTTAGGAGGATTTTATGAGAAAATCTAGTATTTCATTACTTTTATTTTCAATGGTTCCTACCATATCAATGGCTGGAGATGCAGCTTCAAATGCTGACCATTACGGTATTTTTACACTTTTACCACCAATTTTAGCAATAATTCTGGCCTTCACAACAAGAAACGTTATTCTGTCGCTTTTCATCGGAATATATTCTGGAGCTTTCCTTTTGGGAGTTCAAAACGACGGAGTTGTCGGAGGATTTTTAGGCGGATTTCAAGATATTATCAACAGAGTTATAAATTCCATGGCTGATTCATGGAATGCCGGTATTATACTACAGGTTCTTACAATCGGTGGTCTTATCGCACTCATTTCAAAAATGGGAGGTGCTAGAGCAGTAGCAGAGTCCCTTGCAAAGAAAGCTAAATCACCTGTATCTGCACAGATAATCACATGGTTGATGGGAATATTTATATTCTTTGATGACTACGCAAACGCTCTTATCGTAGGACCAATTATGAGACCTATAACTGACAAAATGAACATTTCAAGAGAGAGACTTGCATTCATAATAGATGCTACTGCTGCACCTATAGCAGGACTAGCACTTATTTCTACCTGGATTGGTTATGAGATCTCTGTAATAAAAGATGGCTATGCTATGATCGGTATAGAAAACGTAAACGCATACAGCATTTTCGTAGAGACTATCCCATATAGATTCTACAACATCTTGATGCTTGCATTTGTATTCATTTCTTCTTTTATGTCAAGAGACTTTGGACCTATGCTAAAAGCAGAAAGAAACGCAAGAATATACGGTGTAAGTGATAGCTCAAAATCAAGCACAATAAATGCTGATGACCATATCTCTGCCCCTAAGGAGGGAATCACTTATTCAATATATAACGCTATAATACCTATAGGAGTACTTATTATATCCTCCTTTGTTGGCTTTTACTACAACGGACTTGGGGCACTTGAGGGAGAGGTTCTTTCTGCTGTCAATGCATCTCCACTTTCTCTATATGCCATAAGAGAGACTTTCGGTGCTTCTGATGCATCTGTGGTTCTTTTCCAAGCTGCACTTTTCGCATCAATAGTAGCTGTAGCCATGGCCCTTACTAAAAAAACACTGTCTTTAGGAGAGGCTTTGGAAACATGGGTAAACGGAATGAAACCTCTCATGATAACTTGTGTTATATTACTTTTGGCATGGTCTCTTAGTTCTGTTATCAAGGATCTAGGTACTTCTACATACCTTGTTTCTCTTTTATCAGATACCATCCCTAGACAGGCATTGCCTGGAATAGTATTCGTAATGGCATCTTTCATAGCATTTGCTACAGGTACATCTTATGGTACTATGGGAATCTTAATGCCACTTTGTATCCCTCTTGCAAATGCTGTAGGTATGACTGGAGGACTAGCAACAGAGGATCTTCATAGCTTCACTGTGGCCTCTATAGGCGCTGTACTTACTGGTGCTATCTTCGGAGATCACTGCTCTCCTATATCAGACACGACTATCATGTCATCTATGGGTGCTGGTTGTGACCACCTTGAGCACGTTAGAACACAACTTGTTTATGCCTTGGCTATTGCTGCCATCTCTCTTGTCTTCGGATATCTTCCGGCTGGACTTGGATTACCTATCGGCATGATTTTACCTGTTGCCGTTCTTGTCACTTATCTCCTGGTAAGATTTGTAGGAAAACCTGTTGACCAGGTAGAGACAGACGTTGAAAGTGTAATTCAATAACATAAATTAAAAATCCGCCTTAAAAGGCGGATTTTTAACTTAATAAGAAATTTATTTTATCCTGATGTTTTTTATGGCATCTGCCACCTTAAGAACTTTTGCTGTTTCTTTTACATCATGGACTCTCAGTATAGAGGCTCCCTTAGAAACAGACAATGCTGCCACTGCAAGACTTCCCTCTAGCCTCTCATCAACTGACGATTCTAGGATCTCTCCTATAAATTTTTTTCTAGAAGCTCCTATCAGTATGGATTTTCCAAGGCTCCTAAATTCATCAAGCTTGTTTAAAATCTCAAGGTTATGTTCAAAGGTTTTTCCAAATCCAATTCCAGGATCTAAAATTATTTTATGACTTTCGATTCCTGCATTTTCTCCTATATCTATACTTTTCTTGAGTTCATATATCAGATCATCTATGAGATCATCATATTCTGGATTCTTCTGCATAGTCTCAGGTGTCCCCTGCATATGCATCAATACACAGTAAGCCCCGGCTTCTGATATTACCTTCGCCATCTCTCTGTCACCTCTTAGGCCGCTTATGTCGTTTATTATATGAGCGCCTCGCTTTAGACACTCTTTGGCAACTGTAGACTTATAAGTGTCGATGGAGATCGGCACATCTATTTCCTTTACAAGTCTTTCCAAAACCGGAATAATTCTGTCTAACTCCTTCTCTGCAGAAACATATTCTGCACCAGGTCTTGAAGACTCTCCCCCTATATCTATTATATGGGCACCCTGTTTTACCATCTTTTTTGCGTTTTTTACGGCCTTCTCTACAGAGCTGTTTTTTCCTCCATCAGAAAAAGAATCGGGAGTTATATTAAGTATCCCCATGACATAGCTTTTCTTTGAAAAATCAAATTCCTGTCCCGCTATCACAACAGGATTGATTTTACTGTCGTATTTTATAAGGGTATTTTTTATCTCCTCAGCCATCATCTTGAGATTCATTCTGCTTTCAACAAGTTTATGGTATAGACGATTGTATTGTGAGAGGTTGGCAGATATTACCAAGTCTGTCATTTCTACATTCAGTTCACCCAGTTCCTTTGCAACTGATACGTCAGCACCTACAGAGAGTGAGATCTGCTTTATTACATTGGCACTCCTTAGGTCTACATTTTTTATTTTAAGATTTCTGAAGATAGATTTTTCTGCCATCTCCCTGAGTTCACCCTCATAAACCCCTATACCTTGAAGCTCGCGTTTAGCTTCATCTATATTTTCGAGATTTATTACTCTCGTACAATAATTTTTCATATAAAACTCCTCTCTATATGCCCCAGTCCCTAGGATAACGGAACTCTCTTCCTATTGTCCTTCTTGATATTTTTGCTATCAAAGGAAGTTTTCTTTTATATTGGGAAAGCTTTATCTTTCTTATTATGGTATCTACTATCCACTCTTCGAACCCCTCTTCTAGAAGCTCGTTTTTAGTATATCTTTCATCTATAAATCTATGCAATATTCTGTCTGCCATATTATAGGAAAACCCAAGTTCGCTTTCGTCACTCTGCCCCTCCCAAAGGTCGGCACTTGGCTTTTTAGCTATAATCTCTTTAGGGACTCCTAATCTTTCAGAGAGCTCCCACACGTGAGTCTTATAGAGGTCTCCTATTGGATTTATAGCAGATGCAGAATCTCCAAACTGGGTGCTGTATCCCAGAAGAATCTCAGTTTTGTTAGAGGTTCCCAAAACCAGGGCTTTTTCCTTTGCAGACCTGTCATACAGGATTGTCATTCTTTCTCTGGCCATTTTGTTTCCTTTTCTCATATTGTCCATATCAGGATTTTTTTCAAAATAAGCATCCACCATATCAGTTATTTCCATGAGCTCTGTTTTTATGCCTGTTGTCTCCACCAGAAGTTTAGCGTGATCTACACTCTCTTTGCTAGAGCTTTTATAAGGCATCATCACACCTAGTACATTTTCAGGCCCTAGTGCTTTTGCAGCAAGTGCCGCAACTAGTGCAGAGTCTATTCCTCCAGAGAGTCCTAGCACCACCTTTTTAAAGCCTGCCTTTGTCACCTCTTCTTTGATAAAATCAACTAACACATTTTCTACAGTCTCCATATTGAGTTTTAGATTTTCCATACGTCCCCCGTTAATTCTCTATTATATCTTTTTCAAGCATCTCCCTGTCTAGGACAAATTTACCAAGTTTTGAGCTTCTGTAGTCTCTCAAAATTGTCAGAGCCGCCTGTATAACATTTACCTTGTCGCCTTTTACCAGCATGTTCATCCTGAACCCTATTTTTTCAAGAACCTCTTCGGGAACTCCTTGAAAATCCTCTTCGAGAAGCTTATATTTATCTTTTAATGTATTTTTCATTCCGTAAGAAAGCATTTTTTCTATCAGTTTGCATGCCACTTCTTCCACAGGGATTACCTCATCTTTTATAGCTCCTGCTATGGCTAAGCTGAAACCTACCTCATCATTTTCAAATTTTGGCCAAAGTATCCCAGGAGTATCTAGCAGTTCTAGTCCCTCTTTTATCCTCACCCATTGTTTACCCCTTGTAAAGCCTGGCTTGTTACCTACTCCCGTACTTTTTTTACCCACTATTCTGTTTATTAGCCTTGATTTTCCCACATTTGGTATTCCTACCACCATAAGTCTTGTATTTACGGTTCTCAGACCTTTTTTCGTCATTTTATCTTTTTTCTCTTTTGATACTTTTTCTATTATTGCAAATAGTTTTTTTACATTAAAACCAGTCTCGGCACTTAGTTCTAATACTTCTTCTGCAAAATTATTTTTTATGAAATAATCTTTCCATACTCTCAGATCCTCTCCGTTTACAAGGTCTGATTTATTTAAGACTATTATTCTCTTTTTATTTTTAGCAAATTTTACAATATCTGGGTTCTTGCTTGAAAGTGGTATTCTAGCATCTACAATTTCCAAAACTATATCTATTATTTTCATATTTTCCTGGATCATATCTTTTGTTTTTTTCATATGCCCGGGATACCAGTTTATTTTTATAGTTGACATTACTAAAGTGTACCTCCTAATCTTCTTTTGCCTTTATTATAAGGACAATTTCACCCTTTATGGGTTTTTCTTTGAGTCTCTTGGCAACTTCAGTTGTAGTTCCTCTTATGATCTCTTCATAGATTTTAGTTATCTCTCTCACAATAACTATCTCTCTTTCCCCCATAAATTCATGGATCTCTCCCACAGTTTTCTCTATCCTGTGAGGTGATTCGAAAAGTATAACAGCTCTCTCTTCAGTGGCTAGTTTTTTAAGTAAAGTCTGTCTCCCCTTCTTTTTAGGAAGAAATCCTTCAAATGCTATTCTTTTCATATTCAGACCAGCAACAGATGCGGCTGCAGTCATCGAACTAGCCCCTGGTATAGGGACTACTTTTATCTCATTGTTAAGTGCTGCATCAGCAAGCTCAAATCCAGGATCGGATATGCATGGAGTTCCTGCATCTGTTACTAGAGCTATGCTTTTCCCACTCTTCAAAAGACTCATTATATTATCTATCTGATGTCCTTTGGTAAATTCATCATATCTATAGACTACAGTGTCTATCTCATAGTGATTGAGAAGTTTTTTCGTCACTCTTGTGTCCTCTGCAAAGACATAGTCAGCTTCTTTTAATATTCTAACGGCTCTATAAGTTATATCTTCGAGATTTCCTATGGGTGTCGCTACTATGTACAGCATTTCAGACCGCCTTTCACTTATTATTAAAGAGTGAACTTGCGCCCACTCTTCAGCTTTTACTTTTTATTATTTAAAAGTATACCTTTTAACACACCTATTGCACTTTCTAGCTGCGTGTCTTTCTTTTTCTCCAATTTCTCTGCTTCCTCTTTACCCTTCAGCTCTTTTATAAGTTCTTTTTTATTTTCCTTTGTTTTTTCCTCATCTATGTTGGTTACGAACCCGTCAAAAAACAGATAATCAGAGTCTTCTACCACTTTTATGTCAGGCTCTATACCTGTTCCGTGGATAGATATTCCGCTAGGAGTATAGTATTTAGCGATTGTAAGTTTGATTCCATCACCGTCTGGAAGTGGTAACAGACTTTGGACACTTCCCTTACCAAAACTTTTTTCACCTAGAAGAATAGCTCTCTTACTGTCTTTCAATGCACCAGCAACGATTTCAGAGGCTGATGCACTTCCCTCATTTATGAGCACCACGATAGGGAAATCTCCATAATATTTCCCCTCTCTCATATAGATCTGCTCTTGACCGGTTTTGCCCTTCACACTTACGATTTTCCCCTCTTTGATAAACATAGAGGATATTTTTATCGATTGATCCAAAGCCCCTCCAGGATTACTTCTTAGATCTAATATCAAGGCTTTCATTCCCTGCCTCATTAGTGAGTCCATAGACTTTTTCACATCAGGATATATGTCCTCTCCGAATTGTGTTATTCTCAGATAACCCACCTTATTATCAAGCATCTTCTCTTTAACATACTTTAATTCTACAATGGCCCTTTTCAAAGTTATCTCTTTTGACTCCTTAGAAGATTCTCTGTAAATTTTTACTTTTACCTCTGTTCCAGGATCACCTTTTAGTTTTTTTACACATTCATTGCTTGTGAGAGTATAAGTAGATTCACCATCTATCTCTACTATTTGATCCTTGGGCTTTATACCGGCTTTGTATGCAGGCGTATCCTCTATAGGCGATACCACAAGAAGCGGCTCATTCTCCTTTTTCTGAATAACCATCCCCACACCAGCGTATTTACCCTGTATATCTTCCTTAAAGCTTTCCATCTCTGTTTTGTCAAAATACATAGAATAAGGATCATCTAAAGATTCTAGCATCCCTCTTATGGCACCATGCATAAGATCCTTTTTATCAGTCTCTTTTTCTCCTACATGGTTTGCCATTATTATATCCATAATGTCAGATACCTCTTTCAGTTCACTCAGGTTTGAAAGGAAGCCTCTTTTTGTATCTATCTGCTTTTTTTCTATTTTAGTATTTGCATATACCAAGCTAAATATCACAACAGAAAGTACAGCTACAATTATTTTCATTCTGGTATATTTCTTCATTAAAATTTACCCCCCGGTTTTTAGAGATTTGCCGCTGTTTATAATCTCATCTATATCTATTTCGTTATTTCCCTTCTCAAGAGAAAACAGAGATAAATATTCCACGTTTCCTTTGCCGCCTGTTATTGGTGAATAATCCAGGGACTTCAGATACAGACCGTAGGAGTTTGCCACCTCGATTATTTTTTCTACAGCCGTCTTATGTTTTTTAAAGTCCTTGACTATTCCGCCCTTTTCTACGTTTTCTCTCCCCACCTCAAATTGTGGTTTAATTAGAGCCATCAGTTCAGAGTCCGTTTTCATAAATTTTATAAGATGTTCAAAAACCTTTGTTATTGATATAAATGATACATCCATAACTAGATAATCAGGCTTATTCCCATCTAAATGTTCAAGTGTAAGATCTTTTATATGCGTGTTTTCAATAGATTTTACTCTCTCATCATTTCTCAGTTTCCAGTCCAGCTGATTAGAGCCTACATCTGCTGAATAAACATATTGGGCACCATTTTGAAGAGCACAATCTGTAAATCCACCAGTCGAAGCCCCTATATCCAAGACAATTTTGTCCTCCATATCCAGTCCAAAAACTTCGATAGCCTTTTCAAGCTTAAGGCCACCTCTGCTGACATATTTCATAACCTGACCTTTGATCCTTATTGCAGGTTCATTATCTATTTTTATCTGTGCCCCTGGTTTTTCGATTTTTTTATCGTCTACAATTACAATTCCAGCCATTATGGCCCTTTTTGCTTTTTCCCTTGTTTCAAAAAATCCCTGTTCCACCAGAAACACATCAAGTCTTTCCTTCATAAAACACCTCTTAGTTTTAATTATTCAAAAATCTTATCGTCATCCAAATATTTTATAAGGATGGAGTTTTTAATAAGATTTCCAAATCCTATTTTTTCAACTGAATTAATGAGTCTTGAGGTTTCTCTTATTCTCTTCGTAAAAAAATCATCACCAATGGGAATTCTTTTATTTTTACTGTAATAATTTATGAGCTGTTTTGTGCTCTTTAGACCCAGTTCTATCTTTGCTCTTTTAAGCCTGTCTTTCAATATACCACTTGTACAGTCTAGTTTTTTACAAATTTCATCTGTTTGTAATCCTTCGGACATATACTTCAATATCTCATCGGCACCGATGGGATTTATTCTATGGTATTTAGCAGAATAGACGTCTGCCTTGTGAACTATATTGGCCTCTTTGGTGCTAGGTTTTATTTTCCCCCATTTTCCGTGGTGGGATATTACTATATGGACCACATTTTTTTTAATCTCATCCTGGAGTTTCAGATTTGTTTCCTCCTCTATATCCTCCATGATTTTTTCAGTTTCTCTGGTTATATAGTCCGGCCTTTTTATCATCATTTGAGAATGGGATAACTTCTCTCCATTGATCCTTATACTACCTTTACTGATATCATGTATTATTATCCCTACGATGATTGCAAAAACATCGATTGTTTTTGAATATTCATCAAGGCCTATAAATTCTCTTTTCATCTCATCCTCAGATATTTTAAGTACATCATAGGTGTGTGTAGAGACTTTTACCCCTTGATCCTCTACAAGCTCCAGTTGACGTACAAGAGGATGTTGAAGGAGAGAATCTATATACAATTGTGCCTTTTTATTATTTATTTGCATTTATACACCCTTCTATCCTATCAACTAATTTAGTTCCTCTAAGACCATTGTCAAAGAGAAGCTCATCCCTTCTTCCATGAGGTATTTTAGCACTTTCAAGTGAGATTTTATAAACTTTCTTATATAATCCCCTGTCATTTAAAAATTCTAAAATAGAAGTTCCAAAGGAATTTTTGTTATAGGCCTCTTCCAAAACAAAAATATTATCATAATTTTTTACATTATCAACCAAATAATCTTCATCCATAGGGTTTATGAACGCAGCACTCACAATGGTTCCCCCTATACCTTTCTCAGAAAGTTCATCTTTGACTGCCATGAACTCCTTTAGCATACTTCCTGTGGCTATATAAAGGTTTTTTTCACCTTTCTCCATCTCTTTCCACTTACCAAATTGAAGAACTGTGTCTCCTTCTATATCATAGCAGGTAGACCTCGGTATTCTTATGGCCATAGGACCATCTTTATAGGTTCTAGATATCTCTAGAGTCTCTTCTAGTTCTTTGCATGTAGTTGGGGCTATTACCGTAAATCCCTCTATGCTCAAAAAATAACTTATATCATAAACCCCTTGATGAGTTTTTCCATCTTCTCCTACTATTCCGGCTCTGTCAACTATAAATCTTACAGGTAGGTTCTGCAGCGAAATATCGTGTATAAGTTGGCTGTAGGCTCTTTGAAGAAATGTAGAGTATATTGCAACATATGGCTTTTTCCCAGAAATAGCAAGCCCGCCTGCAAAAGTAACGGCATGCCCTTCAGCTATTCCTACATCGTGACTTCTTTCTGGGAATCTTTCAAAAAAATCCATGAGTCCGGTACCTTTTACCATAGCGGCCGATATTGCGTAAATATCCTCATCTCCCTCTCCCATTTGGCAAATCTTTTCACCAAACACCTTAGAATAGGAGGGTGATCCCGCTCTCACATCCCCAGTTTGGACATCAAAAGGAGATATCCCATGAAACTTTTCCTGGTTTTTCTCGGCAAATGAATATCCCTTGCCTTTTTGCGTTTTTACATGTATTAATATAGGCCCTTCCATAACTTTGGCCTTTTCAAAAGTTTCGATAAGTTCTTCTGAGTTATGACCATCAATTACTCCTAAGAATTTAAACCCAAGGTCCTCACATATGCTCATAGGAGCAAAAAACTGTTTTACAGAGTGTTCTGCTCTTTTAAGAACACCTCCCACTCTGTTTCCAATTTTTACTTTTCTTATGAGAGTTCTCATTTCATCTTTTATGTTCATATAGGTTTTACTCACCAGGAGCTTCGAAAAAAACCTTGAAAGTGATCCTACATTTTCTCCTATGGACATCTCATTATCATTCAGAAGAATTATAATATTTTTAAATCTTCCGCCTATATCATTTAGGGCTTCTAAGGATGTTCCGTTTGCTATAGATGCATCTCCTATCACGGCGATGACCTTAGAATTTGGATTTGCAGCTGCTATTCCGCTAGCAGCAGATAGCCCCGACCCTGCGTGACCTGATATAAAGGCATCATGCTCACTCTCTTCAGGACTTAAAAAAGGACTTATCCCTCCTTTTTTTCTGAGAGTATAAAATTTTTCATCTCTTCCTGTTACAATCTTATGAACATAAGACTGATGTCCTACATCAAAAAGTATCTTATCATTAGGAGAGTCAAAAACTTTATGAAGTGCAAGGGTTAATTCCACTACTCCCAAATTTGGAGCCAAGTGTCCCCCGTTTTTACTTACCACATCTATAAGCTGCTCTCTTATATCTTGAGCCAGTTTTTCTATCTCATTTACGTTCATATTTTTTATATTCATAGAAACTTCCCTACCTTAGGCGAGCAGATATTTTTTCATCAGAAGCCCTACTATAATCCCTAGAAGAGCACCTATCAAGACTTCAAATGGAGTGTGGCCAAGCAATTCTTTGAGATTTTCGTCATGTATTCTTTCCTCTATTTTCTGAGTGAGTCTTTCCACTATTTTATTCAGGACACCTGCCTGCTTACCTGCAGCTCTTCTTATCCCTGCTGCATCATACATGACTATCCCCGAAAATATAACTGCTATTGCAAAATAACTGCTAGAAACCCCTTCAACTATAGCTATGGATGTAGCTAAAGAGGTCACAGTGGATGAATGGGAACTTGGCATTCCGCCAGTTCCCCAAAACCTCTTAATATCTAATTTTTTATCAAAGATTATGGCACTTATTACCTTGTAAAATTGGGCTATAAACCATGCAATGAATACAACATCGATTATCCTATTCCCAAAAATTATCCCTGGTTTCATAATTCTCTCCCGATATAATTTAGATTTTTTTCATTACCTCCGAAACAACAGGATGCTCTTTATTTTCCTTATAAAATATGAGTGTCTTACCTATTATTCCCACAAGTTCAGATCCTGTCTTTTCTGCAAGTTCAAATGCGACCTCTTTTTTATCCACTTCAGAATTCTGTAGGATCTTTACCTTGATTAGCTCCCTTGACTCTATTGCCTGAAGAAAACTCTCTACAAGATTATCAGACATACCGTCTTTACCTATTCTCACGATAGGATCTAGGTCGTGGGCCTCTTTTCTCAAAAAATCTCTTTGTTTACTGTTAAGTTTCATTTTTCTCCTCTCTATACTTCCATTATTATCGGTAAAATAACCGGGTTTCTCTGAATTTTATCATAAAAATACTTAGATGCTACATCTTTTGTAACAGTTTTTAAAGCTGCCCATTCTGTAATCTTCTTTTCTTCGTATGACTTCAGTTTTTCTTTTATGCATAATGCCGCTTCATTTATCATCTTTTCAGATTCTCTAGAATATACAAAACCTCTAGTAACTATATCAGGTCCTGCTAGTATCATTCCTGTTTCTTTAGATATAGTAAGCACAACTATTACCACACCATCTTGTCCTAATTGCTGTCTGTCACGGAGAACTATATTCCCTATATCCCCCACTCCAAGTCCGTCTACAAGAATAGCGCCAGCACTTACCTTCCCTGCTATTTTAGCATAAGATTTAGTGACCTCTATTTTGCTTCCATTTACAGCGATGAGTATCTTATCCTCACCGACTCCAGTCTCTATTGCTGTTTCTTTATGCGCCTTAAGCATTTTATATTCGCCGTGTACAGGCATAAAGTGACTTGGTTTTATTAGGTTTAACATTAGCTTCTGCTCATCTTTACTAGCATGTCCCGATACGTGTATTCCTGCTATTTTTCTGAACACTACTTCTGCATCATGTTTCAGTAAATTATTTATATTATTATATACTGCTCTTTCATTTCCAGGTATTGGAGTTGCAGATATTATTACAGTATCTCCCTTTCTGAGCTTTATATGCTTATGCATATTTTTAGCTATTCTAGACAGAGCTGCTAGTGGCTCTCCCTGGGTACCTGTACAAAGTATTACTACCTTATCCTCTTTTAGTTTCCCTACATCATAGAGAGATACCATCAGACCATCAGGTATTTTAAGATACCCTAGATTAGATGCTATTTCAAAAACTCTCACCATACTTCTTCCGTCTATAGCTATTTTTCTTCCAAACTGATGAGCGACATCTATTATCTGTTGAAGCCTGTGTATATGAGAAGCAAAGGAAGCTGCGATTATCCTTCCCTTAGCCTTTTCAAACTCCTGTCTGAAGGCTTCTCCTACACTTTTCTCAGATGGCGTAAACCCCTCTACTTCAGAGTTTGTTGAATCAGATAGCAGAAGATCCACTCCTTGATCCCCAAGCTGTGCAAGCCTAGAAAAATCCACACCAACACCATCCACTGGTGTAAGATCTATTTTAAAATCTCCAGTGTGAACTATGACTCCCGCAGGTGTTGTTACTGCAAGGGCATAGGCATCAGCTATTGAGTGAGTTACCTTTATAAATTCAACTGTAAAATATTTACCTACCTTTATTTTGCTTCTTCCTTTTACCTCTTTCATTTTTGGGAGAACCTTTGAAAATCCTGGATTGTCAAATTTTGACTTTGCCAGGGCTAAAGTAAGTTTTCCACCATACATAGGAACTGATTTATCTATTTTATTATACAAATACGGGATTCCACCTATATGATCCTCATGGCCATGAGTTATAAATAACCCCTTTATCTTATTTTTATTACTTTCTATATATGAAAAATCAGGAATTACAAGATCTATTCCAAGAAGTTCATCATCTGGAAATGTTAGTCCAGCATCTAATATGATTATTTCATCTCTGTACTGAACCAGCGTCATATTCTTACCTACTTCATCTAGTCCACCTAAAGGAATTACGTACATTTTTTCCTCTTTTTTTGCTTTTACCACGTCAGAATTATTCACAACTTTATCTGCAAGATCATCTTCTACACTGACTTTTTTTATATCTATCTTTTTTTCTTTACGTACGACAGGTCCTCTCGCATGGACCTCCTTTTGTTGATTTTTTATGCTCATACTTTCCCTCCATAAATAATAGGAGAGTTTTAAAACGGTCCCCTACACTGTTTTAAAACCCACCCACATTTTCTATTATAATTAAAATGTTCAAAAAAACTACTCTTTTCCTTTTAATTCAAGATACTTGTCCACCATGGATTTTGCAGCAGGACCGGCTATAGTTCCGCCTCCTCCTGCTCCTTCTGCAAATACCACAAACACAACCTCAGGATTGTCAGCTGGAAAATATCCTGCTACCCATGCATGGGTATTTTTATGCTGAGAATTCTGCGCTGATCCTGTCTTTGCTGCGACTTTTATACCTTGAGTTCTGAGGGCTTTTGCAGTACCGTTGTCTTGTTCCACTGTTGCTATCAGATCTTCATTTAATGTATCAAAATATTTTCGTGGAACGTCAATTTCTATATTTTTATCTCTCAGAGTATATTCCCTGTTATCTAAACTTTGAAAATAATTTGCCACATGGGGTTTATAGGCATATCCCTTGTTTGCCAAGATGCAATATGCCAATGCTGCCTGAATCGGGGTCATAGTTAAGTATCCCTGACCTATAGAGAGATTTATTGTATCCCCTCTATACCATCCCTCTTTCACATACTTTCTCTTCCAAGATTCATTTGGAAGTCTTCCAGGTTTTTCTCCGGGAACATCCACCTCTGTTTTCTTACCTATTCCAAACTCCGACGCCGTTTTAACTATAGGCTCATAACCCATCTCATCACCGAGCTTATAAAAATAAGTATTTACAGATTCTACCATGGCCTTTCTCAAGTTTACAACTCCATGACCTCCAGGCTTCCAAGATTTCCACTTCCACTTCCCCAATTGGTAATATCCAGGATCGTATATGGTTTCATTTGGATTTAGACCATTTTCAAGAAGGGCTATAGCAGTTATTATTTTAAATATAGATCCCGGAGGATATTCACCTGTTACTGCTCTGTCACTTAGGGGTTTTCTTTTATCTTTTGTAAGTTTATTCCATTCTTCAGGTGAAATTCTAGAACTGAACATATTCAGCGAATATGTTGGGTAACTTACCATAGTCAGAATTTCTCCATTTTTTGGGTTTATAGCTATTGCAGACCCCTGTAAATTGTTGGTTTTAAAATATTCCTCCATATGTTTTTGGAGCTCCATATCTATCGTCAGATAAATATCCTTTCCTTGTTCAGCTTCCCTGGTTTTAAGTTTTTTTACAATTCTGTTTAAGGCGTTCACCTCTATATATTCATATCCAGCCTTGCCTTGAAGCTGCAGATCATACTCCTTTTCCACACCGTTTTTACCTATGATATCTCTTTGAGTATAACCAAATTCCTTTAGTTTTTCGTATTCTGCTGCCGATATTTTTTTTACGTATCCCAGGACGTGAGAAGCCAGAGTGTCATATACATACCTTCTCTTAGAATATGTCTGTACCTGCAAGTAGGGGTAGTCAGAAAGTCTTTCCATTATTCTATGAGCTTCTTTTTCATCTAGATCTTCTAAGAGTATATTTTCCCTTGTATATGGAAAAATTTCCCCATATTTTATTCTTTTTTCTATATATTCTTGTTCATAACCTGTAAGATCAGATATTTCCTTTACTATCTCATCATCAAATTTTCTTTCTTTTAGATAGACAAGTCTGTACCCTGCCTCATTAGTAACAAGAAGCTCACCTTTAGAATCAAATATCTTGCCTCGCGGAGCTTCAATTCTTTTTAATTTAACTCTGTTTTTCTCAGAAAGATTTTTATACTTTTCTCCCTTTATGATCTGAAGATAAAAGAGTCTAAATCCGAGAAGTGCAAATATCACAACAACAAATATTTGAAATATATTGCATCTGCTGTTATTATCTTTTCCAAGTCTCACTTCAAAACTTTTTTTTTTCCTCATTACATACTCCCGAAAAACTTATCGTCTTTTTTCATGTATAAATAATTAAATATTCCATATGATATTATCAGCTTGAAAAATATCTGAAATGTAAAATAACCAGTCTTCAGATACACCATACTTCCATAGATCAATATTTGGATTGCCACAATAAGTGGCAAGTTATATTTTTCATAAGCGATTGTTCTAGATATAGTATGAAAAATAAGATAAAATAAAGTTCCCGCCATAGCGGCAATTGTAAAACTTACACTTTGAAATGATATAATAAAAGCAGCTAAAAGTATAAGAAAAATGGAATCTACATTTCTTTTATAAACCAAATAAGTTATATAAGGAATAGCTATAAAATTATAGGGATAATCCAAAGCCAGGCTGTTTTCTAAAAAGATAAGTATTAGGGAAAAAACATCAATCATTTTATCTCTTTATTATCTCCTTAGCTTCATTCCAGAGAATTTCAAGTTTATAGAAATCTCTGCTCTCTTCATCCATTATATGGACTACTATGTCATCTAGGTCTACAAGAACCCATTTAGATTCATCGTATCCTTCTATACCTAGTCGAATCTCCCCTAACTCTCTGATTTTTTTATCCACTTCATCAGTTATTGCCTGTATGTTTCTGTTAGAGCTTCCTGTGCATATGACAGCGTAGTCACACAGTGAACTTTTTCCCTGGAAATCAAGTACTAGGATGTCCTTTCCTTTTTTACTTTCTATTGCATCAACTACTGTTTGTAACTTCCCGGTCATTTTGCCTCCCGAATTATTTTATGAAAATATTTATTTTGTTTTTCAGCTCTTTATTTTCAACCATGTTTTTTATCCCTAGCTTTTGAGAAAGTTTATAACCTGTATAATAGTCTTGGCCGTTATATTCTATAAAACTCTCTTCAGCCTTAGATGAATCCTTGTTGGCTTCTACATTTTTATAACCTATTTTTTTTAGTTTTGATACAGCCTCTTCTGTTCCTTTTGAATCTCCGAATACATCTATCTCAAGAAGTCCCTCTTGCTCTTTACCAAGTACGAATACCACATTAGCAAGAGTTGGAAGACTTCCCTCTTCCTTTATTCTAAAGTATTTTTCATCTAGTTCTAGTATCATCTCTTTGAGTTTATCCTCAGGAAGGTCTTTATTCATAACATAGCTGTACTGCTCATGAGATTCATAGTTGGCACTATTATATTTCACAGAAAAAGCATCTTTCAGCTTTTCCCCTGCTTGTCTTGCATAACCACTTCTTCCATTGGCGTTTAATATATCAACAATAGCATTCTGTATCTCTCCGCCTCCTGTAACTTCATAATAAAGCTCTAGAAACATTGAGTTAAGGCTTGATGTCAGTACATATCTATTGTCTCCCATTGATATCTCTGGAATGTTTTTCATATGTTTTGTATTCACATCTATCTCTTTTCTTTTTACTACTTTGAAGTTTTCTACCTTTTCAGGAAGTATCTCATTTAGTCTTCTTACAACCTCTTCATAATTTTTAGTTTTTACAATATCCCCTAATGTCTCGCTTTTACTTATACTGATTTCAAAAGGGATTTTAAGAGAAAGTTTCTCCCCATATACCACAAAGGTGTTTTCCTTACCTATTATTATATATTTATCCCACTCTTGAAATTCCTTATCGTTTCTTTTCCCTACATTTATGAGGAGTGTTACTGTTAAAATCAAAATTACAGAACAGATAAAGAATAAAAATTTAACCTTATTTTTATTTGATCTTCTTGCCACCTTTTAGCCTCCCATTTTCTACACCAGATATTAAGACTTCAACCAGTTCATTTACTTTGCCTATGTAATCTACTATTTCGACTTTTATATAGTTTTTGCTATATCCATATGTATTCCCATTCTTAGACTCTTCTACTAATATCTCCATAGTCTCACCCATATATTTCACCATAAGTGAGCTTTGCATCTCTTCTTTCAGCTTCTCCAATTTTGCGGCTCTTGTTTTTTTGGTTCTTGAATCTATCTTGTTAGAAAGTTTACTAGCAGCAGTATTTTCCCTGTCGGAATACTGGAATATATGAAGATCTGAAAATCCGATCTCTTTTATTACAGAAGCAGTGTTTTCAAAATTTATCTCATACTCCCCTGGAAATCCTACTATAACATCTGCTGTATACTCTATGTTTTTCACATTTTTTTTCAACTTTAGAAGCCTCTCTTTTATTAGATGACTATCATAATTTCTATTCATAGCCTTCAGAATCTCATCATCACATGACTGAAGTGAAATATGAAGATGCGGCATTAGCTTTTCATTGTTTTTCATGAGCTCTATAAATCTGTCACTTATTTTATCTGGATACATAGAACCTATCCTGATTCTCTCTATCCCTTTTATCATAGATATTTTATCTAGAAGGGTTTCAAAGTCTCCGTTTCCAGGAATATCTTCCCCGTAGGCTCCCAAATTTATCCCTATTATTATAATTTCTTTAAAGCACTCATTGGCGAGAACCTCAGCCTCTTTAAGTATACTTTCTAGTTTTCTAGATCTGCTTCTCCCTCTTGCAAAGGGTATTTTGCAGTAAGAACAAAAGTTGTTGCATCCATCCTGTATCTTTATGTATGCCCTTGACATCTCTCTGAGGGTTGAAAATTCAAGTTCTTCATATTCTTTGGCATCAAAAATATTCTTATGTATCACACGCTCTGAAGTTTTTTCAGAATCTATATTATTTATAAGATCTATTATCCCACTTTTATCGCTGTTTCCGATTACGTAGTCTATCTCTTCTATTGCCTCTAAGTCCTCTGCATTAGTCTGTGCATAACATCCTGTTGCTATCACTAGAGAATTTGGATTGTTTTTTTTTGCCCTTCTCAACATATTTCTGGTTTTTCTGTCTGCTATGGTTGTCACAGTACAGGAGTTGACTATGTAGACATCTGCCTTGTCATCAAAATTAACCTCATTGTAACCTAGGTCTAACAACTGTTTTTTTATACTTTCAGTTTCATACTGATTAACCTTGCATCCAAGAGTACAAAACGCTGCTTTTTTATTCGAGATCATTGATCAAAATTCCTCCTACTACAATTGCCGCTGTTTCCGCCCTAAGGATTCTTTTTCCAAGGGTAATTACCTCTGCATTATTTTCTTGAAGATAGGCCACCTCATCCTCTGAGAATCCACCCTCGGGACCTATAAGGTATAAAATTTTCTCTGGAGTTTTCACAGTTTTTTCCAGGACATCCTTTATTCTCGTATTTTCAGCACATTCATAAGGTAGAAGCACCAGGTCGTACTGAGAATAATCTATCTCCGAAAGTTTTACAGGTTCACTTATCTCCACTAACTTCACTCCTTGACACTGTTTCAATGCTTCTTTAGAAACGGTATCCCACTTATCCTTCTTGTCTTTAAGCTTTACTATGGTTCTCTTAGTTATTGTAGGTATTATTTTATTTACACCTATTTCAGTGAGCTTTTGTATTACTAGATCCATCTTGTCATTTTTTAAAATTCCTAAGGCTGCATCTATCTTTCTAGCAGAAGAATACTCATCACTGTTTTTTTCATTTATTTCAGCTATGATCTCTTTTTTTTCTACTGTGACCACAGTGCAAAAATATTCATACTCTCCATCTACAACTCTGAGTTTATCGCCTTCCTTCATCCTAAAAACATTCTTAAGATGGTTTACATCGGCCTTTTCTGTTATTTCTACAATATTTTCAGATATATTTTCCTTTTCTACAAAAACACTTATCATCTTCTCAGACCCCTACATCATTTCTTTGTTGTTAATAAGATCTTCAAGAGTCGTCTCTTTTAGTATATCACTTAGAGCATTATCTAGTCTGCTCCACAGACATGATGTTCTGCACTTTTCCTCTACACAACTTTTGCTATCTGTATTTTCATTGCAGTCTACAATTTTTACGTCTGAGTCTAATATCTCATATAGTCTAAATACATTGATTTTTTTAGGGTCTCCTATGAGCTTGTATCCTCCGTTAGGTCCCCTTTTACCCTCTATAATATTTTCCTTCTTGAGTTTGAATAATATCTGCTCCAAATACTGTACAGAGATATTCTGGTCCTTAGATATCTCCTTGATCCTTACAAGCCTATCAAAATCTCTATTTTGCTCTGCAATATATACCAAAGCTCTTAATCCGTATCTGATCCTAGTGCTTATTTTCATTTTTGATTTTTCTCCTTCATATTCAAATGTTCATAGGCCTTTTGAGTTACGACTCTTCCCCTGTGGGTTCTTTTTATAAAGCCTATTTTTACGAGATAAGGCTCGTAGACCTCTTCTAATGTTTTTCTGTCTTCTCCCAAAACAAGAGACAGAGTTTCTATCCCTACAGGTCCCCCTCCGTAGTTTTCAACTACTGCACTTAGTATCTCTCTGTCGAGTTCATCTAGACCGTAGGAATCGATCCCAAGTAGGCTCATAGCTTCCTTAGCAAGAGGCTTGGTTACCACTCCGTCTCCTCTTATTTCTGCATAATCCCTTACTCTTTTTAGGAGCCTGTTAGATATTCTAGGAGTTCCTCTGCTTCTTAGGGCTATCTCCTCAGCTCCGTCTAACTCAATATCCACACCTAATATACTTCCACCTCTAAGTATAATTTTTATAAGTTCCTCACTTTTATAATAGTCCATCCTGTGAACAACTCCGAACCTGTCTCTCAGAGGTGAACTCAAAAGTCCTGCTCTTGTTGTAGCCCCTATAAGGGTGAAATTAGGTAGCTCTATCCTTATAGAACGTGCAGAAGGTCCTTTTCCTATAATTATATCTAGCTCCCTGTCCTCCATAGCAGGATAAAGTATCTCCTCCACAGATGTGTTCAGCCTGTGGATTTCATCTATAAATAAAATATCATTTTCCTCTAAGGATGTTAATATTGCAGCCAGATCTCCTGCTTTATCTAGTACGGGACCAGACGTTATCTTGAGGTTTACTCCCATCTCTGTTGCTATTACGCCGGCAAGAGTTGTCTTACCTAGACCCGGAGGTCCGTAAAGAAGCACATGATCTACAGCTTCTCCCCTTCTTTTAGCAGCCTCTATAAAAATAGACATCTTTTGTTTGAGGTTATCCTGCCCTATATACTCATCAAATCTTTTAGGCCTCAAACTCTTTTGAATGTCGACCTCATTTTCAAATTCTCCGGCAGATAACACTCTATCCATAATTCAATAACCACCTTCTATAAAAAATAACTTACTCCAAATTGCAGCGCACCTATAACGGCACCTAGTACAGCACCTACAGCCTCTATATGTCTGAGCTCATTCTTAGCGATTTTAAAAGTCATCTCCTCTAGATAATCCAGAGAAAACCCTTCCATTTTATCTACTACCATTTTTTTTATATCTACATTTTCCTCTAGCTTATTTATTACCATTCCCACAAATTCATTTTTATTTTCTTCTATAGCCTCTTTCACGATAGCTTTTATCTTGTCCATGAGAGATCCATTCAAAAACATTCCAGCCATTGGAAACTTGGCTATTATTTCTTTTTTTAGTTTTATATCCACAACTGCATCTACTATTTTATCTATCTCATCCTCTATCTCTATAGAATCAAGTGTCGCTGTTATATCTTTCATAGAGATTAGCTCCGCATCTATAGTTTCAGCTATACTTTCAGCAATCTCTTTTCTTCTCTTAGGTATTAGACCCTGTATTTTAATCCCTAAAATACTTACCTCTCTGTAAGGTCTAAACAGCATTTTAATAGCAAAGAAATTTGTAACCCATCCTATTAAGGATCCTATCAGCACAATCAAAATTCCCTTTAGTAACATTTTTTCTTTTCCTCCGTTTATCTGTGTATAACTACATACTTGTCAGTAAAGTATTCTATCATAATTTAAGCTTTTTTTCAATTCCCTTATTTTTTAGTAAAGATTTTTCTTGTTGAATTTTCCAAGACTCCCAATGAAATATATAGCCCCTTTACAAAACAAAGGACAGGAATATTCCTGTCCTTTGCTAACTGTTATATTACAAGCTCTTTTATAAAATTCAGTGTGGTTTCTCCCGTCCCGCTGTCATGCTCAAGTTCTAGCACAACCACATTTTCATATTCTAGAGTTTTATATACATCCCCATTACTGTATTTTTTATTAAACAGATTCTCTTCAGCGTTAAAAGTACAACCCTTCTTAAATATAAATTCCTGTAGATTCTCATAAAAATAAGCGAGCAAATCCTCCTCTGACAAGGAGATATATCCAAGCTCTCCTACACTCTCGTCCACAATCTGATTTTTGCACTTTATTACAAATTCACTTCCCTCTCTGGTGATAGGTAGAATTACAATGTATTCATCTTTTTTCAAAAATATATCAACTCTCAAAATTTCAGATTCATTCCATTGAAAAACTATATTTTGCAAAAACCATTCAAACTTTTTCAACTCATCAAAATTTTCAAAACCTTCAATCATTTTTCTATTTCTTATCTCATATTTGATTCTCATATCATTCTTCAAACTACTCTCTAAAAGAAATTTTGTTTTGTTTAGATTTTTCCACTTCCCAGTCAGCTTTTGAAACATGGCATCAGCATCTTCAATCGAAGAAAATTTTTCCAACTTATACGCCTTTCTTCTTTTTACCATATTTATTTTCTCACTTTTAAATTTAGTAAGAATATATCTCAATTTATCGCTGGAATTTTTCCCTATACCTTTTTTATCCAAAACCTTTAGATCTTCCATAGAAAGTCTAAAGTTTGCTACCTTCAACACCTCTTCTTTAGGTTTTCTACCTGCTCCCAAACGAGCCCCACCTTTTGACATATCTATATCCTCCTACAATAAACATACAATAATACCCTGGCAATCTATCATATCATTAATTTTTTGTCAAACTCAATTTAAGTTAAAGTAATACCAAATTTTATTATTACAGCTTTCTTATCTACTTTCTCTACCGCTGCTCAATTATCTACAACTAGGATGAAGTTGTAGATAATAAAACATCTGTCCCTTAAAATCAGAGCATCGGAACAATTTATGCTTCCGATGCTCTATTAAAAATAAAATTAGTATTCAATTTCAAACTACTTAATAAGCCCTTTCCCTTTGAGAAACTCTTCTGCAACTACTCTAGCAGGAAGTCCTTCTTCATCAGCCCTGTAGTTTAGCTGCTGCATCTCATCTTCACTGATCTGTCCCGATAATTTTTCAAGAGCTTCTACAACCTCAGGATGGCTGGCTGCAAACTCTCCATTTAAAAGTGGTGCAACATAGTAAGGAGGGAAGAAATTCTTGTCATCCTCTAATATAACAAGGTTATATGTGATCAGCTTTCCGTCTGTAGAGAAAGCATCGGCAACATCAGTTTTACCGTCTTTTATAGCTGTATAACGAAGTCCTCCGTCAAGAGCTTTTTCATCTTTATACTCCATACCAGGGTAAATTTTCTTAAGCCCTAGCATACCGTCTTCTCTTTCAAGGAATTCCATTGTAGCTCCGATTACTAGCTCTCCAGAGTTAGCCGCTATATCAGAAAACGTTTTCAGATTGTATTTCTCAGCAGTTTCAGGTCTCACTGCCAGAGTGTAAGTATTGTTGTATCCCAATGGATTCAGAAAATCTAAATTGTCATTCTCTTTCAGTCTTTTCTTGACATAATTATATACCTTATCTGGATCCTTCATCCCGCTTTCACCTAAAAGTGCTCCGTATACTGTCCCTGTGTATTCAGGATAAAGACTTATATCTCCACTTTTTAAGGCCTCATAGGCAATCTGTGTCCCCCCCAGTTCTCTTACATCAGTCTTATAATCGGTGTTGTTTTCGATCATAACTGCGAAAAGTTGACCTAACACCCTAGCCTCAGTATAGTTCTTGTGCCCGATCACTATAGTCTCAACCTCGGCCTCTTTTTTCCCACAGGCAGCAAATACAACTATTGCAGCTACAAGTAAAATATTTCTCATTAACTTAATCATTTTAAACCTCCTAATTTTTATAAAAAATAAAATCGATCAGCATTAAAAATAAAGGTTATATATTTACTCTCATTTTAAATTATATAATATTATTAAACGTTTTTTACTCCGATAGGAGTGAGTTTATTTTCCACTATACCCAAAAGAAAATCAACTGATATGGCCAACAGGGCTGTAGGTACTGCACCTGCCAGGATCATGTTGTTGTTACTCATAGATATCCCCTTAAATATAAAGTCTCCCAATCCTCCCGCACCGATTAGTGCTGCTATCGTTGCAGTACCGATGTTGATTACCGTAGATATTCTTATACCACCCATTATGATAGGAAGAGCTAGTGGTATCTCTACCATTGTCAGTATCTGCGCTTTGGTCATACCCATTCCTCTCCCAGCCTCTATGATAGAAGGCTCTATACTGTTTATACCTATATAAGTATTTTTTATAATAGGAAGCAGAGCATAAAGGAACAATACGAATATAGCAGGTTTAAATCCTATTCCCATTATTGGTATTATCAGACCAAAAAGTGCCAGACTCGGCAGTGTCTGAAATATATTGGCAAGATTCAAAACAGCATTGGAAACTTTTTTATTTTTTGTTATATATATCCCTAGAGGTACACCCACAAGGACCGCAAGTAAAACCGCAATCCCTGTTATCCTTATGTGTTGCCCCGTCAGTTTAAAAATATCAGAACTTCTATATTTTAAAAACTCTAAAAAACTTAATTTATTCATATCTTATAGTTCCCCTCCTTCAATAGTTGGAGATATTTCAGTAATTACATTGAGCAAACTTACTGGAGTAATTGCCCCTACTAAGAAATCATCATCATTTACTATTGGTATTGATCTAAAGTTTATTTTTGACATTATGTTCAGCACTTCCACCATATTTGTATTTTCATGCACCATGAAATCTGAGCTTGATTCCATTATATCCTTCATTTTCACGCTGTGCTTGGTATTTTTCATTACCATATTTCTTGTCACTACCCCTACAGGCTTTTGATTGGTTTCTCCCTCTTTATCGACTACTATAAGGGTATTTATCTCTCTCTCTTTCATTATCTCGATTGCTCTCGCCGGACTTCCGTTAAGTCCTATTTTTCCGAATTTTTTCTTCATTATATCTTTTGCAAGCAGCATTTCAGGCGTTTTCCACATTCTGTCTTTTCCTAGGAAATACTCCACAAACTCATCCTTAGGATGTTTCAATATCTCCTCTGGAGTGTCAAACTGAATAACGTTACCATCTTTGATTACAGCTATCTTATCTGCCAACTTTAAAGCTTCGTCCATATCATGCGTTACAAAGACTACTGTTTTTCCAAGTTCGTCTTGAAGCTTCATCATCTCATCTTGTAGTTTTGCTCTGGTTATTGGGTCTAGAGCACTGAAAGGCTCATCCATCAGTATTATGTCTGGATTTACAGCCAAAGCCCTTGCTATTCCTATTCTTTGCTGCTGACCTCCACTTAGTTCACTTGGATACCTATAATAAAAATCTTCTCCAGGAAGATCCATAAGTTCTAAAAGTTCCATTGACCTGGCTTTTTTATCTTCTTTTGACCATTTATTTAAAGTAGGCACAAGTTCAATATTTTCCCCTATAGTCATATGAGGAAACAATCCAACCTTTTGGATAACATACCCTATATTCCTTCTTAGTTCTTTTACATCCTTGCTTTTTACACTTTCTCCGTTAATCAGTATTTCACCCGTTGTTGGTTTTTCCAATAGATTGATCATCTTCATGGTAGTAGTTTTACCACATCCACTTTCTCCTATAAGGACCACAAATTCTCCCTTTTGGATTTTTAAATTAAGATTATCAACAACTTTATTTTTACCGTCAAAACTCTTCGATACATTTTTCAATTCTATCATGTTGTTTTTCCCCACCTCTCATTCGACATATTTCAATTTAATACTAACATTTTTCTAAAACAAAGTCAAGCTTATTTTGAAAAACGTATTTCAAAATTCTAAGATTGTGTTTTTGGTATTCTTCCCAAAACTACAACTCGATCGTTTTAATCTGAAATACTATAGAATTTAGTTTTTCAAAATAAAAAATCTGTATTCTTATGCATACAAAAATATTTCTGCAAACATTATGTTTTTCCTTCTTATTGTTATACAATATATTTTTTTACAACAAAAAAGACCTGTAAACAGGTCTTTTAATTACTCTCCTACCGTTCCATACTTCTCGATAAGTTCTTGTGTTTCTTTCTTTTCATCAGCTATCTCAGCTTTTTTTATAGATAATTTTACTCTTTTCTTCGCGGCATCGATTTCGATAATTTCTGCCTTTACTTCTTGTCCAACTTCAAATCTATCACTCAAATTCTTTATGAAATCTTTAGAAGCTTGAGAAGCATGGATCATTCCGTCCACACCTTTTTCCATTTCCACAAATATTCCAAAATCAGTTATACTAGTTATTTTTCTGTCTACTATGTCTCCTACCTTGTAAGTTTCAAGTAAGCTATCCCAAGGACTTTTTATAAGCTGCTTAATTCCACCTTTTATCTTCTTCTCACTAGCGTCAAAAGATAGCACCTTAAGTTCTACTTCATCGCCAATTTCATACTTAGGATGGTTCTTTTCCCATGAGAAATCCGATTGGTGAATAAAAGCATCAATTCCATCTTCTAGTTGTGCAAATATACCGAAAGGTTTTATCTCGACTACCTTGCCTTTTACAACACTTCCTTCTCCGTATTTTGCTTCTGCTGTGTCCCAAGGATTTTCAGAAAGTTGCTTAATTCCAAACTTTAGTCTTTTAGCAGGTTTATCCATTTCTATGACTTTGACTTTCACAACGTCTCCTACTTTTACAAATTCAGAAACATTTATCTTCTTTTTATTCCAAGTAAAGTCTGAAAGGTGTACTAGACCCTCTACCCCCTCTTCTAATTCAACAAAAGCTCCGAAAGAAACTAGTTTAGTTACCTTCCCTTCTATTTCAGTTCCAACAGGATATTTTTCATCCGCCGTTTCCCAAGGATCTGGAGTCAATTGTTTTACAGATAGTTTCAATGATTTCTTATCTTTGTCTAGAGATATTATTTTTGCCTGAAGTTTATCGCCGATTTTATATATATCAGATATCTTGTCTACTTTTCCCCATGATAATTCTGAAATATGTACAAATCCATTTGATTTTCCTACTTTTACAGATATTCCGAAGTCTAGGATATTTTTTACCTCTACCTCCATTACGTCACCTAGGTTGAGTTTGTTGAAGAATTCATCTTGCTCCTTTAGACGAATATCTTTTCTTGAAACTAGGATTTTCTTCCCTCTCCTGTCCTCTTTTACATCTTTAATCATTACCTCTATATCACTTCCTACAAACTGCTCTCCGTCCTTCATAGGTATTTCAGATAATGAATTAGGAAGAAATGCCTGTTGGAAAAGTACATTTACAACATATCCACCCTTTACTCTTTTAGCTATTTTACCTTTTACTACATCCTTATTTTCGTAAGCTTTTACAAGTTTTTCCCAGTTCTCTTCCATATCTATTTTTCTTCTAGAACCAATTAAAAAGTCTCCGTCTTTTGTTTCTCCCATAAGAAGAATTTCAACTTCGTCTCCCTCATTATATCCTTCTAGTTCCTCTGTTCTTACTCTTACAGCTGTGGCTTGACCTACTACATCAAGGTAAGTGTAATTTCTATCCACCTGAGAAAGTATCCCCTTAACTTTTTTACCTGTCTCCTCTTCGTCTGGCAGGTAGTCATTTAGTAGTGCCTCAAACTCATCGTAAGCATTGTTATTATCAAACATCAATAATCCCCCTTAATTTATTTTCTATTTTTATTATTATTTCTTCTGGTGTTGATGCTCCGGCGGTTATCCCTACTTTTCTAATTCCAGCAAGCCAGTCCGTGCATATATCTTTCTCCTCCTGAATCAGGTAGGTGTTAGGATTGATACCCTTAGATATGTCGTACAGTTTCCTTGTGTTTGAGCTATTTTTCCCTCCTATTACAAGTACCAAATCTACTTGATCTGCAAGCTTTTCAGCTGCTTTCTGCCTCACAAAGGTGGCTCCGCAGATTTTGTTAAATATCTCTGCATTGGGAAAATTATTATGGATGTACTCCTTTACCCTCTCAAAACTGTTTTTATTCAAGGTTGTCTGAGTCAGAACAGCGTATCTGCCCTCTCTATTTATTCCAGAATCTACTAATTCATCTAGATCTTTAAAAATATGGACTCTTTCTCCAAAAGAAATTATCCCCTTGACTTCAGGATGTTCCTTGTCTCCTATAAAAATAGTGTCATAGCCTTTTTTTTCCATTTCAACAAGAGTATTTCTTATTTCAGTAACAAAAGAACAGGCCGCATCATGTATCTCTACATTTTTTTCTTCCAATCTGTCATAAATTTGCTTTATTGTTCCGTGAGCCCTTATTATTACAATATCGCCCTCTTCAAGGTCATCTTTATTTTTAAGAACTGCTTCTTCTTCCAATATTTTGATGCCTTTCTTTCTTAGATCTTCGATAACGTGTTCATTATGCACCAACATTCCAAGCATAAAAATTCTTTTATTTTTTTCAGTCTTAGAAAGAGCCTCCGAAAGTTCAACTGCCTCCTTGACTCCAAAACAAAACCCCATTTTTTCAGCTCTTACTATTTCCATATTGGCCAAATTACTCCTCATTAAATTTTTTAACCTCTATAAGATCTCTCAGAGCTTCTAGTAAATGGGCTTCATCTTCTCCGTCAGCTTCAAGAATTAGAGTTCTCCCTTGCTCTGCAGCCAAAAGCATAAGACCCATTATACTTTTACCGTTAACCTCTTCATCATCGCATTTTACAATTACATCTGAATCAAATTCGCTAGCAGTTTGCACAAAAAGAGAGGAAGGTCTCGCATGAAGTCCGGCTTTGTTTTTGATCTGTACCTCTATACTCTTCATAAAGTATTCCTCCTAAATATATCACATTACATATTTTTTTAGTAACTCTTTTACTTCATTAGAATCCTTACAGGATAATATCTGGTTCTTCAATTTTCTTATATTGTTCATATCACTGTTTCTTATTAGATGTTTTGCCCTTGGTAAAAAAGATGCAAGCATACTCAGATCTTTGATCCCAAAGCTCATAAATGCTATTATAGCCATGGGATCCCCGGCCATTTCACCGCAGACACTCACCTTTTTTCCGTGTCTTATTCCGGCTTCTGCCACCATGTTTATAGCCCTAAGTACTGCTGGATCATAGCAGTCATAGAGATGTGCCACTTCATCACTCAGCCTGTCTGCAGCAAGTATATATTGAGTTAGGTCATTGGTTCCTATACTAAAGAAGTCAACCTTATCTCCAAAAATATCTGCTAAGAGTGCAGCTGATGGAACCTCTATCATTATTCCAACCTCTATATCATCTTTATAATCCAAATTAGATCTTTTTAGTTCATCCTTGACATCTTGGAGAATCTTATCTGCTTCCTCTATTTCCCATAGATTTGTAACCATAGGATACATTACCTTTATATTTCTTCCATGAGCCACTCTGAGTATGGCTCTCAGCTGCTCTTTAAATATACTTTTGTGTGACAGTGTAAACCTCAGCCCTCTAAGACCGAGAAATGGATTTTCTTCATTATTCATCTCATAATAGGAAAGCTGTTTGTCTGCACCTATATCTAGGGTCCTTATTATTAAAGGCCTGTCTCCTCCTAGATCATTATATATTTTTTCATAGATCTCCATCTGCTTTTTTTCACTTGGGAAAAATTCAGAATCCATATATATAAATTCCGATCTGAAAAGCCCTATTCCGTCGGGATTTTTCTTTTTCAGATCCGACATATCCAGATCTCCCCCCACATTGATATTCAGATCTAATTTTCTGCCATCCAAAGTCACAGCAGGAAGTTCTATCAACTTTTCAAGTTCACATACTTTCTGGTAAAGCCCTTCCTGTTCCTTGACATAACTTTCAAAAACTTTGTCAGTAGCATCAATTATAGCACACGAGCTTGATTTTCTGGTATCGAGTATTATTTTCCCATCCCACTCTCTTTGCATGACACTTTTAGCACCCATCAAAGTTGGAATTCCCAAAGCCTTAGCCAAAATAGCCACATGAGATGTCTCTCCACCATATTCAGTTATTATTCCCAGAATTTTTATATTGTTGTGGTGTATTTTTAAAAGTTCTGTAGGGAAAAGTTCTTTGGTTATTAAAATTTTACCCTCTATATCCTCTAGCTCAGCCTCTTCACTTAAAAGATTTCGGATAAGCTTGTCTCCAACATCTTGTATATCTAGACCTCTTTGTTTGTACACAGGGTCATTCAGTTGATTAAACATATCGACATATTTATCAATTACAGTTTCCAATATTTTCTCCACATTTATCAGATCCACAGTTATACGTGTGTTTATCTCTGACAAGAGCACAGGGTCATCTAAGATCATTAGGTGCACATTTAAAATTTTAAGTTCATCACTATTTATTCTCCCCTTGAGAGAATCTATGAGGAATTTTATTTCCTGTTTAGTCTCTTTAAGGGCGATCTTAAATCTGTTGATCTCTTCATCAACTCTCTCTTCATCTATTTTATATTCTGTAATATCAACCTTTTTTTTCTTCCTCAAGTAAGGCTGACCTATTACAATTCCTTCAAATATAGATTTTCCTTCTAATCTTTCCATGAACATAACCCCTTCATCAAGCATAATCACTTAAATACATTATATCCTATTTTAAACTAATTTTCAATTTATTTGACTCTCTTTAATGTACAAATCCAACTATAATCAAACCTTTTCAGTACTTTATTTTCAATGGAATTCTGACAAGCCGTATTTTTTCAAAGTAGTATGATTATTCGTATGTTTAATCCTCACTATTCCTTTACCTCAAATCCATAAGTTATCCCACATTCTATTTCTTTGTATTCTTTATTTCAATAAGATTTTTATCATAACCAATTTTTATTTGACCTCACCTTTGATACAGATCCTATTTCAAAACAACCCATAAATTTTGTTTTTTGAAAAAAAAAGCAGAGGGCCAATAATACCTCTGCTCTAATCATTACATTCTTTTTATACTACATATCTCGGGTGATTACAAGGTTTACACCTGTTCCAAATATATCCTCAGCTATTATATCACCCATTTTTACAGGACCATTCGCCGATATGCTGTTTATTAGTTCCATACATTTCAAGTTGAGTTCCTTAGGAATGGCTCCATCTGTTTTTACAGGCACTCTGTTATGCAGTCCGTCTGCTATCTTTATTGTAGAAGTTATTACCCTTGTTGGAGCTGTCAGTTCTACAAAACCATATTTTTCTCCCCTAGGACATAGATTCCCGGTAACTTTATAGTCATTCTCCACATCTACCTCTAGGTGACATCCCATAGGACATACTATACAAATCAATTCTTTTTTCATCAAATTTTCACCGCCCTTTTTCTATTGAACTCCAGTTATTGATATTTTTAACTCATCTCCAACTATTTTATCCAGTATTTTTCTAGGTAATATTATTTTTTCCATCTCTCCTGGAGCCAAATGTTTTTTAGTAAGGGATACAAGAGTTTGGTCTCCGTCTTTTACCTCTAGCTTTACATCTCTGTAGACATTGTTTACTCTCATAAACACTTCTAATTTATCATCTATATTTTCAAGTCTTATCTTCTGTGGGACAGTATAACTTACTCCAAAGTCAGCCTTGACTCTCTTGTAGGTGTCACTCTGTTTTACTTTTCCCTCTATATATTTTGCTGCTGCTTTCCCTGCTCTTCTAGATTCTGCGCTCACAAAGTCAACTAGGTCATGTACATGTACTACGTTTCCGCATGCGAATATTCCTGGAACACTTGTTTCCATTAGTTCATTTACAATAGGTCCTGATGTTCTCTGATCTATATCTATTTTTGCAGTTCTAGACAGTTCATTCTCCGGTATCAGACCAACTGAAAGAAGAAGAGTGTCACAGTCATAGTGTATCTCAGTTCCAGGAATAGGTCTCCTGTTGCCATCTACTTTAGCCACAGTTATCCCCTCTACCCTCTCTTTTCCTTTTATATTTGTTACAGTGTGGCTAAGTAAAAGAGGTATATCATAGTCTTCTAGGCACTGCACTATATTTCTTGTGAGTCCTCCTGAGAAAGGCATAAGCTCTACTACAGCTTCTACCTTAGCTCCTTCTAGAGTCATTCTTCTGGCCATTATTAGACCTATATCTCCAGACCCCAAAATCACTACTTTTTTCCCCACCATATAGCCTTCCATATTTATGAATCTCTGGGCTGCTCCTGCGGTAAAGACTCCTGCCGGTCTATCTCCCGGTATAGAGATTGCTCCCCTTGTTCTTTCTCTGCATCCCATAGCCATTATTATTGCTCCGGCTTCCACTTCCATATAACCGTCTACAGTATTTATCAGCTGAAGTTTTTTGCTGTTATCCATATTCAGAACCATGGTGTCTAATTTATACTCTATGCCTAGTTCCATCATTTGATTTATGAATCTCTGAGCATATTCCGGACCTGTCAGCTCCTCTTTAAATTCGTGAAGTCCAAAACCATTATGAATACACTGCTGCAGGATTCCACCTAGTTCCTTATCTCTCTCTATTACCAATATATCTGTTACTCCGTTATTCTTTGCCTCTATTGCCGCCGCAAGACCAGCTGGTCCTCCTCCTATAACTACAAGCTCACGTTTCATTATAAATACCTCCCTATTTTGTTTCCCCTGTTAGGATGTAAGAGTTCTTCTTGTCTAAGACAACCTCTTCCAAGCTTACATTCAGCTCTCTTGCCAGTATCTCTTGAACTCTCGGACCGCAGAATCCTCCTTGACATCTTCCCATACCAGGTCTGCATCTCTTTTTGACTCCGTCTACAGTTCTTGCTCCTACTTTTCTATGAATAGAGCTCACTATTTCGCCCTCAGTTATATTTTCACACCTACAGATTACTCTTCCGTACTGCGGATTTTCCTTTATCAGGGCCTTTTTCTCTTCTGCGCTTAGCTCCATGAATATTATCTGTTCTCTCTTAGGGTTAAAATCCGCTTTTTCTTTTGCTCCTCCTAGTTTTTCCACTGCCATCTTAGCCACATCCAATCCTATGGCAGGCGCCGCAGAAAGTCCCGGAGATTTTATACCAGCCACATCAAAGAACAGCGGTGCACCAGGCGCTTCTTCTATTATGAAGTCTCCTCTGTCCCCTTCAGCTCTAAGACCTGCGAAACTTCTTATAGATTCTCTAAAATGAATTCCAGGAACAGATTTTACTGCATGTTCCTTTACAAATTCAAGTTGTTCTGTAGTTGTAGAGATATCCTCTCTGTCATCCATATCCTGCGCGTCAGGTCCTAATAATAGGTTCCCGTGAACTGTAGGAGTTACAAGTATTCCTTTTCCTAGTTCTGTAGGACACTGGAATATCACCTTTCCTACAAGTTCTCCCTGTGTTTTATCCATTACAAAGTACTGACCTCTTCTAGGTTTTATCTTGAATGTTTCCTCAGATACCATGTTATGGATTTTATCTGCATAAACTCCTGAAGCGTTTATGACTACTTTTGCTTCAAAGTTTTTTTCTTGAGTTATTATTCTATATCCTGTTTCAATTTTTTCTATATCAACAACTTCCTGATTAAGTTCTATGTTTACACCATTTTCCGCTGCATTTTCAAGCAACGCTATCGTCAGTTCCCATGGTCCTACAATCCCCGCTGTTTTAGCGTGAAGTCCCGCTACAACATTATCACTGAGGTTTGGCTCCATTTTCTTTATCTCATCCTTTTCCAAAAGCTCCATTCCAGGTATTTCATTTATAATTCCTCTTTTGTAAAGTAAATCTAAGTGCTCTCTCTCCTTTTCAGAGAAGGCTAACACAAGAGATCCACATCTTTCGAAAGGTACATCCAGCTCTTCGCATATTTCATCAAACATAGCATTTCCAAGAGCATTATATTTTGCCATAAGCGTTCCCTCATGTGCGTCATAGCCCGCATGAACAATTGCTGAATTTGCCTTTGTTGTTCCATTTGATACATCATTTTCTTTCTCTATCACTACTACATTCAGGTCATATTTAGAAAGCTCCCTAGCAACAGAAGCACCTATAACCCCAGCCCCAATTATCGCAACATCATACATATCTCTTCTACCTCCCTAATAAATAACTGCATTCAAGGATCTCTATTTAAGAAAGAACATCAGATCAATAAAAAATGCCAAGTAAACAGGAGGGTACAAACGTACCACCTGCATACTTGGCTCTCATAATCTCTCTTGCCTTTATTTATGTTCTTTTTCATATTATACTATTCTTTTTAGCTACAGTCAAATTTTTTTTGAACGTTTCCCGTTTAATAGTCAATATTAAAAAAAATTCCCTATAGCTTTTTAGACTTCTAACTTGATCAGAGGTCCACCTTTTCTTCCCAAGACATCGATCTCTCTACGGCTTTTTTCCAACCTTTGTATAACTTTTCTTTACGACTTTCCTCTATAGCCGGAGCAAACTGAGTTTCCACCTGCCATCTGTTTCTTATCTCCTCTTTACTTTTCCAGAATCCAACAGCAAGTCCTGCTAAGTAAGCTGCTCCTAGGGCTGTCGTCTCAGTTACAACAGGTCTGAGTACATCTGTTCCTAGTATATCTGACTGGAACTGCATCAAGAAATTATTCTTTACAGCTCCTCCGTCTACCTTTAGAGCCGCTAATTTTATATTAGAGTCATCTTCCATTGCATCTATAAGGTCTCTAGACTGGTAAGCCACAGACTCTAGAGTCGCTCTGATAAGATGATTTCTGTTGGCTCCTCTCGTAAGTCCAACTATTGTTCCTCTGGCATACATATCCCAGTAAGGTGATCCTAGACCTACGAAGGCAGGTACCACATACACACCGTTACTGTCTTTTACCTTGTTTGCAAAGTACTCGGTGTCTGCTGCATCATTTATCAGTCTGAGCTCATCTCTCAGCCACTGGATGGCCGCTCCTCCCACGAAAACACTTCCCTCTAATGCGTACTCTACTTTGTTGTCTATACCTATTGCTATTGTTGTAAGTAGTCCGTTTTTAGACTCTACTGCATTTTCTCCCGTATTCATAAGAAGGAAGCAGCCTGTTCCATATGTATTCTTAGCCTCTCCCTTTTCAAAACAAGCCTGTCCAAACAGTGCCGACTGCTGGTCTCCTGCTGCTCCTGCAATAGGTATTCTTATTTCGCCAGTTCCTACTACTCCACCTAGATTGGCTTCACCGTATACCTCACTGGAATTTTTAACTTCAGGAAGCATGGATTTTGGTATGTTAAGCTCTTTTAGCATCTTCTCGTCCCACTTAAGATCTCTTATGTTAAAGAACATTGTTCTTGAAGCATTTGTATAATCTGTTACGTGAACTTTTCCGTTAGTTAATTTCCAGATTAACCATGTATCTACAGTTCCGAAAAGTAGATCCCCCTTTTCAGCTTTCTCTCTTGCTCCCTCTACATTGTCAAGGATCCACTTAACTTTTGTTCCAGAGAAATACGCATCTATTACAAGACCTGTATTGTGTCTTACATACTCTTCAAGACCTCTTGATTTCAATTCATCACAGATATTTGCCGTTCTTCTGCACTGCCAGACAATGGCGTTATACACAGGCTTACCTGTATTTTTATCCCACACAACTGTTGTTTCTCTTTGGTTGGTTATTCCAAGAGCCGCTATCTCGTCATTTGTTATTCCTGTTTTAGCTATTACCTCTGTAACCACAGAACTCTGGCTCGCCCATATTTCCATTGGATCATGCTCTACCCATCCTGCCTTTGGATATATCTGAGTAAACTCCTTTTGAGATACTCCTACTTCATTTCCGTCTTTATCAAATATTATTGCTCTTGAGCTTGTTGTCCCTTGATCCAATGCGATTACGTACTTTTTATTCATTTAACTTGACCTCCTAATTACATATCACGGGTTATAACAAGATTGACTCCACTTCCTAGAATATTTTCCACAATTATATCTCCCATTTTAACAGGAGACTCCACTTCTAACTCACTTATTATTTTCATACACTCAAAATTAAGCTTCTTAGGTATCCCACCGTCTGTTTTTACAGGAACAACTTTATGAATGCCACCTTTTATTTTTACTGTAGAAGTTATAATTCTCTTAGGTGCAGTCATCTCCTCTTTTGCATATATCACACCTCTTGGACACTTGTTTCCGGTGACTTTGAACCCATCGCTGTCATCTATCTCCATATGACATCCTATAGGGCAAACTATACAGACCATTTCTTTTTTCATCACTTTAGCCTCCTCGTCATAGTCTTTTTAAAAAAATTCAGACTTAATATTATAATTTATATAGAGATTCAAACTTAAAGTTCTTTTATAAAATATTACGTTTTTATTCTACCCAAACGATGTACACAATTTACTCATTCGCCACTTCTAAATATTTTCACTTTATTTTTTTAAATCTTTTTATAAAATTATTTTGATTTATTTTATTTCCAAAAAGAGCAGAGGGCCAATAATACCTCTGCTCTAATCATTACATTCTTTTTATACTACATATCTCGGGTGATTACAAGGTTTACACCTGTTCCAAATATATCCTCAGCTATTATATCACCCATTTTTACAGGACCGTTCGCCGATATACTGTTTATTAGTTCCATACATTTCAAGTTGAGTTCCTTAGGGATGGCTCCATCTGTTTTTACAGGCACTCTGTTATGCAGTCCGTCTGCTATCTTTATTGTAGAAGTTATTACCCTTGTTGGAGCTGTCAGTTCTACAAAACCATATTTTTCTCCCCTAGGACATAGATTCCCGGTAACTTTATAGTCATTCTCCACATCTACCTCTAGGTGACATCCCATAGGACATACTATACAAATCAATTCTTTTTTCATCAAATTTTCACCGCCCTTTTTCTATTGAACTCCAGTTATTGATATTTTTAACTCATCTCCAACTATTTTATCCAGTATTTTTCTAGGTAATATTATTTTTTCCATCTCTCCTGGAGCCAAATGTTTTTTAGTAAGGGATACAAGAGTTTGGTCTCCGTCTTTTACCTCTAGCTTTACATCTCTGTAGACATTGTTTACTCTCATAAACACTTCTAATTTATCATCTATATTTTCAAGTCTTATCTTCTGTGGGACAGTATAACTTACTCCAAAGTCAGCCTTGACTCTCTTGTAGGTGTCACTCTGTTTTACTTTTCCCTCTATATATTTTGCTGCTGCTTTCCCTGCTCTTCTAGATTCTGCGCTCACAAAGTCAACTAGGTCATGTACATGTACTACGTTTCCGCATGCGAATATTCCTGGAACACTTGTTTCCATTAGTTCATTTACAATAGGTCCTGATGTTCTCTGATCTATATCTATTTTTGCAGTTCTAGACAGTTCATTCTCCGGTATCAGACCAACTGAAAGAAGAAGAGTGTCACAGTCATAGTGTATCTCAGTTCCAGGAATAGGTCTCCTGTTGCCATCTACTTTAGCCACAGTTATCCCCTCTACCCTCTCTTTTCCTTTTATATTTGTTACAGTGTGGCTAAGTAAAAGAGGTATATCATAGTCTTCTAGGCACTGCACTATATTTCTTGTGAGTCCTCCTGAGAAAGGCATAAGCTCTACTACAGCTTCTACCTTAGCTCCTTCTAGAGTCATTCTTCTGGCCATTATTAGACCTATATCTCCAGACCCCAAAATCACTACTTTTTTCCCCACCATATAGCCTTCCATATTTATGAATCTCTGGGCTGCTCCTGCGGTAAAGACTCCTGCCGGTCTATCTCCCGGTATAGAGATTGCTCCCCTTGTTCTTTCTCTGCATCCCATAGCCATTATTATTGCTTCTGCATCGACTTCCATATAACCGTCTACAGTATTTATCAGCTGAAGTTTTTTGCTGTTATCCATATTCAGAACCATGGTGTCTAATTTATACTCTATACCTAGTTCCATCATTTGATTTATGAATCTCTGAGCATATTCCGGACCTGTCAGCTCCTCTTTAAATTCGTGAAGTCCAAAACCATTATGAATACACTGCTGCAGGATTCCACCTAGTTCCTTATCTCTCTCTATTACCAATATATCTGTTACTCCGTTATTCTTTGCCTCTATTGCCGCCGCAAGACCAGCTGGTCCTCCTCCTATAACTACAAGCTCACGTTTCATTATAAATACCTCCCTATTTTGTTTCCCCTGTTAGGATGTAAGAGTTCTTCTTGTCTAAGACAACCTCTTCCAAGCTTACATTCAGCTCTCTTGCCAGTATCTCTTGAACTCTCGGACCGCAGAATCCTCCTTGACATCTTCCCATACCAGGTCTGCATCTCTTTTTGACTCCGTCTACAGTTCTTGCTCCTACTTTTCTATGAATAGAGCTCACTATTTCGCCCTCAGTTATATTTTCACACCTACAGATTACTCTTCCGTACTGCGGATTTTCCTTTATCAGGGCCTTTTTCTCTTCTGCGCTTAGCTCCATGAATATTATCTGTTCTCTCTTAGGGTTAAAGTCCGCTTTTTCTTTTGCTCCTCCTAGTTTTTCCACTGCCATCTTAGCCACATCCAATCCTATGGCAGGCGCCGCAGAAAGTCCCGGAGATTTTATACCAGCCACATCAAAGAACAGCGGTGCACCAGGCGCTTCTTCTATTATGAAGTCTCCTCTGTCCCCTTCAGCTCTAAGACCTGCGAAACTTCTTATAGATTCTCTAAAATGAATTCCAGGAACAGATTTTACTGCATGTTCCTTTACAAATTCAAGTTGTTCTGTAGTTGTAGAGATATCCTCTCTGTCATCCATATCCTGCGCGTCAGGTCCTAATAATAGGTTCCCGTGAACTGTAGGAGTTACAAGTATTCCTTTTCCTAGTTCTGTAGGACACTGGAATATCACCTTTCCTACAAGTTCTCCCTGTGTTTTATCCATTACAAAGTACTGACCTCTTCTAGGTTTTATCTTGAATGTTTCCTCAGATACCATGTTATGGATTTTATCTGCATAAACTCCTGAAGCGTTTATGACTACTTTTGCTTCAAAGTTTTTTTCTTGAGTTATTATTCTATATCCTGTTTCAATTTTTTCTATATCAACAACTTCCTGATTAAGTTCTATGTTTACACCATTTTCCGCTGCATTTTCAAGCAACGCTATCGTCAGTTCCCATGGTCCTACAATCCCCGCTGTTTTAGCGTGAAGTCCCGCTACAACATTATCACTGAGGTTTGGCTCCATTTTCTTTATCTCATCCTTTTCCAAAAGCTCCATTCCAGGTATTTCATTTATAATTCCTCTTTTGTAAAGTAAATCTAAGTGCTCTCTCTCCTTTTCAGAGAAGGCTAACACAAGAGATCCACATCTTTCGAAAGGTACATCCAGCTCTTCGCATATTTCATCAAACATAGCATTTCCAAGAGCATTATATTTTGCCATAAGCGTTCCCTCATGTGCGTCATAGCCCGCATGAACAATTGCTGAATTTGCCTTTGTTGTTCCATTTGATACATCATTTTCTTTCTCTATCACTACTACATTCAGGTCATATTTAGAAAGCTCCCTAGCAACAGAAGCACCTATAACCCCAGCCCCAATTATCGCAACATCATACATATCTCTTCTACCTCCCTAATAAATAACTGCATTCAAGGATCTCTATTTAAGAAAGAACATCAGATCAATAAAAAATGCCAAGTAAACAGGAGGGTACAAACGTACCACCTGCATACTTGGCTCTCATAATCTCTCTTGCCTTTATTTATGTTCTTTTTCATATTATACTATTCTTTTGTTCACAGTCAACACTTTTTTTATTCTGAATCTAATGAAGGCATAAAAACCAAGTTCTATTTTAACTATTCTTTTTCTTCCCAAGCCATCGATCTCTCTACGGCTTTCTTCCAACCTTTGTATAACTGCTCTTTATGACCTTCCTCTATAGCCGGAGCAAACTGAGTTTCCACCTGCCATCTGTTTCTTATCTCCTCTTTACTTTTCCAGAATCCAACAGCAAGTCCTGCTAAGTAAGCTGCTCCTAGGGCTGTCGTCTCAGTTACAACAGGTCTGAGTACATCTGTTCCTAGTATATCTGACTGGAACTGCATCAAGAAATTATTCTTTACAGCTCCTCCGTCTACCTTTAGAGCCGCTAATTTTATATTAGAGTCATCTTCCATTGCATCTATAAGGTCTCTAGACTGGTAAGCCACAGACTCTAGAGTCGCTCTGATAAGATGATTTCTGTTGGCTCCTCTCGTAAGTCCAACTATTGTTCCTCTGGCATACATATCCCAGTAAGGTGATCCTAGACCTACGAAGGCAGGTACCACATACACACCGTTACTGTCTTTTACCTTGTTTGCAAAGTACTCGGTGTCTGCTGCATCATTTATCAGTCTGAGCTCATCTCTCAGCCATTGTACAGAAGCTCCTCCTACAAAGACACTTCCCTCTAATGCGTACTCTACTTTGTTGTCTATACCTATTGCTATTGTTGTAAGTAGTCCGTTTTTAGACTCTACTGCATTTTCTCCCGTATTCATGAGGAGGAAGCAGCCTGTTCCATATGTATTCTTAGCCTCTCCCTTTTCAAAACAAGCCTGTCCAAACAGTGCCGACTGCTGGTCTCCTGCTGCTCCTGCAATAGGAACTCTTATTCCTCCAGTCCCCCCTACTCCACCTAGATTGGCTTCACCGTATACCTCACTGGAATTTTTAACTTCAGGAAGCATGGATTTTGGTATGTTAAGCTCTTTTAGCATCTTCTCGTCCCACTTAAGGTCTCTTATGTTAAAGAGCATTGTTCTTGAAGCATTTGTATAATCTGTTACGTGAACTTTTCCGTTAGTTAATTTCCAGATTAACCATGTATCTACAGTTCCGAAAAGTAGATCCCCCTTTTCAGCTTTCTCTCTTGCTCCCTCTACATTGTCAAGGATCCACTTAACTTTTGTTCCAGAGAAATACGCATCTATTACAAGACCTGTATTGTGTCTTACATACTCTTCAAGACCTCTTGATTTCAATTCATCACAGATATTTGCCGTTCTTCTGCACTGCCAGACAATGGCGTTATACACAGGCTTACCTGTATTTTTATCCCACACAACTGTTGTTTCTCTTTGGTTGGTTATTCCAAGAGCCGCTATCTCGTCATTTGTTATTCCTGTTTTAGCTATTACCTCTGTAACCACAGAACTCTGGCTCGCCCATATTTCCATTGGATCATGCTCTACCCATCCTGCCTTTGGATATATCTGAGTAAACTCCTTTTGAGATACTCCTACTTCATTTCCGTCTTTATCAAATATTATTGCTCTTGAGCTTGTTGTCCCTTGATCCAATGCGATTACGTACTTTTTATTCATTTAACTTGACCTCCCAGAATTTTTGATGTAAAAATCAGCCGAATTATCAAATGTTAATATAAAAATACCGTAAAAATTTGATAATAAACCTTTTGTATATTTAAAACTTTAATCTAATTTTTTTATTTCAGTCTAGCTCCAAACACTGAGACAGACAGTGTATATCTGCGCCCCTATAATTCCTCCTACAATAGGAGCCACTACTGGAATCCATGCGTAAGCCCAGTCAGAGTCCCTCTTCCCTTTTATAGGGAGTATAGCGTGGGCTATTCTAGGTCCCAAATCTCTCGCTGGGTTTATAGCGTATCCTGTCGGTCCTCCAAGGCTCAGACCAAGTGACCAAACAAGTATACCTACAAGCAATGCCGCCATAGGACCCACGTTGTTGTTTCCGTTTGTTATTCCAAGTACTCCCATAACAAGCATAGCCGAACCTATTATCTCAGTTATAGCATTCCATTTAGCTCCGCTTATTGCAGGACCTGTAGAGAAAGTAGCAAGTTTTCCGTCTGCATCCTCTGTCTCATCATAATGCTGTTTATATGTCAGATATACAAGTACTCCTCCTGTAAATCCACCGGCCACCTGAGCAGCTATATACCCAGGAACCATTGACCACTCAAAGGCACCTATTGTAGCAAGTGCTATTGTTACTGCAGGATTTATGTGTGCTCCACTTACCCATCCAGTCACATATACTGCCACTGCCACTGCGAATCCCCAGCCGGCTGTTATAACAATCCATCCGCTGTTGTTACCCTTACTCTTGTTTAGAACCACGTTTGCAACTACTCCATTACCTAGTAATATCAAGATCATCGTCCCTATAAACTCTGCCAAATAAACTCCCATTTCATCACTCCTCCTGTTTTTTATATGCATTTCTACAAATAAAAAAACCACAAAAAGTCAGACATCTAAAATGCCGTTCTCTTGTAGTTTCTCCATTCTCCTACTACATATATTATTTTAAAATTAAAATCACCAAAATATTCATATGTACACTTTTTAAAAGTTTTAGATCTTTTATTAGTCAAAGTGTGGTTATTCCTTACACTTTTATGTTATTACATTTTATTGATATTGTCAATGAAACAAAAGTAAATTATTTTTTAACTTTATTTTTTTATACAAAAATATCGCTGTAATCCTTATATCCTCTCATTTTATAAGTAAAATAAAAATTAATATATTTTCATAATATTAAAAAAACGGGATTCAAAAGATCCCGCCTCTATTATTCAATTATAATTTTTTAAGTCATTCTTTTTTTCTAATTCCCGAGTCTTCTTCAAATAAACTTTTATCATAGATTTTTGATTTTTTTGATTTTACAACTATTTATATATAGTAAAGATATATCACACCTCACCTCGTATGTCCTAAAGATTCATATATCCCACAGGTCTATTTTGGTGGTAGATACACCCGAGGCTCCCGCTCCTAGAGCATTCATTATATCCTCTTTATCAGTTATCAAACCTCCTGCTATTACAGGTAGATTTAGTTCATTTGACAGTCTTTTTATTATTTTTGGCATAAGTCCCGGAAGTATTTCTACAGCATCGGGTTTTGTTTCCCTCGCATATTTCAGGCTGTTTTCAAGAGATATTGAATCCAAAAGAAAAAACCTCTGAATTACCCTTACATTTAATTTTTTGGCAGACTTAATTAAATTATATTTAGTACTTATTATCCCGTCAAGTTCTGTATTTGTTATTAGATATTCTAGTGCATAGCTTGAATGAGACAATCCCTCAACCAAGTCAGCATGTACAAAAACTATCTTCCCTTTCTTTTTAAGCTCTTCCACCATAGCCTTTATATTAAACAAATTTGATGTAAGTATAAATACAATTTCACTTTCTTCCTCTAGAGCTTTTTTAAATCCTATATCATCCTTTATTGCCGGTATTACAGGATTTCTTTCCAATATTTCTTTGATAAAACTTGACATCTTTTATCCTCCCCTTTTTTATAGAATAGATCAATCTTAAAAAACTATGAAATTTTAATTCACTAAATATTATACAGAAATAACAACCCAATTCAAGTATAACACCGAATACTTTTTATTATAAGTACAAATTAAAAAGCAGAGGATGAGTATCCTCTGCTTTTTAAATAATATAACCATTAAATTAATAGGAAAATATTATTTATAAAACTAATTTTTTCTTTTCTTATCCAAGTATACTTCTATTTCAGCTGCTGCTTTTTTTCCAGCTTCCATTGCCAGAATCACTGTAGCTGCCCCTGTAACAGCATCTCCACCAGCATAGACTCCCTCTCTCGAAGTTCTGTAGCTCCCCTCTTCTGTGGCTATACAGTTCCACCTGTTTATTTCAAGACCTTCAGTTGTCGATGGTATCAGTGTGTTTGGCTTAGTTCCTATTGCCATTATCACGCTATCAACTTCCATCACGAATTCAGATCCTTCTATCTCTACAGGTCTTCTTCTTCCAGATTGGTCAGCCTCTCCTAGCTCCATTCTGACACATCTCATCCCTTCCACTGCTCCTGTTGAATCTACTATTATTTCTACAGGGTTAACAAGTACATCCATTATCACGCCTTCTTCTTTTGCATGGTGTACCTCTTCTACTCTAGCAGGAAGTTCTGCCTCGCTTCTTCTGTAGACTATATGAGTTTCAGCACCTAATCTTGCTGCAGTTCTAGCTCCGTCCATGGCCACGTTTCCTCCACCCACTACTGCACATTTTTTACCAACAGACACAGGTGTCATATAGTCACTTTTATGTGCTTTCATTAGGTTTACCCTTGTCAGAAATTCATTTGCAGAAAACACTCCATTTGCATTTTCTCCAGGAATGCCCATAAAGTTAGGAAGTCCTGCACCACTACCTATAAATACTGCACTATATCCCTCTTTTTCCATAAGATTGTCTATAGTAAACGTTTTTCCTATCACTGCATTTGTCACTATTTCTACACCAAGTTTTTTTACATTATCTATTTCTTTTTGCACAACTTTATCTTTAGGAAGTCTGAATTCAGGTATACCGTAAGTCAGTACTCCGCCAGCTTCATGCAAAGCCTCAAAAACAGTAACTCTATAACCAAGTTTTGCAAGTTCACTTGCCGCAGCAAGACCTGCAGGTCCACTTCCTACTACAGCTATTTTTTCAGACTTTTCCTCTGCCTGATCAGCCTTGGTTCCATGCATAAGGGCATAGTCCCCCACAAATTTTTCCAATTTACCTATTGATATCGGCTCTCCCTTTATTCCGACTATACACTTTGCTTCACACTGAGATTCCTGCGGGCAAACTCTTCCACATATTGCAGGAAAACACGAGCTTTCAAATATTATTTTGGCAGCTTCATCTATATTTGTTTTTTTAACTTCCTGTATAAATTTTGGTATATTTATTGATACAGGACATCCCTCTATACACTTTGCATTTTTACAATTTAAACATCTTTCTGCCTCGCATATAGCCTCTTCGAGAGTATAACCTGTACACACCTCTTCAAAATTCTTTACCCTTATTTCTGGATCAAGAGAATGTGCTATGACTCTTTTTTTCTTATCCCTTTCCACAGAGACAGATTCTTTCTTGTGATCATGGCATCCGCACCCACCATGATGATGTTCATGTCCGCTTTCATGATCCTCTTTTTCTAGAACCTTTCTCCCCTCTTCACTTTTATACATTCTCTGCCTTCTCATGGCCTCATCAAAATCCACTTGATGTCCATCAAATTCAGGGCCGTCTACACATGCAAATTTAACCTCATCACCTATACTCACACGGCATGCTCCACACATTCCGGTTCCGTCGACCATTAGGGGATTCAAACTAACTACTGTCGGTATATTGTATTCCTTGGTTTTCATTGCTACAAACTTCATCATGATCATAGGTCCTATTGCCACAACCTCATCATATTGTTTACCCTCTTTTTCTATCAGCTGTTCTAAAAGGTCGGTTACCTTTCCGTGCACTCCGTAACTTCCGTCATCAGTACATATATAGAGGTTCTTAGAAGACTCTTTAAACTCATCCTCTAGTATAAGGGTTTCTACACTTCTCGTCCCTATTATGACATCTACATCTATGTTATTCTCTTTCATCCATTTAACTTGTGGATATACAGGTGCAGTTCCCACTCCCCCTGCTACAAAAAGAAATTTTTTCTTCTTCAACTCATCTAAATTTTCATTTACAAATTCACTTTCATGCCCTAGTGGTCCCGCTACGTCTATAAAATAATCCCCTTCGTTCATTTGGGCCATACTTTGGGTACTGTGTCCTAGAACTTGAAAAACAATAGTTATAAGTCCCTTGCTTCTGTCAAAATCACAGACCGTCAGAGGTATCCTCTCTCCTTTTTCTTCATTTCTTACTATAAGAAAGTGTCCAGGTTTAGCTGCATTGGCAACTGCTGGAGCGTATATATCCATCAAATATATATTTTCTGTTAGTTTCCTTTTTTTCTTTATCTCAAACATTATGTTTCCCCCTATTTTTTTGTTTTTTGATGAAAAGTATACCCCTATAAACTTTTCATATTTAGACCTGCTTTTAAATTCCATTGTTAATAAAATTTTATTAGTTGAAATTATATCACACTATCTCCCTTTTGGCCACTTTTAAAAGCTGAAAGATATTTTGAATTTTGAAAAGTCCAAAAAATAAAAAAATGGCGCTTCCAGCTGGACTCGAACCAGCGACAACACGATTAACAGTCGTGCGCTCTACCAACTGAGCTATGGAAGCACATATATAAAAGCTTGGCAAGTACCTATCCTCCCGGAGGGCTGCCCCTCAAGTACTTTCAGCGTATGCAGGCTTAACTTCTGGGTTCGGAATGTAACCAGGTGTACCCCTACAGCTATTCTCACCAAGCTGTTATCAACATTTAACTGCTGACATCATATTCTTTTGCATGCCATGGGCATTCAAAACTATATAGTAGATTTAGGTTAAGACTTCGACATATTAGTATTGGTCAGCTAAAAACCTCACGGTCCTTACACCCCCAACCTATCAACCTCCTGGTCTCGAAGGTGTCTTAGTTCATATAGAACAGAGTACTTATCTCAAAGCTGGCTTCCCGCTTAGATGCTTTCAGCGGTTATCCGTTCCAAACGTGACTACCCAGCTGTGCCACTGGCGTGACAACTGGTACATCAGAGGTTTGTCCATCCCGGTCCTCTCGTACTAAGGACAGATCTTTTCAATACTCTTGCGCCTGCAGTGGATAGGGACCGAACTGTCTCACGACGTTCTGAACCCAGCTCACGTACCGCTTTAATGGGCGAACAGCCCAACCCTTGGGACCTTCTCCAGCCCCAGGATGCGATGAGCCGACATCGAGGTGCCAAACTTTGCCGTCGATATGGACTCTCGGGCAAAATCAGCCTGTTATCCCCAGAGTAGCTTTTATCCGTTGAGCGACGACCCTTCCATTCGGAATCGCCGGATCACTATGTCCTGCTTTCGCACCTGCTCGACCTGTCAGTCTCGCAGTCAAGCTCCCTTATGCCATTGCACTCTTCGGTTGATTTCCATCCAACCTGAGGGAACCTTTGAACGCCTCCGTTACTCTTTCGGAGGCGACCGCCCCAGTCAAACTGCCCACCTAGCACTGTCTCCATGGCTACAAACCACAGATTAGAATTCCAAAATTACGTGGTTGGTATTCCACCAGCGACTCACACACAGCTAGCGCCATGTCTTCTCAGTCTCCCAACTATCCTATACACGTAATGCCAAAACCCAATACCAAGCTACAGTAAAGCTTCATGGGGTCTTTCCGTCCTACTGCAGGTAACCGGTATCTTCACCGGTAGTACAATTTCACCAGGCCTCCCGCCAAGACAGCTCTCAAGTCATTACACCATTCGTGCAGGTCGGAACTTACCCGACAAGGAATTTCGCTACCTTAGGACCGTTATAGTTACGGCCGCCGTTCACCGGGGCTTCAATTCGGAGCTCTCACTCCTCCTCTTAACCTTCCGGCACTGGGCAGGTGTCAGCCCATATACATCGCCTTTCAGCTTAGCATAGACCTGTGTTTTTGCTAAACAGTTGCTTGAGACTCTTCACTGCGGCCGCCAATCGCTTTAGTTCGCTTGTAACTATCACAATCAGCGGCACCCCTTCTCCCGAAGTTACGGGGCCATTTTGCAGAGTTCCTTAGCGAGAGTTAGCCTGTACGCCTTAGGTTTCTCACCCTGAACACCTGTGTCGGTTTCGGGTACGGGCGGTTATAGTTTAACGTTTAGAAGCTTTTCTCGGCAGCGTGGGATTTGCGCCTTCGTCCGAAGACTCCGCGTAACACCTCAGATCTAACCTGGCGGATTTTCCTACCAAGTCACCCTACATGCTTGCACATGGACAACCGTCGCCATGCGCGCATACCCTTCTGCGTCCCTCCATCACAAACTATAACCGGCGCAGGAATATTAACCTGCTTTCCATTCGCCTACGCAATCTAGCCTCGGCTTAGGTCCCGGCTTACCCAGGGAAGACAAACTTTACCCTGGAACCCTTGTTCTTCCGGCGAGGGGGATTCTCGCCCCCTTTCTCGCTACTCATTCCTGCATTCTCACTTCTGATACCTCCAGGGTCCCTTATCAGTTCCCCTTCAACGGCCTACAGAACGCTCTCCTACCAATCCAACTTAAAAGTTGAATTCCACGACTTCGGTTTATAGCTTAGCCCCGTTACATTGTCGGCGCAGAGACTCTCGACCAGTGAGCTATTACGCACTCTTTAAAGGTATGGCTGCTTCTAAGCCAACCTCCTGGTTGTTACAGAATCTCCACCTCCTTTCCCACTTAGCTATAATTAGGGACCTTAGTCGGTGGTCTGGGCTGTTTCCCTTTTGACCATGGATCTTAGTACCCATAGTCTCACTCCTAAGCTCTAGAACTATGGTATTCGGAGTTTGATTGATTTCGGTAAGCGGTACGCCCCCTAGACCATTCAGTGCTCTACCCCCATAGTTGAACGCTTAAGGCTGCACCTAAATGCATTTCGGAGAGAACGAGCTATCTCCTGGTTCGATTGGCTTTTCACCCCTATACCTACCTCATCCCCCGGCTTTTCAACGACGGTGGGTTCGGACCTCCACTGTGTCTTACCACAGCTTCATCCTGGACAGGCATAGATCACCAGGTTTCGCGTCTACGACCAGCGACTGTATCGCCCTATTCAGACTCGGTTTCCCTACGGCTCCGTTATACTTAACCTTGCCACTGATCGTAACTCGCAGGATCATTCTCCAAAAGGCACGCCATCACCCCTAAAGGCTCTGACCGCTTGTAAGCACACGGTTTCAGGTTCTATTTCACTCCCCTCCCGGGGTTCTTTTCACCTTTCCCTCACGGTACTATTCACTATCGGTTAACAAGAGTATTTAGCCTTACGAGATATGGTCCTCGCGGATTCACACAGGGTTTCACGTGTCCCGTGCTACTCGGGATAGAACACACAACTTAAAGAGTTTACCTGTACGGGGCTATCACCCGCTACGGCGGAACTTTCCAATTCCTTCCAGTTACGTCTTTAAAATTGCCGGATACCTTGTAGTTCTCCAGGCGTTCTTCCCACTACCCCAATACAGCAACGGCTACATCCTTGACACTGTATTGGTTTAGGCTCTTCCCCGTTCGCTCGCCGCTACTTAGGGAATCGTTTTTACTTTCTCTTCCTCGGGTTACTTAGATGTTTCAGTTCACCCGCTTACCTCTTTCGCGCTAGATCTTCAATCTAGCAGGTTGCCCCATTCGGAAATCTGCGGATCAATGCTCAATTGCAGCTAACCACAGCTTATCGCAGCTTATCACGTCCTTCATCGGCTCTTGTTACCAAGGCATTCTCCGTGTGCCCTTAATATCTTAACCTAAATTGTTCATCAGCTAACTCTCTTTCTTGACAATCTTTACTTCGAATGAAGTAGATTTCGTCAGAAAAAAAATTTAATGTTGATTTCTCTACTATATAGTTTCCAATGTCCATACATAAAAAAATGGTGGAGATAAGCGGAGTCGAACCGCTGACCTTCGCAGTGCAAGTGCGACGCTCTCCCAACTGAGCTATATCCCCATACCTATGGTGCGTTCGAGTGGACTCGAACCACCGACCTCACGCTTATCAGGCGTGTGCTCTAACCACCTGAGCTACGAACGCGTTTTAGTAATGAGAACACTACCAAATAAATAGAGAAGGTTGTCTGTGCTCCTTAGAAAGGAGGTGATCCATCCGCACGTTCCCGTACGGATACCTTGTTACGACTTCACCCCAATCGCTAATCACACCTTAGGAACATCCCTCCCGTAAACGGGTTAGGCCTGCTACTTCAGGTGCAACCAACTCTCGTGGTGTGACGGGCGGTGTGTACAAGACCCGAGAACGTATTCACCGCGACATTGCTGATTCGCGATTACTAGCGATTCCAACTTCACGCAGTCGAGTTGCAGACTGCGATCCGAACTAAGAACGACTTTCTGAGATTGGCTCCCCCTCGCGGGATCGCGACCCTCTGTATCGCCCATTGTAGCACGTGTGTAGCCCAGCCCATAAGGGGCATGATGACTTGACGTCATCCCCACCTTCCTCCTGCTCGTCGCAGGCAGTCTCGCATGAGTCCCCAACTTAATGATGGTAACATACGATAGGGGTTGCGCTCGTTGCGGGACTTAACCCAACATCTCACGACACGAGCTGACGACAGCCATGCACCACCTGTCACCAAGTTCCTCCGAAAAGGCACCAAAGCATCTCTGCTAAGTTCTTGGGATGTCAAGGGCTGGTAAGGTTCCTCGCGTTGCGTCGAATTAAACCACATGCTCCACCGCTTGTGCGGGTCCCCGTCAATTCCTTTGAGTTTCATACTTGCGTACGTACTCCCCAGGCGGATCACTTATCGCGTTAGCTTGAGCACGGAGGTTCGACCCCCCACACTTAGTGATCATCGTTTACGGCGTGGACTACCGGGGTATCTAATCCCGTTTGCTCCCCACGCTTTCGCGCTTTAGCGTCAGTATTCATCCAGTGAGCTGGCTTCCCCATCGGCATTCCTACAAATATCTACGAATTTCACCTCTACACTTGTAGTTCCGCCCACCTCTCTGATACTCTAGCCTTCCAGTTTCCAACGCAATACGGAGTTGAGCCCCGCATTTTAACATCAGACTTAAAAGGCCGCCTAGACGCGCTTTACGCCCAATAATTCCGGATAACGCTTGCGACATACGTATTACCGCGGCTGCTGGCACGTATTTAGCCGTCGCTTCTTCTGGTGGTACCGTCACTTTCTTCTTCCCACCTGAAAGCACTTTACAATCCGAAGACCTTCATCGTGCACACAGAATTGCTGGATCAGACTTTTAGTCCATTGTCCAATATTCCCCACTGCTGCCTCCCGTAGGAGTAAGGGCCGTGTCTCAGTCCCCTTGTGGCCGATCACCCTCTCAGGCCGGCTACCCATCATCGTCTTGGTAGGCCGTTACCCTACCAACTAACTAATGGGACGCAAAGCTCTCCTCTAGCGCATATAGCCTTTCATAGTTCTGCGATGCCGCAGTTCCATAATATCCGGTATTAGCTGTCGTTTCCAACAGTTGTCCCAGTCTAGAGGGCAAGTTCTTTACGCGTTACTCACCCGTCCGCCACCGTACTATCACCCGAAGGTGAATTCCAGTCGACTTGCATGTGTTAAGCATTCTGTCAGCGTTCATCCTGAGCCAGGATCAAACTCTTCATTCAAAAAGTTTATTTAAATCTCTTGCGAGATTATCAACACCTAACTGTGTCCAAATCTTGTTTGGACTTCTTTATGTCATATCTGACATTCTTTTGACTTCCTTCTCTATTTAATTGCTAATGTCCTTTTGTTTTAGCCACTCTGAGAAAGTTGCTTTTCTCTCGCGGACAAGAAATATAATAACATATCTATAAAGATGAGTCAACGATTTTTTTGATTTTTTATCAAAAATTTATTTCAAGTTTATTTTAAAACTCTAAACCCCAATAGAAACAATAAGTTTTAACTAAAAAAATAGAGCCCCCTCCATATGTCTGAAGGGAGCTCTTCTAAAATATTTTTCTGATTTTATCTATAAACTTGTTTTTTTCAACACTCTCTCTTGAATAAAGTCTTCCATCCTTAATTTCTTTTCCATTTACAATTAACTGATAACTTCCTAGTACCTCTCCACTTTTCACAGGAGCCTCTATACTCTTTATATAGGTCCTTCTTATTTTCACTCCCCAATTCTTGCTAATCAGCTGTTCAAATTCTTCATTAGGATAGGCGTATATCACATCTTTTTCCCCGTCCTTAATATCTATTTTAACCATGGGCTTTGAGAGATCTATCAGCTTTTTCAACTGATATTCATCGTAGAATTTATCCAAGGAGGTAAGCACAGTTCTGTCTCTTGTTTCTGCATCAGGAGATCCAAAGACAACTGTTATAGTCGTAATATCATTTCTTTTTGCAACTATACTTATATTATATCCAGCTTCAGAATGATGACCTGTTTTTATTCCATAAACTCCATTTTCTTCTGAAATAAGTTTATTTCTGTTGAGTATACGCTGGGCTCCGTCTTGGATAAAATCCTCTTTAGATGATGCTATCGTTATGTATTCTTTATATTTCAAAGCCTCTAGAGATAGTTTATAAATTCCCAAGGCGGTTCCCCTATCCATTGGTTTACCTGTCATAGAGGGAGGGAGTCCCATAGGTGTGTAAAATTCTAATTCATTTTCCAAACCTAATTCTTTAGCCTTCTGATTCATAAGTTTCACAAAAAAATCTACATCTCCCATGCCTATATACTCTGCAAGAGCATAAGCTGCATTATTAGCAGAGTAGATTGATGTAGCCTTTATCAGATCCCTCACAGTCAATTTAGCACCTTCTGAAATCCAGATCATACTTCCCCCGACAGCTCTTGCTTTCGGGGAAATTTCCACCCTATCATCTAGGTCTATTTCTTCATTTCTTATGCGGTCATAAGCTACCATCACCGTCATCATCTTTGTAACAGATGCGATAGGGTGCTTTTCATATATATTTTCACTATAGTATATGTTTCCATGTGAGTCTCCTAAAAGTAAGGATGTGTAATTCCCATTTGCAAAAGTTATCAAACAGAATATTACAGATAAAAATATACATATCTTTTTTCTCAATTATTCTCAACTCCTGTTTATTTTTCAGTTTAAATATTATACCATTTAAAGATTTTTTTTCAAAATATAAAGAGGGGAATCATCCCCTCTCTGATTTAATTCTTATTTTTACTCATGTAATCTTCTATAGCCGCTTTTATCCCCTCTTCTGCAAGAACAGAGCAGTGCATTTTTGCAGGAGGCAATCCGTCTAACGCCTCTGCTACAGCTTTATTTGTAAGCTGTAGAGCTTCACTTACATTTTTATTCAATATCATTTCTGTAGATATAGATGAAGTTGCTATTGCCGATGCACAGCCAAATGTTCTGAACTTTACATCCTTAATTATGTCATTTTCTATCTTAAGAAAAATCTCCATGACATCTCCACATGAAGGGCTTCCTACTTTTCCATATCCATCTGGATTCTCTATTGTTCCTACATTTCTTGGATTCATAAAATGATCCATTACTTTTTCTGAATACTGCATCTGTTCCAGCTCCTTTTATTCTTTATTTTCCAGTTTTAAATTCGTTCCAAAGAGGTGATATCATTCTCAATTTTTCAATAATAGGCGGAAGTTCCTGTAACACATATTCTACTTCCTCTTTAGTGTTGTATTTGCCAAAACTAAATCTGATGGTTCCGTGAGCAATCTCTACAGGTATTCCCATTGCCAAGAGGACATGTGATGCCTGAAGGTCATCTGAAGAGCAAGCAGATCCCGAGCTAACAGCTATCCCTTTGTAGTTAAGAGTTAATAGTATTGATTCTCCTTCCAAATATTTAAAAGTAATACTCGAAGTTCCAGGAAGCCTTTTTGCACCTTTTCCATTAATCTGTATTTCAGGTATTTTTTTTAGAAGTTCACTTTCAAAATAATCTCTTAATTCTTCTTCCCTCTTGTACTCTTCCTCTATATTTCTATAGGCCACCTCAAGGGCTTTTGCCATACCTACCATCCCAGGTACATCAGATGTTCCAGGTCTGAGTTTCTTTTCTTGACCCCCTCCGGTGAGAACTTTACCAAGTCTTGTTCCAGCTTTTATAAACAAGCCCCCTATACCTTTAGGACCATAAAATTTGTGTCCTGAAAAAGTCAGAAGGTCTATTCCCATCTCCTTAGGTTTTATATCTAATTTTCCAACGGTCTGCACTGCATCTACGTGAAAAACAATTCTGTTTTCCTTGGCTAATTTCCCTATCTCCTCCACAGGTTGGATAGTCCCCACTTCATTATTACCATGCATTACAGTTATCAGTATTGTTTCTTTTTTTATGGAGTTTTTCAGCTCATCAAGGTTTAGTACACCGTTTTCATCTACGGAAACATAAGTCACTTCATACCCTTCTTTTTCCAATTCCTTGCACGTATTTCTTACTGCTGGATGCTCTATGGCACTTGTAATTATATGATTCCCTCTTTTTCTGTAAGCTTTAGCAACCCCTCTTATGGCAAGGTTGTCAGATTCAGAACCCGAACCTGTAAATATAAGCTCATCTGTCTCTATTCCAAAAATATCAGCTATTGTTTTTCTAGCTTCAACCATAGCTTTTTTAGATTCGTTTCCAAAGGTATGCATACTAGATGCATTGCCATAAATTTCACTAAAGTAAGGAAGCATGGCTTCGAGAGCTTCCTTGTCCATCTTTGTTGTGGCGTTGTTATCCAGATATACTCTCATTTTCATCCTCTCCCAAATAGAAATTAAGTTAATAATAGCATTCTTTATTTTCAATGTCAAGAATTTATTTGATCTGTTTTTTCTATGGCTTTACTGAGTTTCAGAGGAACTCACATTCCATATTATTAACTTTTTTTAGCAAGTTCTCTCATTCTTTTTCTGCCGTAGTTACAAAGATGATTTATTTCACAAATTTTGCATTTAGGTCTTCTGGCTATACAAACATCTCTTCCTTGGAGGATTAAATAATGAGAAAAATCTATCCAACGTTCTTTAGGAACTATCCTCATAAGCTCTCTCTCAATTTTTTCTACATTTCCTTCATTTACAAGTCCGATAAGGTTACACAGTCTCTTAACATGGGTGTCCACAGTCACCCCGTCTGAAAGCCCCCAGATCTCTCCCCTTACTACGTTGGCTGTCTTCCTTCCCACACCTGGAAGGGCCACAAGCTCTTCCATTTGATCTGGAACTCTTCCCCCATATTTCTCTACTAGCTCCCTGCTGCACATTTTTATATTCTTGGCCTTATTTCTAAAAAAACCCGTACTCTTTATGTGTTTTTCCAACTCTTCTATGGGCATTTCCATGATAGCCTTAGGTGTGTTTACTACCTCAAACATCTTTTTTGTTACCATATTCACTCTGACGTCTGTACACTGAGCCGACAGAATCACAGCCACCAAAAGTTCAAAATCTGTATTATAGTCCAGGGCACAGTGTGGTTTACCAAATTTTTCATTTAATATTTTTATTATCTTTCTGACTTTTTCCACCTTGGTCATCTTCCACCTCCTGAAATTTATATCTTTTTGCAGGTTTCATATAATCAAGGTCTATTTTATGATATATCTCTTCCTCGGAGATATTTTCTTCGTCAATCTCCGTCCCTTTTTCGGCATAGACTCCCTCTATAAACTTTACGTGGGCTTTAGGGCCTGTAGAATGCCACAAAGTATACACATATTTTTCCTTGGTTTCTGGTATCGCATGGATACAGATTCCACTTTTTAGTATAAATTCATATCTGGTTATAGCTTTTTCTATTTGAGGATATTGCCCTACTGCCTCTAAGACTATTTCCTCAGTTCCTTCTATCACCACATCTATATCCCCAACGTCTTCTCTCTCTCTTCTGAGACTTCCGCTAGCGTCACATCTAAAGCCTTTTTCTCTTATATATTTACAAAATTTTTCATATTCTTTTAGAGCAAACTCATATTCAAATCTTTTCTCCACATATCTTCCCCTTTAAGAATTTTTAATCATTATATCACACCTAGATATTCTCTAAAAAAAAATTATATTATTTATGCTATAGTAAAATCTACTTTTTTTTGATAAGCTAGAGAGTAAGATTAATATTTTTTTATATGTTCTTATTTTGGAAAACTTTTGTAGTAAATACGCATACTTCATTTTCTGTTTTAGATCAATAAAATATTCATATATAATAACTATTAAAGGGGGCTTTTTTTATGAATTATTCCACTCGAGTCAAAAATTTGAAAACTTCTCCAATTAGAAAACTTTTACCTTACGCCATTGAAGCAAAAGCAAAAGGTAAAAAAGTCTATCACCTTAATATAGGTCAGCCTGACATAAAAACTCCAGCTTCTTTTTTTGACGCCATATCCTCTTCTCATACAGAAGTTCTGGCTTATTCAAATTCTCAAGGTGATCCAAATTTGATACAGGCAATTTCTGATTATTATAAAACTTATGATATGGATTTTGGAATAGATGAAATCCTTGTAACAGTGGGTGGAAGTGAGGCTCTTCTTTTTGCCCTCATAGCCACTTGTGACCCTGGTGACAACGTAGTTGTTCCTCAGCCTTTTTACTCCAGTTACCCTGGTTTTGGGTGCATGGTAAATGTAGAAGTTTCCCCTATAACAACCCACGCTGAGGATGGGTTCAGACTCCCTTCTAAAGAGGAGATGGCAAAATCAATAAACGAGAGGTCTAAAGCAATTATTATTTCCAATCCAGGAAATCCTACCGGCGTTATCTATACCAGAGAAGAGATGGAAACTCTTGCTGAGCTAGCTATAGAGCACGATCTCTTTATAATCTCTGATGAGGTTTACAGAGAATTTGTCTATGATGGTGATTATACTAGCTTCGGAAAGTTAGAGCATGTTAAAGACAGAGTTATTATCGTCGACAGTATTTCAAAGCGTTATAGTGCTTGCGGATCGAGAATAGGTTCTCTTGCAAGCAAGAACAAGGAGCTTATGGCTCTTATGTTAAAACTTTGCCAGGGAAGGCTGTGTGCCCCTACCCTTGAGCAGATAGGTGCTACCGAGCTCTACAAAACTCCTGTGAGTTATTTCGAAGAAGTAAACAAAGAGTATAAAAAAAGAAGAGATGTTCTCTACCAAGAGCTCAGCACTATAGAGGGGGTTATCTGCACAAAACCTGCTGGCGCATTTTACACTATAGTTAAGTTACCGGTTGACAGTGCCGAAGATTTCGTCATCTTTATGATGAAAGATTTTGATGTAGACGGTGAAACAGTTATGATGGCTCCTGCGGAAGGATTCTATTCCGCTCCTGGATTAGGAAAGGATGAAGTTCGTATCGCCTACGTACTGAATGAGGAGTCTTTAAGAAAGGCCATCTCAATTCTAAAAGCAGGACTTGAAAAATACAACTCTATTAAAGAATCAAAAAATTAATTAGATTTAAGAAATATTATTTGCAGATACAATTCCCTGTTTTTGGATTTTTCCATACAAGCAGGGAATTTTTTTATGCCAACCAACTACATGGCTCATTGAGTTCTATTTATTACGGCAGAATTTTTTTATCCATAAATTCAATCTGTTATTTTATAATTTTTACTATTTTTTTCTTTCCTGCCCTAACTACCATGCCGTCCTCTATCTTTATTACAGCCTGAAGATCTTTTACAGCCTCATCATTTATTTTGAATCCACCCTGACCTATCAATCTTCTGGCTTCAGAAGTAGATTTTAAAAACATCAATTCTTTTACTAGAAGGTCTATTACATTTATCTCATCAGCATCTATTTTCACCTCTGGAAGTTTTACATCTGTATTTCTATTAGAAAATACGTTCTCAAACCACTCTCTGGCTTTTTCCCCATCCTCTTCCGAGTGGTAAGTTTTTACAATCTCTTGTCCCAGTCTTTTTTTACAATCCATAGGATGAATAGTTCCATTCATAACCCCGTCTTTTAGGCCCTTGATCTCTTCTAGCGAAATATCAGTGGCAATTTCATAATAGTTCCACATTAAGTCATCAGATATAGACATCACCTTACCAAACATATCGTTAGGAGCTTCTGTAACCCCTATATAATTCCCCAGAGACTTTGACATCTTCTCCACGCCGTCAAGTCCCACAAGGATAGGCATCATCATACACACTTGCTGCTCTTGTCCTGCATTTTTCTGTAGGTCTCTTCCTCTCAAGATATTAAACTTCTGTTCTGTGGCCCCTAGCTCTACGTCAGCCTCTATAGCTACAGAGTCATATCCTTGAAGAATCGGATACATAAACTCTACAAGAGAAACAGGTTTTCCCTCACTCAGCCTTTTTGAGAAATCCTCTCTCTGTACCATCTGAGCCACAGTGAACTGGGAAAGAAGCTTCAGTACATCTTCGAGAGACAGCTTCTCCAGCCAGTCTCCGTTATATACAACTTCTGTTTTTTCAAGGTCAAGAATAAGCTTTACCTGCTCAAGGTAAGTCTCAATATTCCTTTGTATATCCTCAGCACTTAACATTTTTCTAGTTTCAGATTTTCCAGTAGGATCTCCAATTCTAGCAGTAAATGTCCCTATGAGGAATTTCACTCTATGTCCTAGGTCCTGAAACTGCCTGAGCTTTCTAAGTGGTACTGCATGCCCTATATGAAGATCTGAGCCTGTTGGATCTATTCCAAGTTTTATGACTAAAGGTTTCCCTGTTTCCAGGGATTTTTTTATTTTATCTTCTAGCTCTCTCTCAGAGATTATCTCCTCTGCACCCCTCTTTAGGATTTCCATCTGTCTTTTTACTTCTTGTTCGATATTCATAAATACCCACTCCCTTCACAATTTTATAATTAAAAAGCCCCATAGGTGTATCCTATGAGGCTTATATATACTGAATTTTCCTCAACTATAGATACAGACCATTTTTTATTATCAAAAACAAGGTCTATACTTTAAAGTACAGCCCTTCTTAAGAATAGTAATAATAGTATCTGTTATAGTTGATTTTCCTATTCATTTTTTCCTCCAAAAACCAAATCATAAGAAAGTATAACACATTATATTGAAACTCTCAAGACTTGAGTTTTTTTACATACAAAAGGTGTTCTATCCCTTGATATTCCTCTATTTTTTCAAACAAAAAGCCAGCTTTTTCAAAGGTTTTTATAGAAGCTTCGTTCTCTTCTAAAATATATGCCAAAACTATTTCTATATTTTCACAAGACAAAGTCAGCTCTTTCATTCCTTTCAAAATAGCCTTTTTACCCATGCCTAGTCCCCTGCCTGACTTTGACATATATATACTCACTATGGCTGTTTCACCGTCTAGTTCAAACTTCAGCTGTCCCAAAAATTTGCCGTCTAAATCCTCTAAAATATATAGAAGAAAGTAGGGGGAATTTATTAAAAATTTATACCATTTTTTGTGGTTTTCCCACTCCCGGTTTTCATTCTCTGCAAAATATTTCTTCACATAATCTCTGTGAAGGTGTTCATATATCTCAGATATATCACTTTCCTCTGCTCTTCTCAAAATAACATTTTTCAAAAAATCACCTTATCAAAATAAAACTTAAATATACTTACAATATCATTTTAGCAGGTTCTATTATAACACACATATCTTTTTTTAACAAAAATAATATGGGATCTTTTATCAATCAAACTTCACTGAACCAATCTTTTTTTATATCTGCATAATACATAAACATATTTGAGCTACAAAACTTATATTAAGGTATCTACCTTAACGCCTTCTGGATGATAATAAAAACGCCCCTTTATATAGGGGCGCCTTATCATTATTTTACAGTTATAACTTTAAATGAGTTTGTAGTTCCCACTTTGAATACTTCTTCTCCACAAGTAGCTACAATTATGTCTCCGGATTTTGCAAGTCCTTTAGCTACAGCTTCTTTTTCTACAACTGTATAGAATTCATCTAAAGTCATTACATCCTTCTCTACAAAAGATATAACTCCTCTTGAAAGAGCAAGTTGGTTAGCAGCTTTTGCATTGTTTGTAAGTGCTAATATGTGAGCTGTCGGGAAATATTTTCTAAGAGCTCTTGCTGATCTTCCACTCTGTGTTCCCACAGCTATAAGTTTTGCATTTAGTATCTCTGCAGCATCTACTGTTCCCTTTGCTACAGCTTCTGTTATACTTATATCTCCTTCGAAATCCATGTCATATGCAGGGATCATCGAATCTGTCTTTTCAGCTATTTGGGCCATTATTTCTACTGCTTCCACTGGGTATTTACCTTTAGCAGTTTCTCCAGAAAGCATTACTGCATCTGTACCATCGATTATCGCGTTGGCTACGTCTCCAGCTTCTGCTCTTGTAGGTCTTGGGTTCTTGATCATAGAGTCTAGCATCTGAGTTGCTGTTATTACCATTTTTCCGATTTCGTTGCACTTGTCTATCATCATTTTCTGAGCAAACGGAACTTCCTCTACTGGAATTTCTACTCCTAAGTCTCCTCTGGCAACCATGATTCCATCAGATAATTCTAGAATCTCATCAAAATTGTCTACACCCTCTTGGTTCTCTATTTTAGATATTATTTTTATATCTTCTCCGCCATTTTCATCAAGAACTCTTCTTACTTCTCTTACGTCATCTGCCTTTCTTATGAAAGATGCAGCTACGAAATCTACTTTCTGCTCGCAACCAAACTTAAGATCACCTTTATCTTTTTCAGAAAGAGCAGGAAGTTGAACAGATGTTCCTGGAAGGTTTATTCCTTTGTTCTCTCCAAGTTCTCCTGTATTGTTTACAAGACATTTTACCTCGTTACCTGATACTGATTTTACAGTAAGCTCGATAAGACCGTCATCTACAAGTACAGTGTCTCCCTCTTTAAGGTCAGCAGCGATTCCTTCATAAGTAACGGCAACTATATTTTTGTTACCTACAACGGTTTTATCAGTTGTGATTGTGAACTCTTGTCCAGCTTCAAGAGTTACATCTTGTCCATTTTCAAGTTTTATAGTTCTGATCTCAGGTCCTTTAGTGTCTAAAAGGATAGCCACTCTAGCTCCTGTCTCTTGATTTACTTCTCTCATAGTCTTGATTCTTTCACCGTGCTCTTCATAGTTTCCATGGGAAAAATTAAGTCTCATAACATTCATACCTACATTAACAAGTTTTGTAAGCATCTCTTTGCTTTCTGATTTAGGACCTATTGTACATACTATTTTCGTTTTTTTCACTTAGTGTTCCCCCTTAATAATTTTCATATTCTTGACATTCCAACTTCCAAAATTTTTCTTAGTTAAGATTATAGACTGTATTTTTAAAAATCAAATTGATTTTTTAAACTCGATTTTAAATTAATCACTTATTCTAGTGTACATTAAATTTTATAACTTTATACATTCAAAGTCAAGAAATGCATCGAGTGATATTTAAACTTTACGAGATCAAAAAAGGACCTTTATTTTTAATTATTCTTCTTTTGTTTTATATAATTTTAATTTTCAATTTAATTATTAACCACATCAAACAACGAGAGTGTGACATATCTTTTCAACTGACTGCCATAAACAAAAATAATTTATGATGAATATCTTGTCAAATTTCTATCTATACTTTATTTAGATATCAAAAAACCACGGAAATTCCCCGTGGTTATAATTATATTTAAAAAGGTAGCAAAATAAGCCGGGTTTTGTCTGAGTTAATCATTTATCTAGGTCTATAATCACTTATAAACTCTAGCAGCTTACCCTGAGAGTGGACGGGCAGCCCATATTCTCTCCTATTTAGCCTTGCTCCAGAGGGGGTTTACCAAGCTTTCTTAATCTCTTAAGAAACTGGTGGTCTCTTACACCACCTTTTCACCCTTACCAACGAATGGCGGTCTATTTTCTGTGGCACTTTCCTTAAGGTTTCCCTCAGCAGCCGTTAGCTGCCCTCTTTGCCCTGCGGAGCCCGGACTTTCCTCTCCCTGTTTTCACAGGCAGCGATTAACCTTACTACCCCTTTTTAACAATTTTTGAAAAGATCTCTCTTACTTTTTTGTTTTTACCTACAAAAACACCTATCACAAGAAAAATAAGAAATAAAAATACACCGCTTAAATTTCCACTTTTGGAAAACTTTTCTTTTTGGATCTCCTTATCTTCTCCCATTCTATTAAAAACATCTTCTAGACTTGTAAGGAGTTCCATTGTGTATTTTTCATTTTCACCCTCGGTAATGAGGTTTCCTAAATTCCCTAGTACATTTTCTAATTCCTCTTGATACAAACTTATATCTATATCTTGACTGAAACTCAATTTTACATTTAAATGCTCATCATCTACTTTTACCATGTCAATTATAACACTTTTTTCAAGGACTTTCAATTGTGTATTTTCTCCAGGCTTATAAGTATTAATATAAAGGTCAAAATCACTGTTTTTAGAGATCTCTTCCATTCTTTTTTCTATTCTTTTAGTCTCTTCCTCAGAAAAAGATCCCAGGTTATCCTTAATTTGTGAAAAACTCAATACCGACAAAACCAAAACAAATAAAACTAATATTTTTTTACGCATTACGTCTCTCCTTATCTATACTTAAAAATTGGTTTTTCATTGATAACTTTAATTTCAACGTCTTTAAATTCAAAAAGTTCATCTTTAACCAAGTGATTAAAAAAATGTTCACTTTCATAATGCCCTAAATCAATCAGATCTAACCCCTCTTCTGCTGCATCTAGAGCTTCATGGTATTTTATGTCCCCGGTTATAAAAACATCAACATCTAGTTTTTTTATTTTTTTTAAAAAACTCATTCCTGATCCATTTATGACAGCTACTTTTTTTATTTGCTTCTCCTCGTTAGCCGCCACGATTCTAAGAGCCTCTATTGATAACTTTTCTTTTATGAACTCTACATAATCTTTGAAAGAGAGTGGGTTTTCCAGTGAAAAAAACCTTCCTATTCCACCATCTATATACTTATTTTCTATTGAAAAAATTTCATATGCTACCTCGTCATAAGAATGTATTTTTCTTATCTCATTTAGGACCTGAAACATTTTGGACTTTTCGCCAATAACTTCAATCTTCATATTATTGATAGTATACACATCTTCTTCTCCTGATAACTTGTATCTTTCAAGGCATTCTGTAGAATAAGATACCCCGTCATATCCCTCTAGAGAAACTCCCATATCCTGGATTTTTCTTATAACCTCTAAATAACTCTCTTTGGGAACATATATAGCAAGTTTATATATGTCACGATAATGCTGAGATATTATTTTACTTTCTTTTGCCCCTATAAGTTCTGCTATGTATCTGTTGAGTCCATTCTCAGCCGAATCAATATTCGTATGCATAGAGTACAGGGCTATATCATTTTTTATAAGTTTAATTATTTTTTTCCCCAACATGGTAGAATCATTTACTGCTTTCAGCGGTGAAAATATAAGGGGATGATGTGTTATGATGAGGTCTACTTTATTTTTGACAGCCTCTTCAATAACTCCCTCTGTAGCATCCAATGATATTTGTATTTTTTTTATATCCTTGTTTCTCTCTCCTACTAGTAATCCAACATTATCCCAGGATTCTGCCATATCTCTCGGAAAAGTTTTTTCCAATTTTTTTGTTATTTCAGAAAGCCTCACTAGCCCCACATCCTCTCATTAGCACATTTTAACTTGAGTATTGCTCTTTCTTTCAAAAATTTAACTTTTTCAACTGAAACTCCTATCTTTTGTGATATCTCTTTTAAACTGAACCTTTTATTGTCATCAAGACCATAATACATCTCCACCACTTTTTGCTCATCAGGGGATATTTTTCTCATTAGGTTTGATATCTTACTTCTCTCTTCTAGAATATCTAGTTCTCTGTCTATCTGATCCACAGTGTTAAAATCACCTAGGTCAGGTTCATTACCATCAGCAAATCCACCTACACCTATTTCAGAGGCTTCTTTCATTTTTGCCACATCATCTTCTGACAAATTCAGACCTTCTGATATTTCCTGGTAGCTTGGTTTTTTATTATTTTTTTCCATAAACTCGTCTTCAAATATTCTGATTTTTTTATTCACCAAGTAGACATAGCTCGGTATTTTTATTGCATTTATTCTGTTAGCTATAGAGTTTATTATCTCTCTTTTTATCCACCAGACAGAATATGATGTGAAACTATGACCCTTGGCAAGGTCGTATTTATCAATAGCAGCTATAAGTCCTATAGTTCCATCCTGTATAAGGTCGATGTAGTTGACCCCTGATTTGGAATATTTCATTGCAATCTTTGCCACAAGCTTCAGGTTTGAAGTTACGAGCATATCTCGTGCTTCTTCATCCCCGGCCTGGGCTTTTTTTACTATCTCTTTTTCTTGCTCTCTAGGTATAGGGGTATATAGTGATATGTCATGAAAATACTGTTCTAATATTTCTTCGCTATAATAACCGTCTCCTACACTATTCTCGTAATTGTCTGTACTCTCCTGTATTTCTATGCCTTCCTTAAAAATAAAGTCAATAAGAGCCTGAAAATCAACCTCTTCACTGCATTCTTGACAGACAAATTCTTCAAAATCTTTCTGAAGAAGTACACCTTCTTTAAGTTTTTTTTCTAATTTATTTATGTTTAAAGACATTTTTCATCTCCCTGAAGCAATTTTTTTTATTATACACGTATAATAATTTAAGAACAAATAAAAATTAGGAGTTAAAACTCCTAATTTTTTTACATTTTAAAATCTTCTAGTTTTTTTCTTCTGCTTGGGTGTCTCAGTTTTCTGAGAGCTTTTACCTCTATCTGCCTTATTCTCTCTCTTGTAACCTTAAATATCTTACCAACTTCCTCTAGAGTTCTAGGACACCCATCATCTAGACCATACCTAAACCTTAAGACTTTTTCCTCTCTCTCGCTCAAGCTCTGGAGTACATCGTCTAACTGCTCTTTCAGAAGATTTCTATTTGTCTGCTCATAAGGACTAAGCATCTTATTATCTTCTACAAAGTCACCTAGTTCACTGTCTTCCTCGCTTCCGACTGGAGTTTCTAAAGATATAGGATCTTGATTCATTTCAAGTATGGCTTTTATTTTCTCAGATTCCATTCCTAATCTTTCAGCAAGCACCTCTGGAGTGGCATCCTTACCTGTCTCCTGAAGATATATTCTGCTTTCTTTTTTTATCTTGTTTATTGTCTCTATCATATGCACTGGTATTCTTATAGTTCTTCCCTGGTCAGCTATGGCTCTAGTTATAGCCTGTCTTATCCACCAAGTGGCATAGGTTGAAAATTTATAACCCTTTGTATACTCAAATTTTTCAACAGCCTTCATCAACCCTATATTTCCCTCTTGTATAAGGTCTAATAATTTCAGTCCTCTATTTGTGTGTTTCTTTGCTATACTTACCACAAGTCTCAAATTGGCCTCTACCAGCTGCTGAGTTGCCCATTCGTCGCCTTCAGCAGAATTCTTTGCATGCTCTATTTCCTGCTTGTGAGTAAGAAGTGGTACCTGACCTATCTCTCTCAAATACATTTTAATTGGCTCGTCTACATCTATACTAGAACTAATTGCCATAAGTTTCTCAGGAGATAGTTCCTCTTCGGACACTTCTTCAATCTCATCAGGATCAAAATCTCCTTCGTCCTTTTTCTCATCTGTATCTAAACCTGTTTCTTCTAAATCCTCTTCCTCTTCTAATTCAACTACAATTTTTGGAGTAGACTTTTTTCCAGAGGTTTTACCGACCTTCTCTTCAGACTTTACCTTTTCAAGTTCCTCTCTTCTGACGATCTTTATCCCCTGGTCAATCATTCCGTTTATAAGGAACTCTATTTTATCAACTGGAAAATCATCCTGTAGCGCTTCATTCACTTCCTCAAAAGTTATAACTTTCTCTTCTATGGATTTTCTTATCAAAGCACGCGCCTTTTCATTCTTAATAAAGTCTTTCATTACTTTAAGTGCCTCCTCTATATATTAAAAGTTTCGAATTCACGATAAAAATTTTTCAATTCTTCTAGGCTCGTATCCGCCTTTTCTATATTCTCACTTATTTTTCTTATTTTAAAAAAAGAAACTATATCACCGTGGACCTTATATTTTTCAAGAGTCTCTTTTATCTCTTTCCTAAACCACCCTAGATATACTTCTCTAAAATCTTTAACAAGTTTTTTTTCATCTGAATATTCAATGCTTGATGCTGCTATTTCTATAACTTGTTTTTTTTCTTCCTCTTCAAAGGTGTCACTTTTTAAAATCATCTTTACACCATTTTCAGATAATTGTTCTTCACTGTAAAAGACAATAATTTTGTGAAAAAGGTTATTTTTTATTTTTTTATTTTGAAAATATGAAAAATATTCTGGTTTTGAAAGTATTATTTTCAGTGTATCTATCTCTAGCTTATCGATTGTTTCACTACGATTTTCATCATACTCTTTGCGAGTATAAATTTCACTATTTATTTTTTTCTTGATTTTTTTATTATTGATGATAAGAATGTCATTTAAGAGCTCTTTGGCAATTCCCAGTGATTTTGACAATTTGTCTACATAGAGACTTTTCTCAAGATCGGTTTCAACAGATTGAAAAAAACTTTTGAACCTATCAACAAAATTTTGTTTAGCCATTAAATTTGTAAGATCGTATTCTTTAGCATAAAATTCATAAAGATAATCAAATATTTCCTTTGATTCTTTTACACATTTTAAAAATTCATTTTTACCGTATTTTTTCAGAAACTCATCAGGGTCTTTGGCATTTTCAAGTTCTAATACCCTTATATTGAATCCGTGAGACTTAAGAATTATTCCTGACTTCTCAGCAGCAACTCTTCCTGCATTGTCCATATCAAAAGCCAATATAACATTAGATGTATACCTTTTCAGTAGTTTTGCCTGATCTTCTGTAAAAGCAGTTCCCAATGAGGCCACCGTTACGTCAAATCCAAAGGAATGAGCTGAAAGTACGTCCATGTATCCTTCCATTACTATTGAGTAGGCTTTTCTCCTTATTGTGTTCCCTTTTTCCTTTATCCCATACAAGTTTTGTCCCTTGTGAAAAACTGGGCTTTCTGTTGAATTTATATATTTTGGTATGTCTTTTCTGTCTTCTAAGCTTCTTCCACCAAAAGCGATTACATTGCCCGAAGGAGAGTATATGGGAAACATAACCCTATCCCTGAAGGAGTCATAGTGCCCCTTTTCACCCTCTTTTACCAGCCCTAGCGTAACTATATCGTTGATCTCATGTCCTTTGTTTAACAGATGATCATAGAGATTACTCCACCCTTTAGGTGCATATCCGATTTTATTTTCAGATATAAAATCAGGTTTAAATTTTCTTTTTGATAGATACTCCAATGCCTCTCTTCCTTCATTGGAGAATATTTTTTCACAAAAATATTCCAGTGCGTCATTTAAAATGTCATAATATTTTTTATTCGTATCTCTTAACACATCGTATCCCTTTACAGGCTTCACCTTGATCTTGTACTTTTCAGAAAGATCCTTAACTGCCTGTCCAAATGGGATTTTATTGTAATCTGAATAAAATTTTACAGAGTTACCGCCAGCACCACAAACAAAACATTTGCAAATATTTTTTGATGGGCTTACTACAAATGAGGGGTTGTTATCCTTATGAAATGGACAGAGTCCCTTAAAGTTTGCTCCCGCTCTCTTCAGCTCTACATACTCTCCAACTACTTCAACTATATTTAATTCTTCGATCAATCTGTCTATATCTTCGGAATTATACCTCATTACTCTCCCCACCACTCATCAAATCCACGCCTTCACAAACTTCAATAAAATTAAAGTCGGTACTTTATATTATAATATATTTTTTATATTTTATCAATGATTCGCCCCTTATTTTCGAGTGTATTTGTAAAGAAAAAATTACCTGTCCCACTACACTGAAAAGGGTTTTAGTGTCTACTTTTTTTACAAAAAGTCTTGAAACAAAAAAGTTTCGCTGAGGTAGCGAAACTTTTAATTAATTTTTAATAAATAATATCTTTTAAATTAATTCAATAAACTGTCACATAAAATTTTTTAAACAAAAAGCGGTACCAAAACAAGTGAAACAATAGACATCAATTTTATCAAAATATTAAGAGAGGGTCCAGATGTATCCTTAAATGGATCTCCTACTGTATCTCCAACTACTGCAGCCTTATGTCTATCAGAACCTTTCCCATCTCCCTTATATCCGCTTTCGATCTGCTTCTTGGCATTGTCCCAGGCTCCCCCCGCATTTGCCATCATTACAGCCATAAGGATCCCAGTTACCAAGGCACCAGCCAATAGACCTCCTAGAGCCTCAGTTGACCACATTCCTATAAGTACAGGAGCAAGTACTGCAAGTACTCCAGGTAGCACCATCTCTCTTAGTGATGAACGTGTTGATATCTCTACACACCTTTTATAGTCTGGTTTTGTTGTTTTATCCATTATTCCAGGGATTTCCCTAAACTGTCTTCTCACCTCTGCAACCATTTCCATTGCCGCTTTTCCAACAGCTGTCATTGTAAGAGCTGAAAAAAGGAACGTTAGCATTCCCCCTATAAACAATCCCACTATAACCTTAGGATTAGTTACATCTATAACTAGGTCTGCTCCAGATCTCAATTCAACCGCTTCTTTATACGCTGCAAATAGGGAGAGAGCTGTCAGGGCAGCTGACCCTATTGCAAATCCTTTCCCCACCGCTGCAGTTGAATTTCCCACTGCATCTAGTTGGTCGGTACACTCTCTTACCTCTGGAGGTAATTCAGACATTTCGGCGATTCCACCTGCATTGTCAGCTATTGGTCCATAGGCATCTACAGCTACTACCATTCCTGTAGTTGCTAGCATTCCAACTGCTGCTATTGCTATACCGTATAATCCTGCAAAGTTGTGTGCTACTATAATTGCCGCTGATATTATGATAAGCGGAGCCACAGTAGACTCCATACCCACTGCAAGTCCTTCTATTATCGTTGTAGCCGCACCTGTTTCAGCAGCATCGGCTATCCTGTTTACAGCCTTTCTTCCAGTATCGGTGTAGACTCCTGTGAAAAACGCTATTACCAGTCCAGCTACAAGCCCTGCAACAATTGCCCAAAACACTCCCATAGGAAGATCTAAAAACTTAACTATCATAAAGGAGGCTATTGTTGCCAGAAATCCTGCTATTCTAGTCCCGTTCTCAAGTTTGTGATACACCTCTTTAGGATTATCTGTTTTAACCGTAAGTGTGGCTATTATAGAGGCCACTATACCGAATGCGGCAACTAGTATAGGGGCTACCATGTAACCACGCATATCTGTAGTTGCTGCCATCGTTGCTCCTAGTGCCATTGTTGCTATTATAGAACCTATATATGATTCAAAAAGGTCGGCTCCCATTCCTGCCACGTCACCTACGTTATCTCCAACATTGTCAGCTATGGTTGCTGGATTTCTAGGATCATCTTCCGGTATTCCAGCTTCTACTTTTCCCACAAGGTCAGCTCCTACGTCTGCAGCTTTTGTGTATATTCCACCGCCTACTCTTGCAAATAGTGCTATAGAAGAAGCTCCCATACCAAATCCTGTTATCACACCCATGTCCCAGTTAAAAGCAAGAGTCAATGCAGACACCCCTATTAATCCTAACCCTACCACTGCCAGCCCCATTACTGCTCCACCGGCAAAGGCTACGTCAAGTGCTTTAGAGAGTCCTCCCTCTTTTGCTGCTATAGCTGTTCTTCCGTTGGCTTTTGTAGCCACACGCATACCTATGTTCCCGGCAATTGCAGAAGTAAATGCCCCTAGTATAAATGTGATCGACACCCCTATACTCAGAAATATTCCCAAAAGCATTGCCACTCCTCCAACAAACCATACAAGAATTTTGTATTCTGCTGCGAGAAATGCCATCGCTCCTTCACGAATTGCTTCTGTGATCTCGGCAACCTTTTCATTACCAATTTCATACTTCAGAACCTTTTGAGAGTAGAAAAATGATGCAACCAAAGCCAAAAGCCCACCTGCGATTCCAATGTAGATAAATTGCTCCATCTGTTTTGTCCTCCTTAGTTAAGTAATTTGTATATATTTTGTTATAAAATTACCTTGATGTTGCATTACAAGTATATTTCGTACATGTCTCTTCTACAATACTCAGATTCAAAAATATTACTTTTTAAGAAAATAATTAAAACCTGTTGAAGTTGTTATTTTAGAATCAGAGTCAACAATAAAAACATCTACGTTTTTCTTATCTTCTACATATTTTAAGATTTCCTTTATTGGCATTGAAAAAAAAGCAGTTGAAAGCAGGTCAGCAGTGAATGCATCTTCACATATTACCACTACCATCTTTTTATCTGCTACAGGGTAGCCTGTTTCCACATCTAGTATATGGTGATATCTTTTCCCTTCTATTTCTACAAAAGTTTGATAGTCACCAGAAACCCCCATGGCCTTGTCATCTAAATTTACAACATCCAACATCTTCGAAGGGTCCGAAGGATTTTGAAGTCCTATCCTCCACTTTTTGGTACCGGGTTTAGTTCCTATTGTCTCGATACTAGATATAGAGGTTATAAAGGCACTTTTTATTCCCATATCTTCCATCAAGACCTTAGCCCTAGAGATGGCGTAACCCTTCAAAAAAGATCCTGTATCTATTTTTTCCACAGGCTCTTCAAATATTAGATAGTCATCTTTTACAGAAACCTTAGAATAGTCAACCTTTGATAGTGCCTTGTCTATTTCAGATTTAGAAGGTATTTTTTCTGAACCATTGGTAGTAAAACCCCATACCTCCATTAGAGGTGATATGGTAATATCATATTTTTCACCTGAAACTTCATAGAGTTCTTTGACCTTTGTGAATATCTCTTTTCCTTCTGAATCCAGTTTTATTTTTTTGTCTTTACTGCTGTTTATTTGGTCTATTATACTTCCATTTTTTTTAGTATTGAGTTTATTATCTACTCTCTCTATCTCTTTAAAGGCAGCCTCAATAGCTTTTTCAGCTTTCTTACTATCTTCATCATAAACAGTTATTTTTATATAAGTTCCAAATGAAAAAAGTTCTCTTTCAATTTTCTGTGATTTTTTATTTCCACATCCAAAAAGTCCCATTGCCGACAAAAACAATAAAAATAAGATTTTCTTCATAAGTTACTCTCCAGTTTTTTCTTGCATATCATACCCTATTTTTCCTGCCAATATCTCTTTAAAAGTCTTCTGAACATTGGTGTCTTTCTTTAAACTTTTTACCATTGCTTCAGCTCCGTTTTGCATCTCCCTGCATCTTTTTCCAGCAACTGTAGCTAATACATATTTATTTGGTATTTTAGCCAATAATTGATCATAAGTAATCCCTTTTTTCATTTCAAACTCCTCCTCATAATTTCAGATATTTTTTTAAATAAATCCTATTTAAACTTCTTTTTTTATTATTTTTATAAGGTCATAACAAGCTTGCTCTATGCTATGATTGACGACAGTTTTGTCATAGTACTTCTCATACTCTAGCTCTTTAAGTGAATTTTCTAGTCTCAGTCTGACAGTTTCTTCGTTCTCTGTGCCTCTGCCTCTCAGCCTGTCTTCAAGATCTTTTTCTGTCGGTGTTTTAAAGAAAATCAGGTTCACCTCTGGGTATTCCTCTCTAGTTTGGATTCCGCCTTGAACGTCTATCTCAAGAATTATATTTTTTCCCTCGTTTAGTCTCTCCTCTACCTCACTTTTTAAGGTTCCGTAGTAATTCCCATGCACATTTGCATACTCCAAAAATTCATTGTTTTTTATCTTATTCTGGAATTCTTCCATTGATAGAAAATAATACTCTCTCCCATCTACCTCTCCAGCTCTTGGAGCTCTTGTTGTAGCAGAAACTGCAAGATTTATTTCTAGCATCCTTCTAACTAATTTACAAACAGTAGATTTACCAGCACCACTAGGTCCCGATACTACAAATAAATTCCCCTTCTTCATGCTTACTCTCCTTTTTCGATTCTTACTGCTATAGTTTCCGGATTTATGGCAGACATTATTACATGATCTGAATCAGTTATAATTAGTGCCCTTGTTTTTCTTCCAAAAGTAGCATCTATTAATTTATTTTGGGTTTTAGCTTCATCTTTGAGTCTTTTACTTGGTGCAGAATCAGGTGCTATTATTCCCACAATTCTTTCATCAACCACCATGTTTCCAAAGCCTATATTTATAGGTCTCATCTCTTTGCCTCCTATTCGATATTCAAAGCCTGTTCACGTATTTTTTCAACTTCATTTTTACATTCCACAACCAGTTTTGATATATCATATAAATTGCTTTTTACTCCTGTGGTGTTAAGTTCTCTAAACATTTCCTGGAGAATAAAATCGAGTTTTTTTCCTATGCTAGGTTCATTCTTTTCAAGCTCTATCTTAAATTGCTCTATATGACTTTCAAGTCTTGAAGTCTCTTCGGATATATCCGATTTATCAGTAAATAACAATATCTCTTTTAAAATATCATCTTCTTTAAACTCAATATCTCTTCTAACTCTCTCCAGTCTTTCTAAGAGCTTCTCTCTGTAATCATCTACAACTTTTTCCTTATTTTCTATTATCTGAGTCACTTTTCCCTCTATAACCTGCAGTCTCTCTCGGAAGTACATTCTCAGCCTAAATCCTTCTTCCTCTTTCATCTCTAGGAAAGAATCAAGGGCTTTGTGAAGTGTCGCCTTTACAACCTCAGAATACTCTGTCTCATCTATTTCTAGCTCATTTTTTCTCACAACATTAGGTTGTTTTATTAGTATATCTAGCTTATTGGAAAACTTTTCATTGAAGTCATCTTCCATCTTTTCCAATACCTTCATGTAAGATGAAGCTAGATTTCCGTTATATTCAAAAAGATCTCCAAGCTCTCTCTTATCTTCAAAATCAATTCTCAGGTCTAAAGATCCTCTAGAGACTCTTGAAGCTACCTCAGTTTTTATCCTATTTTCCAAAAAGTTCAGTATATAGGGTAATTTTATTTTTAAATTCAAATTTTTATTGTTTACACTTTTTATCTCTATTTTTACTCTGAAGTCATCATTTTCATATAACTCCTTAGAGTAACCGGTCATACTTCTCATGAGAAACCCGCCCCTTCTGTCAAAGCTTATACTTTTGTATAATATTACTTTAGTTTGATTGTTTCCAAGGTTTACATAGTGTTTCAATTTTATAAAGAGTAAATAATATCAAAATAGGCGACAAAAGTCGCCTATTTTATTAGTCTTGGAGTTTCTTAGGTTCTATAGTTTTATAAGTTGTGAATCCTGTTCCAGCAGGAATCATTTTTCCTATAATTACGTTTTCTTTAAGTCCCTCTAAGTAGTCTTCTTTTCCTTCGATTGCTGCGTTAGAAAGTACCTTTGTTGTCTCTTGGAATGATGCAGCTGAGATAAAGCTTCCTGTATTTACAGCGGCTTTAGTTATTCCCTGGATAATAGGTTGATATTGTATCTCACGTTTACCAGCTGCTCTCAACACTTCATTTTCAAGATCCATTACTCTCTTCTCTACAACTTCATCTTCTAAGAAAAGGGATGAACCAGAGTCAACTATTCTTACTTTCTTAAACATCTGCTTAACAATAATTTCTATATGCTTATCGTTTACTGTTACCCCTTGATCTCTGTATACTTGCTGAACAGACTCTAGTATAAACTGCTCTGCTGCAACAAGACCTTTTATAGACAATACATCATGAGGAGAGATTGCTCCATCTGTAATCTTATCTCCAGATTTTACAAGCATTCCGTCTGTAACCACAAGGTGTTCCCCTACAGGAACTAGGTATTCTTTGAACAGGTCACTGTCACTAGTAGATTTTATTATGATTACTCTCATCCCTTTTTTCTTCTTACCGGTAATTTCTACCTTACCGTCTATTTCAGAAAGTGTAGCCTTTCCTTTTGGATTTCTGGCTTCAAAAAGTTCTTGAACTCTAGGAAGACCTCCTGTGATATCCTTTGTTCCGGCTCCCTCAGGGATAATTTTTGCAACAATTTGACCTTTTCTAACCTTGTCTCCCTCTTTAACCATTAGGAAAGCTCCAAATGGTATATAACAAACTCCGACTTTGTTGCCTTCGTCATCAAAGAGTATTATTCTAGGGTTTATATCTCCAGATTCCACAGGTTTTATAGCCTGGTACTCTGTTACGTCATACTTTTCATCATAGCTCTCTTTTACGTATAGTTCTCTATATTCTACTAAACCATCGTTATCAGCTATTATAGGTATATTATAAGGGTCAAACACAACCAGGGTTTCTCCTGCTTCTACAATTTGTCCCTCTTGTACTTTTAATATTGATCCTGAAGGAATTTCATAATCATAGTTTCCTATTATCAACTTAGCTGACTGAGAAACTACAACCTTGTCATCACTATCTTCAGTTTCAAGTATTTTTACTTCTCTGAATACTATCTTACCACTGTTTTCAGCTTTTATGCTTGTTGCAGCAGCTGATGCCATGGCAACTCCACCTGTATGGAAAGTTCTCATTGTAAGCTGTGTTCCAGGTTCTCCGATAGATTGTGCAGCTATTACTCCTACTGCCTCTCCTAAAAGTATCTCTTTATGTGTTGCCAAGTCCATACCATAACACTTTTTACAAACCCCTTTTTCAAGGCTGCATGTTAATGATGATCTTATCTTGACTTTTTTGATTTCTAGCTCCTCAATTTTCTTTATAAGATCTTTTCTTATCAATGTATTTCTAGGAGCAACTAGTTCGCCCTCATGGACTAAATCTTCTAAAAGAACTCTTCCATTAAGCCTCTCTGAAAGCTTTTCGATTACACTTCCTTCAGATACAAGTTCTGCTACTTCTATCCCTTCATGTGTTCCACAGTCTTCAGAATTTACAATAACTTCATGCGAAATATCTACAAGTCTTCTTGTTAGATATCCCGAGTCGGCAGTTCTCAGTGCTGTATCTGCCAGACCTTTTCTAGCTCCGTGAGATGACATGAAGAATTCTAATACAGTTAGACCCTCACGGAAGTTTGCTTTGATTGGTACTTCGATGATTCTTCCCTGCGTATCTGCCATTAGTCCTCTCATAGCTCCAAGCTGTCTCATCTGGGCGATAGATCCTCTTGCTCCTGAGTTGGCCATCATATAAACCGGGTTAAACTGATCTAGGTTTTCCATCATTGCTGTTGTTACATCATCTGTTGCTTTTGACCACACTGCTACTGTCTTTCTATATCTTTCTTCGTTTATTATCTTTCCGTCTCTGTAATCCTGTTCAATTTCAGCTACCATGTTGTCAGCTTCTTCAAGAATCGCCTTTTTAGACTCAGGAATTTCAAGATCTTCTATACCTACAGTTATTCCCGCAAATGTAGCATAATGATATCCGAAGTTTTTAATTTCATTGATTAGCTCTGCCGTTATAGTAAATCCATGCATCTCATAAAGTTTAGCAATAAGCTTCTTAAGAGGTCCCTTACCAAAAGTGACATCGTACATTCTGTTTTCCAAAGGAAGCATCTCATTGAAAAGAACTCTTCCAGGGGTAGTTTCCACGAGTTCAGAATCTATTCTTACTTTAACAATCGCATGAGTCTCAACCATTCCAAGCTGATACGCAGTCAAAACTTTATCTATGCTTGAAAATACCATCCCTTCACCTTTAGCTCCAGGTTTATCCTTTGTCATATAATAACATCCCATAACCATATCCTGAGAAGGTACAGCTACTGGTTCTCCGTTAGCAGGAGAGATGATATTGTTTGGCGCAAGCATTAGAAGTTTTGCTTCCATTATTGCTTCAGGTGAAAGCATCAAGTGAACTGCCATCTGATCTCCATCGAAGTCGGCATTAAATGCAGCACAAACCAACGGGTGAAGCCTGATAGCCTTTCCTTCTATAAGAACAGGCTGGAAAGCCTGTATTGAAAGTCTGTGAAGAGTAGGTGCTCTGTTAAGAAGTACAGGGTGATCCTGGATTACATCTTCGATTACATCCCATACTTTGTCATCTGCATCTTCTACAAGTTTTTTAGCTGTTTTTATATTTGAAGCAAGCTCTCTTTTAACGAGTTCCCTCATTATAAAAGGCTTGTATAGTTCAAGTGCCATTTTTTTAGGTATTCCACATTGATCCATCTTTAGGGATGGACCTACGACGATAACCGATCTAGCAGAGTAGTCTACCCTTTTACCTAGAAGGTTTTGTCTGAATCTACCTTGCTTACCTTTTAGCATGTCAGAAAGAGATTTGAGTTCTCTGTTGTTTTGTGCAACTACAGGCTTTCCTCTTCTTCCATTATCTATAAGGGCATCCACAGCTTCCTGAAGCATCCTTTTTTCATTTTTTACAACGATTTCAGGGGCTTTTATTTCCAAAAGCTTTTTCAGTCTGTTGTTTCTGTTTATTACTCTTCTGTAAAGGTCATTCAGGTCTGAAGTTGCAAACCTTCCACCATCTAACTGAACCATAGGTCTAAGGTCAGCCGGGATTACAGGTACATTTTTAAGTATCATCCATTCAGGCTTATTTCCTGACTCACTGAAATCTCTTACTATTTTAAGTCTTTTTACTATCTTCTTTCTTTTTTGAGACGAGGTTACATCTTCAAGTTCTTTTTCAAGTTCTACTTGAAGTTCTTCAAGATTTATCTTTTGTAGCAGCTTAAGTATTGCTTCTGCACCCATTTGGGCTTCAAAACTTTTTCCGTGCTGCTGTCTGTACAGTTTGTACTCTCTTTCAGTTAAAATCTTGACCTCTTTTAGATTCGTGTCACCTGTAGATATTACTATATATCTTGCAAAATAAAGAACTGATTCTAGTTCTTTTGGAGAAATTCCGAGAACAAGGGACATTTTATTTGGAGTTCCTTTAGAGTACCAAATATGAGAGACTGGGGCTGCAAGATTTATATGTCCCATTCTTTCTCTTCTTACCTTTGCTCTTGTTACTTCTACTCCACACTTCTCACAAACAAGACCTTTATACCTCATTCTTTTATATTTTCCACAAGCACATTCCCAATCCTTAGTTGGACCGAATATTTTTTCACAGAAAAGACCATCCATTTCAGGATTAAGTGTTCTATAGTTAATTGTTTCCGGTTTAGTTACTTCTCCAAAAGACCATTCTTGAATCTTTTCCGGAGATGCTAGTCTAATCCTGATTTTTTCGAAATTTTTAATTCCCATATTAACTGCAAAGCCTCCTTACTTGAGATAAGTATTATATACACTCAAATAGTTATGTGTTCCATACAACCACAATCTTAATTTTTAAGGTCTGCTAAAGAGAACTCCGTTATTGTTTCTTCTTTGTTTAGCTCTTCATTTACATTTATAATATTTTTATCAGTATCAAAGAGTTCTACATCAAGAGCTAGTGCTTGGAATTCCTTAAGTAGTACCTTGAATGATTCTGGTAAGTCAGGCTCTGGCATCTCTTCACCTTTTACAATAGCCTCGTATGTCTTTGTTCTTCCCGCCACGTCATCTGACTTGACAGTTAGCATCTCTTGTAAAATATTTGCCGCTCCATAAGCTTCAAGAGCCCAAACTTCCATTTCTCCCAATCTCTGCCCTCCAAATTGAGCTTTACCTCCAAGTGGCTGCTGAGTAACGAGTGAATAAGGACCGATTGCTCTAGCATGCATTTTATCTTCTACTAGATGATGCAGTTTTAGCATATACATCCTACCTACAGTTACAGGGTTGTCAAATTTGTCCCCCGTTCTACCATCAAACAATGTTACTTTACCTGTTCTGCTGAATCCTGAAGATTCAAGATAATCTTTTACTTGTGCTTCATTTCCACCGTCGAATACAGGAGTGGCTATATATGTTCCGCCGTCTAAGTCTCCCATAGCTAGTCCTAAATGTACTTCTAGTACCTGCCCTATGTTCATACGTGAAGGAACTCCAAGAGGGTTTATAACTACGTCTAGATGCGTTCCGTTAGCTAAGAAAGGCATGTCTTCTGCAGGGAGTACTCTAGATACTACACCTTTGTTTCCATGTCTTCCTGACATCTTATCTCCGACAGTTATTTTTCTCTTTTCTGCTACAAATATTCTTATCAATTTATTTACTCCGGCCTTAAGTTCATCACCGTTTTCTCTAGAAAGTTCTAGAATTTCAACAATAGTTCCTTTAGCTCCGTGTGGCATTTTTAAAGAGGTATCTCTTACGTCTCTTGCCTTTTCTCCAAAAATAGCTCTAAGCAGTTTTTCTTCTGCAGGAGGCTCAGTCTCACCTTTTGGTGTAGTCTTCCCTACAAGGATATCTCCAGGTCCTACTTCTGCACCGACTCTTATTACTCCTCTGTCATCAAGATTTCTTAGTGCTTCCTCAGAAACGTTAGGAATCTCTCTTGTAATCTCCTCGTCACCTAGTTTTGTTGATCTAGCCTCTATTTCATATTCCTCTATATGAATTGATGTGAACACATCATCTTTTCTTAGTCTGTCAGAGATCAGAATCGCATCCTCAAAGTTGTACCCTTCCCAAGGCATAAATGCCATTAGGATATTTCTACCAAGTGCCAGGTCTCCACCTTTTGTGGCAGGTCCGTCAGCTAATATCGTCCCAACTTCTATCTCTTCCCCGAGATCAACAAGCGGTTTCTGATGTAGACACATCGCCTGGTTAGATCTTTCGAAGTTCAATAATCTATAAGAATGCTCTTTTTTATCTTCATCCAAAATCACTACTTTATTTGCATCTACAGCTACTACTTTTCCTTTTACTTTTGACACCACAACTGCTCCAGAATCTACAGCAACTTTTCTTTCAAGTCCTGTTCCTATGAAAGGGGCTTCTGCTTTTAAAAGTGGTACCGCTTGCCTTTGCATGTTTGATCCCATTAGTGCTCTGTTGGCATCGTCATGCTCTAGGAAAGGTATCAGTCCTGCTGATACTGAAACAACCTGTTTAGGAGAAACATCTAGGAAATCAACTTTTTCTCCAGGTACGTGTACTATCTCATGTCCAAATCTACAAACAACTTCTCCCTCAAGGTTTCCATCTTCTGCTACAACCGTATCCGCCTGAGCAATGAAAAGACCTTCCTCTTCATCAGCAGCTAGATATTTTATATCATCAAAATCTGCTTTACCATCCTTAACAGTTATATACGGAGTTTCTATGAATCCATATTTATTAACCTTTGCGTAGATAGCAAGAGAACCTATAAGTCCGATGTTTGGCCCTTCTGGAGTTTCTATTGGACATATTCTTCCATAATGTGAATCGTGTACGTCACGTACTTCGAATCCAGCTCTTTCTCTCGAAAGTCCACCTGGTCCAAGTGCTGAGATTCTTCTCTTATGAGTAAGCTCTGCTAGCGGGTTGGACTGATCCATAAATTGTGATAGCTGCCCAGATCCAAAGAAGTCTAGAACTAACGCATTAAGAGGTCTCGTATTTAAAAGAGATTGTGGTGTTAAAGTTCCTGCATCCTGTACAGTCATCTTTTCTTTTACCATTTTACCCATCTTAACAAGTCCTGATCTTATCTGCATCAAGAGAAGTTCGCCTACTCCTCTTACCCTTCTGTTTGAAAGGTTATCTATATCATCTGTATGCCCGTTACCGTTGTGAAGTCCAAGAACGTACTTTATTGCTGCTACCAAATCTTCTCTGGTCAATACTACTTGATCATCTGGAAGGTCCAGTCTAAGTCTTTTGTTCATTTTATATCTACCAACTGAAGCCAAATCATATCTTTGAGGATTAAAAAACATCTGTCTAATAAGTGATCTTGCAGAATCTACTGTTACAAGATCTCCAGGTCTTAGTTTTTTGAATACCTCTGTTACAGCTTCATCTTTGTTTTCAGTTGTATCTGCTAGTAAAGTATTGGCAAGTATCTTCTCTTCTGGTCTAACTTCCCAGTAGTTTATTGATTCGAGCTTCATATCTACTATTTTTTCAATCAATTCTTCATCTATTACTGTCTGCTCTTCAGCCAGGATTTCTCCGGTTTCTTCATCAAAGATATCCTCTTTTATAAAGCTTCCTTCAAATTTTGTTCTAAAGATACTTACAATCTCTTCTCTGTCCTTATATTTTTCATAATATTTGGTCAGACTAAGTTCTTTTGGTTTAAAGAATTCTTCTATGACTTCCAAATTGTCTTGGAAAAAATCTACTGATTTCAAGAATACAGTTGCCAGAACTTTCTTTTTTCTGTCTATCTTGACACTCAAAAAGTCGTTCTTATCTGTTTCAAACTCCAGCCATGTACCCTTATAAGGTATTATTTTCCCTGAAAAAAGATCTTTACCTGTCTGTATGTTTTGCTCTTTGTTGAAAGAAACACCAGGTGATCTATGTAGCTGTGATACTACTACTCTTTCTGCACCATTAATTATGAAAGTCCCTCTCTCAGTCATCCTAGGAAGCTCACCAAAGTATACCAATGTTTCCTGTATCTCGTTTCCACTTTTCTTGTTTATGAGTCTAAGCCTTACCTTTAATGAGGCAGAATAGGTTTTACCTCTCTTTTTACACTCAAGCTCATCATTCATTGGCGGCTCTGCTTCGTGCAGTTCATAAGAAAGGTACTCAAGTTTGATATCTCCGTTAGAAGACTCAATAGGGAAAATTTCTCTAAAAGCCGATTCAAGTCCTTTATCTTCTCTAGTATTTGGAGCTTTTTTGGCTTGTAGGAAATCTTCATAGGAATTTAATTGGAATTCTAGGAAGTGAGGCATCGCTCCTCTTTCTTTTATTCTTCCAAAATTCATTCTTTTAACAAGTTTCCCCATTACTTCACACCCCTTGTTAGTTCTTAATAGTTGATACCTAACCTATTAAAAATAATCTTTTTAAATATACTGTTTTACACAGATTAGATATCAACTTCATATTAAAAATATTTTCGCATTTTTTTGTTATCAAGGCCATTACTCTATAAATGAGTAAAAAGGCACTCTTAATTAAGAGTGCCTATTTTTTTTAAATTGTTTGTAGGATTTACAAAAGTTAAAAAATAGACTATTTAACTTCTACAGTAGCTCCAGCAGCTTCTAATTTAGCTTTAACTTCTTCAGCTTCTTCTTTAGAAACAGCTTCTTTGATGTTTCCTCCAGCTTCAGCTAAGTCTTTAGCCTCTTTAAGTCCTAGCCCTGTAATCGCTCTAAGCTCTTTGATTACTGCTATTTTCTTGTCACCTGCGCTTGTAAGAACTACATCAAATTCAGTTTTCTCTTCAACAGCAGCTCCAGCTTCAGCAGCTACAGCAGCTGGTGCAGCAGCAGTTACACCGAAGTGATCCTCTAATGTTGTTACTAAATCTTTTAACTCTAATACTGTCATTGCTTCTAAGTCAGCGATGAATTTTTCTCTATCGAATGCCATTTAATTATTCCTCCTTTTTTATTATATCTACAATAAGATTATTTGTTAGTTTTTAGATTAATCTCTATTCAAATATTCAAAGAGATTATTCTCCAGCAGATTCTTTCTTATCAGCTATAGCTACAGCTGCGTAAGCAAGTTTTCTGATCGGTCCAAGCATTCCATTTAACACCATAGAAAGCAGTTGCTCTCTCGATGGAAGTTTCGCTAGTGCTTCAACTTCAGACGCTTCAACTCTCTTACCAGAAAGTACTCCAGCCTTTATTTTGAATATATCTCTTTTCTTAAGAGTTAGAGCTTTCCCTAATTCATAAGTAACTTTTGCAGGTGCCACAACATCTCCATATCCAAATGCAAATGCAGTAGTTCCTTCTAACACATCGTCAAAACAATCTTCCACACCAGCTTCTTTAAGAGCTATTTTGAAAAGCCTGTTCTTAGCAACGATATATTCCGCTCCAGCTTCTCTGATCTGTTTTCTCAATTCAGTTTCCTCATTAACTCTTAAACCTCTGTAGTCAATGAAAACAATAGAATCAGATTTTTTGATCTTTTCGCTTAGTTCAGCTATAACCTGTTTTTTTAATTCAGTTGCCATTATCTATTCACCTCCTCTTTTTCTGAAAAATAACCCCCGGTCCAAAGACAGGAACGGAGGTTGAAAGCATACTTGAGGTTAGTGATAACTTGCCCCAACCTCGGTAGGATGTTTAAGGTTTACACCACCTACGGTCTTTGGTTTGGATATATATTAATTTTTCATCCAACTAAATGTTATTACGCACCTAAGTATTTAGATACAAGGATTGGATCCATTTTGATTCCAGGTCCCATTGTTAGGGATACAGCTACAGTTCTAAGGTATTGACCTTTTGCCGCTGCTGGCTTTAACCTCTGGATCTCTGCCATAAAAGCTTTGAAGTTTTCTTCGATTTTTACACCGTCGAAATCTGCCTTACCGATAGGTACGTGAATAGATCCTAATTTATCTACTCTAAAGGCAAGCTTTCCTTTCTTGAATTCAGATACTGCTTGAGCAATATTTGGCGTTACTGTCCCTGATTTAGGATTAGGCATAAGTCCTTTTGTTCCAAGTACTCTTCCTAATTTACCTAGCTTAGGCATCATGTCTGGAGTAGCTATAACTACATCAAAGTCAAACCAACCTTGTTGGATTTTTTCGATATACTCTTCTGCTCCTGCATAATCTGCTCCTGCGTCTAGAGCTTTCTGTACGTTGTCTCCAGCAGTTATAGCAAGAATCTTAACAGTTTTACCTGTACCATGTGGAAGAACTACAGTTCCTCTTATTTGTTGGTCAGCATGTCTTGGGTCTACCCCTAATCTAAGAGCAACCTCTATAGTTTCTACGAATTTCGCAGTATTTGTTTTTGTAACAAGCTCTAAAGCTTCGTTTACTTCATAAAGCTTCCCTATTTCAACTAGTTTAGCTATCTCTAAGTATTTTTTACCTCTTTTAGCCATTCCTTAACTTTCCTCCTTCTGTGGTTAAGCGGAATTTTTAGTTCCTACCACTTATTGTTCACTCTATAATAAAGCCATTCCCAAAAATTAGTCTACTACTTTTATTCCCATAGATCTTGCAGATCCAGCAAGAATGTTCATAGCCGCTTCAACAGTTCCAGCGTTTAAGTCTGGCATTTTAGTTTCTGCTACTTCTTTAAGTTGCGCTTTAGTGATTGTCCCTACTGTCTCTTTTTTAGAGTTAGCAGCTCCCGATTTGATTCCTACAGCTTTTTTAAGTAAGTCAGATGCAGGTGGAGTCTTTAGAATGAATGTGAAACTTCTATCGTTATAAACAGAAATTTCTACTGGTATAATCCATCCAGCTTTATCTTGAGTTTTAGCATTGAAAGCCTTACAGAATTCCATGATGTTAACACCATGTTGTCCTAATGCAGGTCCTACTGGTGGAGCTGGATTAGCCTTTCCCGCTGGTAATTGTAACTTAATTAATCCGATTACTTCTTTTGCCATTTTTTAAGTTGCACCTCCATAATATCTGTGGTCATAGTGATTTGTTATCTCCCACTTGCCGAAAGCGTAGCTTAGGCTTTTTTGACACCGTCGAAACTTACTTCAACAGGAGTCATCCTACCAAACATTTCGACCATGACTTTGACTCTTTTATGTTCCATGTCGATTTCAGCTACTTTTCCTCCGTGTCCAGAAAGTCCACCTTCAAGAAGCTCGACATAATCTCCGACACCAAAGTTAATTTGAATTGTTTCTTTTACCTCTTTATCGCTACCGTCATGAAGCCCGATAACTCTAAATATATTTTCTACTTCTTCATCTTCCATAGGTATAGGGTCAGACCCCACTCCTACAAATCCTGTAACACCATTGGTATTTCTTATGATATACCAGGCATCAGAATCGACTTTGAAGTTTATGCCGTCAGCACTTTCTTCCCTAGTAACGATCATTTCAACCATTACATATCCAGGAAAAAGTTTCCTTGCAACAACTTTCTTTTTACCTCTTCTTAATTCCACACTTTCCTCTTCAGGAACAAGTATCCTTGTTACAATCTCTCCTTTTCCGAGAGTTTCAATTTTCTGTTCAAGATCGGTTTTTACCTTTTTCTCATATCCTGAATAAGTGTGGATCATGAACCATTTTTTTACTATAGTTTTTTCCATTCCTTACCCTCCAAAGTTGGATACGAGCACATCTAAAAGTCTAGAAGCAATTAAGTCGAAAACTCCTAAATATACACTTAAAGCAACACTCATAGCTGCAACAATTATAGTAGCATTTTTAACTTCTTCTTTGTTAGGCCATGTCACTTTAGCATATTCCATTTTTATCTCTTCGATAAATTTCATAGGACCACCTTCAATACTCAATATAAAAAAATGGCAGGTCAAGAGGGACTCGAACCCCCAACCCTCGGTTTTGGAGACCGATGCTCTACCAATTGAGCCATTGACCTGCACGTTGTAAATTAGTTATTGTATTGATTACTTTTTAGTTTCTTTGTGTACTGTTACTTTCTTATCCCACTTACAGTACTTGTTCATTTCTAATCTGTCTGTAGTGTTCTTTTTGTTTTTAGCAGTGCTGTAATTTCTTCTTTTACATTCAGTACACTCTAATTGGACATTAACTCTCATGATTACACCTCCACTCACTTATCGGACATTAACAACTATCCTCCCATACCAACTTGTATGGTCATTCACTGATAGAGCTTCACTTTTGCTTTCCAAGACGAGATTAATAATAACATAATATTCGGAAAGTGTCAATCTTTTTTTATTTTTTATTTAAAGTTTTCCAAACAAGTTATTGTTGGTTCTTAAAAAATAAAAAAGCTTGGCAAGTACCTATCCTCCCGGAGGGCTGCCCCTCAAGTACTTTCAGCGTATGCAGGCTTAACTTCTGGGTTCGGAATGTAACCAGGTGTACCCCTACAGCTATTCTCACCAAGCTATATTGAAACTTTATTATTTTTTTAGTGGCGCTTCCAGCTGGACTCGAACCAGCGACAACACGATTAACAGTCGTGCGCTCTACCAACTGAGCTATGGAAGCACATATATAAAAGCTTGGCAAGTACCTATCCTCCCGGAGGGCTGCCCCTCAAGTACTTTCAGCGTATGCAGGCTTAACTTCTGGGTTCGGAATGTAACCAGGTGTACCCCTACAGCTATTCTCACCAAGCTGTTATCAACATTTAACTGCTGACATCATATTCTTTTGCATGCCATGGGCATTCAAAACTATATAGTAGATTTAGGTTAAGACTTCGACATATTAGTATTGGTCAGCTAAAAACCTCACGGTCCTTACACCCCCAACCTATCAACCTCCTGGTCTCGAAGGTGTCTTAGTTCATATAGAACAGAGTACTTATCTCAAAGCTGGCTTCCCGCTTAGATGCTTTCAGCGGTTATCCGTTCCAAACGTGACTACCCAGCTGTGCCACTGGCGTGACAACTGGTACATCAGAGGTTTGTCCATCCCGGTCCTCTCGTACTAAGGACAGATCTTTTCAATACTCTTGCGCCTGCAGTGGATAGGGACCGAACTGTCTCACGACGTTCTGAACCCAGCTCACGTACCGCTTTAATGGGCGAACAGCCCAACCCTTGGGACCTTCTCCAGCCCCAGGATGCGATGAGCCGACATCGAGGTGCCAAACTTTGCCGTCGATATGGACTCTCGGGCAAAATCAGCCTGTTATCCCCAGAGTAGCTTTTATCCGTTGAGCGACGACCCTTCCATTCGGAATCGCCGGATCACTATGTCCTGCTTTCGCACCTGCTCGACCTGTCAGTCTCGCAGTCAAGCTCCCTTATGCCATTGCACTCTTCGGTTGATTTCCATCCAACCTGAGGGAACCTTTGAACGCCTCCGTTACTCTTTCGGAGGCGACCGCCCCAGTCAAACTGCCCACCTAGCACTGTCTCCATGGCTACAAACCACAGATTAGAATTCCAAAATTACGTGGTTGGTATTCCACCAGCGACTCACACACAGCTAGCGCCATGTCTTCTCAGTCTCCCAACTATCCTATACACGTAATGCCAAAACCCAATACCAAGCTACAGTAAAGCTTCATGGGGTCTTTCCGTCCTACTGCAGGTAACCGGTATCTTCACCGGTAGTACAATTTCACCAGGCCTCCCGCCAAGACAGCTCTCAAGTCATTACACCATTCGTGCAGGTCGGAACTTACCCGACAAGGAATTTCGCTACCTTAGGACCGTTATAGTTACGGCCGCCGTTCACCGGGGCTTCAATTCGGAGCTCTCACTCCTCCTCTTAACCTTCCGGCACTGGGCAGGTGTCAGCCCATATACATCGCCTTTCAGCTTAGCATAGACCTGTGTTTTTGCTAAACAGTTGCTTGAGACTCTTCACTGCGGCCGCCAATCGCTTTAGTTCGCTTGTAACTATCACAATCAGCGGCACCCCTTCTCCCGAAGTTACGGGGCCATTTTGCAGAGTTCCTTAGCGAGAGTTAGCCTGTACGCCTTAGGTTTCTCACCCTGAACACCTGTGTCGGTTTCGGGTACGGGCGGTTATAGTTTAACGTTTAGAAGCTTTTCTCGGCAGCGTGGGATTTGCGCCTTCGTCCGAAGACTCCGCGTAACACCTCAGATCTAACCTGGCGGATTTTCCTACCAAGTCACCCTACATGCTTGCACATGGACAACCGTCGCCATGCGCGCATACCCTTCTGCGTCCCTCCATCACAAACTATAACCGGCGCAGGAATATTAACCTGCTTTCCATTCGCCTACGCAATCTAGCCTCGGCTTAGGTCCCGGCTTACCCAGGGAAGACAAACTTTACCCTGGAACCCTTGTTCTTCCGGCGAGGGGGATTCTCGCCCCCTTTCTCGCTACTCATTCCTGCATTCTCACTTCTGATACCTCCAGGGTCCCTTATCAGTTCCCCTTCAACGGCCTACAGAACGCTCTCCTACCAATCCAACTTAAAAGTTGAATTCCACGACTTCGGTTTATAGCTTAGCCCCGTTACATTGTCGGCGCAGAGACTCTCGACCAGTGAGCTATTACGCACTCTTTAAAGGTATGGCTGCTTCTAAGCCAACCTCCTGGTTGTTACAGAATCTCCACCTCCTTTCCCACTTAGCTATAATTAGGGACCTTAGTCGGTGGTCTGGGCTGTTTCCCTTTTGACCATGGATCTTAGTACCCATAGTCTCACTCCTAAGCTCTAGAACTATGGTATTCGGAGTTTGATTGATTTCGGTAAGCGGTACGCCCCCTAGACCATTCAGTGCTCTACCCCCATAGTTGAACGCTTAAGGCTGCACCTAAATGCATTTCGGAGAGAACGAGCTATCTCCTGGTTCGATTGGCTTTTCACCCCTATACCTACCTCATCCCCCGGCTTTTCAACGACGGTGGGTTCGGACCTCCACTGTGTCTTACCACAGCTTCATCCTGGACAGGCATAGATCACCAGGTTTCGCGTCTACGACCAGCGACTGTATCGCCCTATTCAGACTCGGTTTCCCTACGGCTCCGTTATACTTAACCTTGCCACTGATCGTAACTCGCAGGATCATTCTCCAAAAGGCACGCCATCACCCCTAAAGGCTCTGACCGCTTGTAAGCACACGGTTTCAGGTTCTATTTCACTCCCCTCCCGGGGTTCTTTTCACCTTTCCCTCACGGTACTATTCACTATCGGTTAACAAGAGTATTTAGCCTTACGAGATATGGTCCTCGCGGATTCACACAGGGTTTCACGTGTCCCGTGCTACTCGGGATAGAACACACAACTTAAAGAGTTTACCTGTACGGGGCTATCACCCGCTACGGCGGAACTTTCCAATTCCTTCCAGTTACGTCTTTAAAATTGCCGGATACCTTGTAGTTCTCCAGGCGTTCTTCCCACTACCCCAATACAGCAACGGCTACATCCTTGACACTGTATTGGTTTAGGCTCTTCCCCGTTCGCTCGCCGCTACTTAGGGAATCGTTTTTACTTTCTCTTCCTCGGGTTACTTAGATGTTTCAGTTCACCCGCTTACCTCTTTCGCGCTAGATCTTCAATCTAGCAGGTTGCCCCATTCGGAAATCTGCGGATCAATGCTCAATTGCAGCTAACCACAGCTTATCGCAGCTTATCACGTCCTTCATCGGCTCTTGTTACCAAGGCATTCTCCGTGTGCCCTTAATATCTTAACCTAAATTGTTCATCAGCTAACTCTCTTTCTTGACAATCTTTACTTCGAATGAAGTAGATTTCGTCAGAAAAAAAATTTAATGTTGATTTCTCTACTATATAGTTTCCAATGTCCATCCTGGTTATTACCCAAACCCTCGCGGGAAAGAACAATACCAAATAAATAGAGAAGGTCGTCTGTGCTCCTTAGAAAGGAGGTGATCCATCCGCACGTTCCCGTACGGATACCTTGTTACGACTTCACCCCAATCGCTAATCACACCTTAGGAACATCCCTCCCGTAAACGGGTTAGGCCTGCTACTTCAGGTGCAACCAACTCTCGTGGTGTGACGGGCGGTGTGTACAAGACCCGAGAACGTATTCACCGCGACATTGCTGATTCGCGATTACTAGCGATTCCAACTTCACGCAGTCGAGTTGCAGACTGCGATCCGAACTAAGAACGACTTTCTGAGATTGGCTCCCCCTCGCGGGATCGCGACCCTCTGTATCGCCCATTGTAGCACGTGTGTAGCCCAGCCCATAAGGGGCATGATGACTTGACGTCATCCCCACCTTCCTCCTGCTCGTCGCAGGCAGTCTCGCATGAGTCCCCAACTTAATGATGGTAACATACGATAGGGGTTGCGCTCGTTGCGGGACTTAACCCAACATCTCACGACACGAGCTGACGACAGCCATGCACCACCTGTCACCAAGTTCCTCCGAAAAGGCACCAAAGCATCTCTGCTAAGTTCTTGGGATGTCAAGGGCTGGTAAGGTTCCTCGCGTTGCGTCGAATTAAACCACATGCTCCACCGCTTGTGCGGGTCCCCGTCAATTCCTTTGAGTTTCATACTTGCGTACGTACTCCCCAGGCGGATCACTTATCGCGTTAGCTTGAGCACGGAGGTTCGACCCCCCACACTTAGTGATCATCGTTTACGGCGTGGACTACCGGGGTATCTAATCCCGTTTGCTCCCCACGCTTTCGCGCTTTAGCGTCAGTATTCATCCAGTGAGCTGGCTTCCCCATCGGCATTCCTACAAATATCTACGAATTTCACCTCTACACTTGTAGTTCCGCCCACCTCTCTGATACTCTAGCCTTCCAGTTTCCAACGCAATACGGAGTTGAGCCCCGCATTTTAACATCAGACTTAAAAGGCCGCCTAGACGCGCTTTACGCCCAATAATTCCGGATAACGCTTGCGACATACGTATTACCGCGGCTGCTGGCACGTATTTAGCCGTCGCTTCTTCTGGTGGTACCGTCACTTTCTTCTTCCCACCTGAAAGCACTTTACAATCCGAAGACCTTCATCGTGCACACAGAATTGCTGGATCAGACTTTTAGTCCATTGTCCAATATTCCCCACTGCTGCCTCCCGTAGGAGTAAGGGCCGTGTCTCAGTCCCCTTGTGGCCGATCACCCTCTCAGGCCGGCTACCCATCATCGTCTTGGTAGGCCGTTACCCTACCAACTAACTAATGGGACGCAAAGCTCTCCTCTAGCGCATATAGCCTTTCATAGTTCTGCGATGCCGCAGTTCCATAATATCCGGTATTAGCTGTCGTTTCCAACAGTTGTCCCAGTCTAGAGGGCAAGTTCTTTACGCGTTACTCACCCGTCCGCCACCGTACTATCACCCGAAGGTGAATTCCAGTCGACTTGCATGTGTTAAGCATTCTGTCAGCGTTCATCCTGAGCCAGGATCAAACTCTTCATTCAAAAAGTTTATTTAAATCTCTTGCGAGATTATCAACACCTAACTGTGTCCAAATCTTGTTTGGACTTCTTTATGTCATATCTGACATTCTTTTGACTTCCTTCTCTATTTAATTGCTAATGTCCTTTTATCTGCCTAGCGAGCTTTACTGCCCCTTGCGACAGGATTAATATTATCACATATCCTTTTTACAGTCAAACATTTTTTTAATTTATTTTTAATTTTTTTACAATTTATTTTTTGAACACCTGATATTCATGAGGTCATTTCATCCCTTACAAGCAATAGCAGGGCCTCTACAGTGATGCAGTGGCCCGGCTATGTCAAGCTATTTTGGTTATATTAATTCTAAAAAATCTAATATTGCAACTAAAAAAATTTATCTTGTCTGCCCATTCCCTCTGATCATATATTTAGTCGTTGTCAACGCCCTCACTCCCATAGGTCCACGTGCATGGAGCTTCTGAGTACTTATACCGATCTCTCCACCAAATCCAAACTCTCCTCCGTCAGTAAAACGTGTAGAGGCATTAACATATACAGCAGCTGCGTCTACCTCATTCAGAAACTTTTCAGCCATCTCATAGCTTTCTGTCACTATTGCCTCCGAATGCTTTGTTCCATATTTATCTATATGTTCTATGGCTTCCTCTATACTCCCCACAACTTTTATAGATATTGTTAGAGCTAGATACTCTGTGCTCCAGTCCTCTTCAACAGCCTCTTTTGCACCTGGTATAAATTGAAGCGCCTCTTCATCAGCCCTTATTTCAACACCTTTTGACACAAGAGATTCTGCCAAAAAAGGAAGAATCCTGCCAATGGAATCCCTATGAATAAGCAGGGTTTCTATTGCATTGCACACCCCAGGTCTCTGAGTCTTTGCATTTATAGCTATATTCATAGCTTTGTCTATGGCTGCTCTAGAATCTATATAAAGATGACATACCCCTGCTCCTGTTTCAATTACAGGAACTGTGGCATTTGCAATTATTGCTTTTTTCAGACCTACGCCTCCACGGGGTATAACTACATCTACGTACTCATTTAGTCTGATAAGTTCATTCACCAGAGCCCTGTCTGGATTTTTTATAAGTTGCACCGCTCCCACTGGAACACCCTCTTTTGTTATGGCATCTACAAATATTCTTTCCAGGATTCCGTTACTGTAGAACGCATCACTGCCCCCCCTCAAAATAATTGAGTTTCCAGATTTAAGAGCCAGTGCAGCAGCATCTACTGTGACATTGGGTCTAGATTCATATATCATGGCCAGCACTCCTAGCGGAACTCTAACCTCTGATATTTTCATTCCATTCTCATGAGGAAATCCTCTGATTATCTCTCCTACAGGATCGCTAAAGTTTGCTATTTCCCAAACTGTATTGGCCATACCCTTTATCCTGTCATCTGTGAGAGTCAGCCTGTCTATAAAGGATTCAGAAATCCCTTTTTCTCTAGCAGCTTTTAGATCCTTTCCATTCTCCTCTTTAATAAGCTCCAGATTTTCAAGAAGGGCATCGACCACAGACATCAGGGCTCTATTCTTAGTCCTGGTGTCGATCCCAGCTAATATTTTAGAGGCCTCCTTAGCCTTACTTCCCATTTCAAGTATATAATTATTCATCTTATACCTCCTTTAATAAATGCAGATTATTTATATGAACAACAGAATCATACCCCTTGTACCCCAATATATCCTCTATTTCATCACTTTGTTTTCCTATTATTAGTTCCACCTCTACAGAAGAATAGTTGGCTACCCCTTTTGCAATAAGCTCTTCATCACAATTTTTTATGGCAATTATATCCCCCTCTGCGAAAGTCCCATCTACACTTATAACTCCCACTGGCAAAAGACTATTTTTACCATAGAGTGCTTTTTCAGCCCCGCTGTCTATATAGATAGTTCCTTTTATTTTTCCACCGTACCATATCCAGTGTTTTTTTGCTGATATATCTTTTTCCCCCAAAAACAGGGTTCCTTTTTCTTCTCCATTTAATATATCTCTGATTATCTCTGGAGATTCTCCGTTAGCGATTATCATATCAACTCCAAGCTTAGTAGCTATTTCTCCTGCTTTTATTTTTGTTTGCATCCCGCCGGTACCAAATTTAGAACCTCCGGCACCTGAGGCAAGGGAATAGATGCTTTCATCTATCTCTTCCACAACGCTTATAAATTTAGCATTTTTATCTTTTCTGGGATTTGATGTATAGAGTCCATCTATATCAGAAAGAAGAATTAAAAGATCCGCATCCACAACACTAGCAACGTAAGCCGAAAGGGTATCATTATCACCAACTTTAATCTCTTCAACGGCTACAGCATCATTTTCATTGACTATGGGTATTACCTTTTTATCAAATAAAACGGAAAAAGTATTTCTTATATTAATATACCTGTTTCTTTTTGATATATCTTCTCCATTGACAAGAAGCTGTGCTATATTTTTTCCGTACTCAGAAAAAAGTTTCCTGTAAAGATGGATAAGAGAAACCTGTCCCACTGCAGCTACGGCCTGTTTTTCATCAAGCGTTTTTGGTTTTTCATCCAATTTCAAGACACCCATCCCAGCACCTACAGCTCCAGATGTAACAAGGATTAGTTCATATCCCAAATTAGCCAGGCCTGAAAGAGTTCTTACCAGTTTTTCTATTCTCCAAATGTTGAGAAGTCCGTTTTCATGAGTTAAAGTCGAGGTTCCCACTTTAATAACAATTCTGTTAATTTTTTTCATATGTTCTTTTCTATCCAAAACAACCAACCCCCTTAGAAATATAAAATAAAGCTGCAAAAGCAGCCTTATTTTACAACAATATTAACTATTTTTTCCGGTATAACAATTATTTTTACTATCTTTTTATCATCGATATGTTTTTTCACATTTTCCATTTCAAGGGCCATCTTTTCGAGTTCCTCTTTCGAAGTGCCTCTGCTCACCTGCACAGCCCCCCTTACTTTTCCATTTACCTGCACAGCTATGGAAACCTCATCTGAGACAGTAAGTTCTTCAACGTGTTCAGGCCAGCTCTCTTCAAAGAGAACTCCTTCATTTCCTAGTTCAGACCAAAGTTCATCGCATATATGAGGAACAAAAGGTGAAAGCATAACAACCATTTTATTTATCGATTCTGTGAACAGTTTCTTAGACTCTGAAGTAACTTTTCCATTTTCTAAAACATTGACTTTGTAGTCCTGTAGTTCATTAATGAGCTCCATATTTGAAGCTATTGATGTATTAAAATGATAGTCATTCTCTATGGATTCTGTCACTTTTTTTATAGTTTGATGAAGCTTTCTCAATACAGCCTTGTCTTCTTTGCTTAGTTTTTCAAGCTCTATTGCTCCATTCTCAAAGAATTCTTTGCTCTCGCTCACCATTCTCCACACTCTGTTTAGGAATCTATAAGATCCAGCCAAACCGTTTTCATTCCACTCTAGCTCTTTTTCTGGAGGAGATGCAAACATCGTAAACAGCCTAGCTGTGTCTGCTCCGTAGGTCGCAACTATATTTTCAGGGTCCACCCCGTTATTTTTTGATTTAGACATCTTTTCCACTTTTACAACAAGCTCTTCTCCCGTTGATTTAGATACAGCCTTATCCCCGGCCATCTCTATCTCTTCAGCATACAGATATCTGTTTTCTTGGCTTGAGAAATACGACGGCCCTAGAACCATACCTTGAGTAAGAAGTCTTTTAAAAGGCTCGTTTGTAGACAAAAGTCCAAGATCCCTCAAAACTTTGTGGAAAAATCTAGCATACAGAAGATGCATAACGGCATGCTCTACCCCTCCGATATATTGATCTACAGGGAACCAACCGTCAGCTATGTCCTTGTCAAAAGGACGGTCTGTATTTTTAGGGTCACAGTATCTCAAGAAATACCAAGACGAGTCTACAAAGGTATCCATTGTATCTGTTTCTCTTTTAGCCTTTCCACCACACTCAGGACAAATGGAGTTTTTAAACTCTTCTGATGTTTCTATAGGATTTCCATTCCCGCTGAATATTACGTCTACAGGAAGTTTCACAGGGAGGTTTTCATCTTTTTCCATTACAGTTCCACATTTTTCACAGTAAAGTGCCGGGATAGGAGTCCCCCAATACCTCTGTCTAGACACTCCCCAGTCTTTCAATCTGTAGTTTATTGTTCTTTTTCCACAGTTTTTTTCTTCAAGATGCTCGGCAATTTTTACAAGGGCGTCTTTTGACGAAAGTCCGTTGAAATTCCCAGAATTTGTTATGATTCCGTAGTCTGTAAAGGCCTCAGTCATCTCATTCTCTTTTATAACTATCTCTTCTTTTGTTTTTTTATCCACTGGATTTATTACTACTCTCAAAGGAAGATCATATTTTTTTGCAAACATAAGGTCTCTTTCATCGTGACACGGAACAGCCATTACAGCTCCTGTACCATATCCCATGAGTACATAATCCCCTATCCAGAGCTGTACCTTTTCATTATTTGCAGGATTTATAACATGCCATCCTGTAAACACCCCGTTTTTTTCTTTTCCTTCTGCTGTTCTGCTTATGACATCTTCAGTTGTCATATCATCTATGGCTTCTTTTATCGATGGGTTAGCCTTTACAATCTCATCTACCATGGGATGCTCAGGTGCTATAACGCAGTATGTAACTCCGCAAAGTGTGTCAACCCTCGTAGTAAAAACAGGAAGGTCACTACTGTTTTCCACAACTTTAAAATTGACCTCTGTTCCATAAGATTTTCCAATCCAGTTTTTCTGCATCGTAATTACCTTTTCAGGCCAGCCACCCTTTAACTCTTTATGACCTTCTAACAGCTCATCAGCATAGTTTGTTATTTTAAAATACCACTGCTCAAGTTCTTTTTGGATAACATCAGTTTTTGAATGTCTCCAGCATTTTCCATCCTCTACCTGTTCATTTGCAAGAACAGTCTGACAGTCCGGGCACCAGTTTACAGAAGATTTTTTCTTATACACTAGACCATTCTCATACATTCTTTTAAAAATCCATTGATTCCATCTATAATAATCATCTCTATAGGAAGCTATCTCTCTATCCCAGTCATATGAAAATCCAAGACTTTTGAGTTGTGTCGTCATATTCTCAATATTTGATTTTGTCCAAACTGCAGGATGTGCTCCGTTTTGTATGGCTGCATTCTCAGCAGGAAGACCAAATGAATCCCACCCCATAGGATGAAGTACGTTGTACCCCTTCATTTTTTTATATCTAGCTATTACATCCCCTATTGTATAGTTTCTAACATGTCCCATATGGAGCTTTCCAGATGGATAGGGAAGCATCTCAAGAACATAGTAATTTTCTTTACCTTCTGCTTTATTCTCTGTTTTAAATATATTCTCTTGTTTCCATTTCTCCTGCCATTTTGATTCTATACTCTTAAAATCGTATTCCCTCACAGGTTTCACTCCCTTTTTATGAAATCATTTTTCATATAAATATACCACAAATCAAAAAAATCCTCAAGATAAAAAGGGCCCCTTCCTAAAAGGGAGCCCTTTGTTTTTAAGCCTTTCTATATGTCTCTAGCCAGGCTTCACTTTTTCTTTTTATCCTCTGTATAGCATTGTCAACAGACTTTACCTTCTTATTTAGCTTCTTAGATATCTCTTTATATGTATGTCCTAGGAGCATATACTGAAAAACTTCGTTTTCAAATTCACTAAGAGTACTCTGCAGGTGCTCTTTTAATCCGGTTATCTGCTCTTTGGTAAGGTACATTTCTTCAGGGTTGTATGTAATATAAGATTCTAGGCCTCGTGCATAGGGAACCTCCCTATCCTCATTTGAGTCATTGTATATTCCTACTGAAGAATTCAGTGCAAAATTCTTTTGTGAATTTGCAGATTTTATTGCAGTAATAAGCTGCCTTTTTATACAGATAGTTGCAAAGGTTTTGAAAGAAGCTGCTTTTTCTGTATCGTATGCTCTTATTGCCTTCAATAGACCTATCATCCCCTCCTGGACCAGATCATCTCGATCTGCTCCAATTAAAAAGTAATTCTTTGCCTTCAAAAAAACAAAGTTTTTATAATAATCAAAAACTTTTTTAACCGCTTCCTGATCACCTTTTTGAGCCTCTGTCAAAATTTCATCAGTAATCATTTCTACTGCCATAGAATACCCCCTTAACCCCTATACCCCACCAAGAGAACACAATAATTCTAAAATTTTAATATATCTTCTTTGCAATTTCAGAAAGAAGTATCCCTCCTGCTACAGAAACATTTAAAGAATTTATTTTTCCGTACATAGGAATATTTACTAAAATATCACAGTTTTCCTTTACTTTTTTTCTTATTCCAGAACCTTCTCCCCCCATTACGAGAGCTGTTCTATTTGGATACTTTTCTTCATAGTAACATTTTTCTCCGCTGCCTTCGGCTCCGTATACCCAGTAATCCAGTTTTTTGAGCTTTTGAATGGCTTCTGATATGTTGGTTACTTTTATTATGTCCACATGCTCTATTGCACCTGTGGAAGTTTTTACAACAGTTTCATTTATTTTTACAGAATTTCTCTCAGGTATTATTATTCCCTTTACACCAAAAATCTCGGCACTTCTTATAATAGCACCGAAGTTTCTTGGATCCTGAACACCATCTAATACCAGCACTATAGATTTTTCATCTTTTGCCACCTTCTCTAAAAAAGCCCCTAAATCCACATAATAATCATACTCACTTATAAAAGCAACTATCCCTTGAGAATTTTCAATCCTTTTATCTGTGAAATGTATTTTTATGTTTCTTTTAGATGCAAGAGTTTTTATCTTCCCTATCTTATCATCCTTCAGACCCTTGAAAATTTCTATTTTCTCAATATTGGTCTCTGGATTCTGCAACGCCTCTGTTACAGGATTTAATCCTATAATTTTTTCCATCAAGCACTCCTTTATATTAAAATATTCACCATTGTTCCTAAAATGTCAAATTTATATTTAGTTCATATATAGGATCAAAATTAAGCTTCAGACTTAATTCTTTCTATATCTGCGCCTATTTTCTTAAGTTTTTCCTCTAGCTTTTCATACCCTCTGTCTACATGGTATATTCTGTTTACGATGCTCTCTCCTTCGGCTTTTAAGGCAGCTAAAACAAGAGATGCCCCTGCTCTCAGGTCACTTGCCATAACTTCTGCAGAAGAAAACTTTTTACCTCCATGTATTAGAGATACATGACCGTCTACATGAATATCGGCTCCCATCCTGTTAAGCTCCGGTACATGCATAAATCTGTTTTCAAAAATTGTCTCCTTTATCTCGCTGTTACCCTCTATAAGGCTCATGAGGGTCATCATCTGAGATTGAAGGTCTGTAGCAAATCCAGGGTGTGGCATAGTCGTTGCCTTTGCCGGTTTCAAATCCTCAAATTTCGAGGTTACCTTCAAAACGTCTTCCTCTATCTCAAAGGTAGCTCCCATCTCCTCAAGCTTCATTATAAAGCTTTCAATATGAGACCTAACTACTCCTTTTACCTGGATCTTACTGTCAAACATGAGGGAGGCAATTATATATGTCCCAGCTTCTATTCTGTCTGGCATTATTGTATATTCACAAGGAACCAGCTTTTCTACTCCCTCTATAACCAGCCTTCCGGTCCCAACTCCTTCTATCTTTGCTCCCATTGCTATTAGGAAATTGCATAGGTCATCTACTTCTGGTTCCCTGGCTGCATTTTCAAGAACGGTAGTTCCCTTTGCCTTGACAGCTGCCATTATTACATTTTCTGTAGCTCCCACGCTTGGAAAATCAAATATAACATTAGAACCAACTAGCTCATCTACTTCTGCCTCTACATATCCATGTTCTATGTTTATCTTTACCCCCAATGCTTCGAACCCTTTCAGATGAAGATCTACAGGTCTAGCCCCTATAGCGCATCCACCAGGAAGTGAAACAATGGCTTTTTTTTCGTGTGCCAGCATCGGTCCCATAACCAAAAATGAAGCTCTCATTTTTTTTACCAGATCATAAGAAGCTGTGAGATTAGTAAGCCCATCATTTACGAATTTATAAGAATTTTTATCCAGTCTTTCTGAATCTACCCCTAGACTTTCGATTAGCTTTATCAGTGTCCTTATGTCTCTTAGGTCAGGAACATTTTTTATAATATATGTTCCCTTTTCTATGAGGGTTCCTATTAATATAGGAAGTGCTGCATTTTTTGCACCGCTGACCTCTAGTACCCCGCTTAATTCTTTACCGCCGTTTATCTTGAATGCCTCTACCATCATGCCTCCTATTTTTTGCCGCATGCAGGACATTTATGCCCTAGCAGCTTATCGACTATACTCATTTTTTTATAGCTTTCTTTATATTGAGGGAGTTTTTCTTCTACTTTTTTAAAACAGCTTTTACATATTTTTTTCCCTCTGGCTTTACTAAGTTCCTCATCTAGACCTGCATCGATAAAATCCTGATCCATGTCTCTTATCACTAAATTTTCATCAGAATTTTCCATTGCTTTCTCTGAAACCACCACAAGAGCCACATCTCCCTTGTATGAAATCCCGTCTACAAGCTGATATTTCACTCCCAACTTTTCAGCCTCATCAATATAAGGCTTAAGTTTTTTAAGTGATACATCCCTTCTCATTTTGATCAGAACCGCATCTTTTCCTTTCATGGCATCGATTATCTCTGCATACACACTATCCTCTTCAAGCTGATCTTTATGAAGCGCAGCAATAACGTTCTCCTTGAACTCACCCAAATAATATGCCTTTTCCACTTGGGATTTGGCAAATCTTATTTTTCCTTTTTCTCTTTCATCAATAATATTTTTAAAACTCATATACATTCACCTGCCTGCAAGAATAAGTTGAGGTATAAGTATCTATTACAGTTAATTATATCACATACAATGTTTTTTCAAAAGATGTTACATTTCTTGATTGCTAATAAAAAAAATGTTATAAATTAAATAGGTCACTTTTTCAATGTTTATTAAAAATTCTCTTAATCATAAACTCCGAGGAGGGTTATTGTGGTAAAAAAAGTTTTCGCAATAATATTTATTTTCCTTTTTTCAGCCGTTCTTTGGGCAGACGAAAGAAAAGATGGAACCGTGTCCTTTTACTTTAACACCTCTAAAGGTTATATTGAGTATACGGACATGTCCGACCAGTCAAAAGACGGCATAAACTTTACTGACGGCAAAACCATCTTAGACTTAAAACCAGGAAATTACAAATTTCAGTTTTTCTCACCATCCTACTTCTCAGTAGAGAGAATTATCTCTATCTCAAGAGAATACCAGAGTTATAATATTGATCTTCCAAAAAAATCAGGTGACTTTTTTGTATCTGTAAAGAAAAGTAGCAAAAATGAGATATATTTCCACCAAGATCCACCTGATACAAACCACATACTAAAAGATGTATCCATTCTTTTTTACAAGGATGGAGAGCTCCTGAAGACAATCTATTCAGATTCCTTCTTAAAAAGGGTAAACCTTGACTTCGGACAGTATGACATTGTTGTAAAGGAGCTAGACAAGACTCTTATGAGAATTCAGAGATTTCCAATCAATGAAAAATACGGTGAATACCTCAACTTTTTTATAAAACCTTTGGAAGTATTTGTAGATGGTTTTCTGAAAATAAATGATATGTATCTCGGAGGGGCAGATATCATTTTCACAGATGTGGAAAACAACAGTTATACCCTAACCAGTGATTTTTCAGGTAAGTTTTCTGGGAATGTTCCACCAAAAAAATACAAACTTTCCATAAAAAAATTTGGATATTTTCTGAAGGAGGATAATCAGCTCATCTATGATTTCACTGATGAGAATAATAAATTCAGTCTAAATTTAGAGCTAGAGGAGGCTCCAAGTTTTATAGAGGGGCGGATAATTGATGACAGAAATTCTCCTGTCCCATATGCAGAAATAGTCATAAAAGATGGGGATATAGAAAAAAAATCCTTTGCTGACAGCTTTGGGAGATTTAGAGGTACTGCAAAATCTGGGCTTGTACTGATAAGAGTGGATAAAGATGGTTTTTTCTCTAACGGTTTGGTGAGAAGAATCGAAAAATTCTCAACCATTTCAAACTTGGAAATTCAGTTAAAAAGAAAACTCTACAAAGTAAGCGGGGTTTTGTCTGATGGTGTAAAGCCAATTAAATCACAAAAAATCGACCTCATAAGTCCTGGCGGAAAAAGAATCGCATCTACCCTTTCAGGGGAAAATGGATATTTTGAATTTTTAGACATCCCCGCCACAGATATTTTCAAAGTGTCTGTAAAAATTTCTGACTTCAAACCTTATAGCTCCCCCGAGATCTCTCTGAAAGAGGACATAAATAATTTCAACATAATAATGAATCGTGGATCACGACAAGTTATCCTAGAGATTACCGACAATTCCGATATTCCTATCAAAAATTCTCCATTTACCTTAGACAACAAAATTATAAAATCAGATTCAAACGGTATCATATCCTACCAAACCCCTTCCGAGGAGATAAACCTTCTCTACAAAAATCAAAAAAAAAAAATATCTTTAGAAAAAGAGAGATCTGTTTATAAAATCCAATTAAACCAAAAGGATGGCTGAGCCATCCTTATTTTTTTATATCCATATTTTTTATTTTATAGATGTTGCTATTATGCAACTCAACTATTTTTTCAGAAAGACTGTATCTTTTATTTAAAACATCACTGAGCCTGTAACTTTTTACATAGTCACCATTTTTATTATAATAGAGAGCTGCATAGTACATTTCGTGTGGGTCCATTATTTTTTTGCTTTCTATCTCTTTTACTTTGGATTCTCTGAGAGCTGGATCTTCTGAAAAATAGATATAGATCTCTTGATCGGTATTTATATTTTCATCTTCTAGAGGATACCTTTCGGCATATTCCTCTCTGTACCTTTCATCTTCTTTTGCAAGTTCTTTCAACTCTGATTTCTCCATATATTTTCTATAGGGATAGAGGGCATCTTTTTCCCCTGCTGTATAGAGAAATTTTGCGGCAGACCCCCTATACCTCACTGGAATATCTATTTCGTTCTGTATGAGGTAGACTGCATAAGGCTCTCTGTTTTCAATGATTTCAAGCCTTTGTGCGACTTCAACGTCTGTGTATAGCTCCTCTAGCTCTTCAATAAGTTCTTCTATATACTCGCTGTTTCCTTTAGAAATCTCCTTCTCCAAAAGTTCTATTTTTACAGGTCCATCAGCTATTTTTATCCTCTCTCTGTCCAAAACCCTGCTTTCTACAACTCCTGTATATTTTTTTATAAGATCTGACCTCTGAGATTCACCGGCCAGGTCAAAAAGTTTTTCTAATACTTCATCCCTGTATAAACTTTTAGGGTAGAGATAGAGAAATTTTTTTACTTCTGAATAAAAAAGTGTACTTTTGTTTTTTTTAAAAAGGTCTTTTAGATAAAGGTGATGATATCCTTCACCCTGGGTCTTAAGATACTGTAGAATCTCTGCATCTCCAGTTACTATCCAGAGGGTATAGAGGGTGCTGTTATTTTTTTTGTTTGTATATTCTTTTACAAATCTTTCTTTTGCCTCTTTATATCCCTCTATATTTTTTTCATATTTCAGATATAATAATTCTTCCCCAGGACTCCTTAACTCTCCCTGAATATTCTCCCTTTTAGCAAAGTCAAAGTAATCAAAGTAACCCTTGATGTCCTCTATACCTTTTATACTAAAATATCTCTTCTCTAGCCTGTCTTTTTTTGTGGCAAACATATCAAAGAGTTTTTTAGACGGGCTTTGATCAGGCAATTCATATTTTTTTAGCTCATCCAGTATTTTTCTTACATCTCCCCTTGTCCACTTGTTCGAATTAAAAAACTCTCTTTGCTTTTTTTCATCTCCCATATAAGAAAGGAACTCCTGGACTTTTCCCACCCTGTATTTTTCTTTTGAAATAGGAAGCTCTTTCTTCTCAATTTCCACGTATATCCTCTTTTTATATTTTACCGATTTTATTTCATCTGCAGCAAGGATAATCCTATCTAAATTTTCCTCTATTCTCTTATAATCTTTTCCTATATTATAATATTCCAAAAGTTTTCTAGGGTCATTTTCTTCCTTCAGATACAAACTCAGGTAATCTTTGGATCTCTCTTCCTCACCATTTTTTAGATAAATAATGGCGAGTTCAAGGTGGGCTTCGGCATCATCCTTTTCCAAAAGGTAGTCTGTGTATTCAGAATCCCCCTTCGGAAAAAACATTCTCATTTCCTTTGACTCAAGGAGTTCATACCTTCCCTCGTTCCCTCCGTAGGAAAACACCGTTATTATAATAAAAAATAGATAAACCAATCTCATGTCATCACCTTTGATTTATTACAGATTTTTTTAGTCGCCCTCAGAAAGTTTCTGCTGTATCTTCTCTATACCAGATAAAGTTTGTTCTTCAGCTGTCTTTTCCTGAGCATCTCCATTAATTTTCGGAGTTTTCATATCCTTTTTCACATCAGTCTCAGATTTTTTTATTGTTTTCAAAACAGTTCCATCCGATCCCTTGACTAAGTTAAATCTTTGAGACATATCTCTGCTCATTATTATTTTGGGAGTTATGAAAATCATGAGATTTGTCTTTGATTTCTCATTGCTAGCACTCTTAAAGAGGTATCCCAGTATTGGTATCTTGCTCAAAAAAGGATCCTTGGTGCTGGTTATTGACTTTGTATCCTTTATGAGACCACCTATAGCGAGAGTCTGACCGTTCCTCACAATTACATTGGTTTCCACTTTCCTTGATGAAACATAAGGGACTCCGTCATCTGTAAAACCTGTCACCTCACTTATTTGAGGGGTAACCTCTATCCTTATCATTCCGTCATCAGTTATTAGAGGGGTAACCTCAAGAGTAATTCCCACATCCTTAAATTCATAGCTCGTAGACGTGGCATCTCCACTGTCGCTTATATATTCTAGCTCTTTATAAGGAACCTCTTCAGTTAATTCTATTTTTGCTTTTTTCCCATTGAGGGTTGTTATCACAGGTTTGGCAAGTATCTCTGTAGAACTGTCCTCGACTATGTTTCTGTATACCGCACTAAACTGATCACTCCCAAGAAGTCCGAGACCCAGGGTTATCCCGTCAGATATATTCGAAGCATCGAAATAGCTGTCTGTTCCAGACAGATAACCCCCGCTTCCATCACTACTGTCAGCCTCTGTAAGATTGTTAGAATTATATCCCCAACTCATTCCCCAGTCTCTGCCGTTCCCTTCCTGTACCTCCAAAATTCTTGCTTCAATAACCACCTGGAGTTCAGGGACATCTATCTTATCCATTATACTTTTAAGTGTGTCAGCCTCCTGGCTAGATGCTATCACAAGTAGTCCACCCAGAGTCTCACTATATTTTATGTCTCCTGTTATCTTATAACCTATCTCTCCGAGTATCTCATAGGCCTTCTGAGGAGTCATGTGCTTTACCCTTATAAGTTCCACATTTTTCTGAGCATCTTCTTTTTTTATTCCGTCACGTTCATCCAAAAAGTTTTTTACACTTATAAGTTCTGATTTTTTAGCCCTTACAGTTATAGAATTAGCTTCTGCATTCACTACAGATGTATCACCGTCTTTCAGAAACAGTTTTACATCTTCGGCTGCCTCAGAAGCATCTATCTTCTTCAGAGAAAATACCTTCGATACAGATCGGTCTGTTTCCTGCATTGTCTTTGCATCATCTATGTTCATTATCTCCACCAGGTTTCCGCTTTGGATATAAGTATATCCATTTGTTCTCAATATAGCCTCTAATAAGTCATCAAGTTCTGCATCCTTTACACTCATAGTTACAGTTCCAGATATCTTATCACTTATCACCATATTCAGATCATTGCTAAACGATAGTGTTCTAAGGACATTCACCAGATTGGCTTCATGGTAATCCACCGTGACCTTTTGATTTGGAGCTATTATCTCTCCGTTGTATCCCGCTCCAAAAATAGTTGATCCGATGATTAAAAAAGCTATTATAATCCGTATCCCTTTTTTTATAGTCTCCCCCATACTTTATTGCCTCCAAAGTTCAAGTACTTTTTTTTCACCTTTCTTATCTACCAACACAACTTCTCCCCTGTTTATAGACTTTACAATGAGACTGTTGAAGCTGTCTCCCTCTTGTAAAATCTGACCATCTGAAAAAGTCGCTGTTTTTCTTTTTCCAAGGATAATACCGATTAGCTCAGGTTTACCATCTTCTCCTTGACTATAAGAATGAAATATATTTCTTACAAGTTCTCTTTCCTCATTATTTTCTGCCTCTATACTGCTCTGAAAAATATCCCACTCTTCCTCTTTTATCTGGTCCACAGAAAAATTATACTTAGGGTCTATCTCCATCAGCATCTTAAAATTATCTTTTCTTGGAAATTGCAGATAAATTCCCATAGCCAGAAATATGACCGCCCCTACGATTACGACATGTACCTTTCGTATTCTGTTTATTTTGATTTTTAACTTTTTAAAATCAGGTTTAATACTCATAAAAAGCCCCTTATTTACAATTATTAATTTATTGTGTAGATAGAAAAAGTTGCTTTAACAATTAAATTAAAGTTTTCCCTAGAGATACTAATATCTTCCAGGTTTATGTTCTTTTCCAGATTATCTATATCATCTAAAAAGTTTTTCAGGGTGAAAAACTCCGTTTCAAACTCTGTTTTGAATATATATTTACGATCATTTTTACCCATACTTTCACTAAGGTCAATATTTAAAAGCTTTATATCATTTTTCTTGCTGAGCTGAGTCAGCTCCTCAGTGAGATACCTTTTCTCTCCTGTGCTTATAAGCTTTGCCTGCATATGATCTCGCTGGTACTTCATTCTGTAATATTCCTTATATCTTTTTCCCAGTGAATTTATCCTGTTCACATCTTCTACATATTTTTGCTTCTGCTGGATTATCTTGCTTTTATTGTTTTCAACCCTTTTTTTCAAATTCACCATGATTATATTTTGAAAAAGTATATAAAATGTAAGGCACACAAGCAGTTGAAGCAATAGCGCCTGTTTCTCATTTTTTTTCATTTTTTTCACCGCCAGAGAGTTTGACCTCTATAGAAAAATCATTTACCTTTTTATTTTGCTGGGATTTTACAGTTTTTATTAATTTTACCGAGTTTGTTATATCCTCAAGATTTACTAAGAGTTCATTTATATAGACCTCTGCGTACCCATCATCTGAGGCTGCCTTCCCTGTGAGGTATACGGTATTCCCAGCATATTTTATCTCTTCAAAATATATTTCTGTGGGAAGTATTTCAGACACTTCATATAAAAAATTATTAAAGATCGTATTTTTACCTATTATTTTAGAAAGGTAGTCCATATCCTCCTTTGTCCTTTTTATCTTATCCTCAAGGGCATCTGACTCTTTTATATATTTAGAGAGTCCACTGTTTTTCTCAGATATCCCGCTAATCTGCTTTATCTGTTCCATCTCCTGTATTTTATAATAGCTAAATTTTATGCTGCAAAACATTACAAATACTATCGCCAGAAATATGTATACAGGGTTTTTGTTTATTTTAAAAGAAAGTTTAAACTTACTCTTCAGCCTGTATATTCCCTCTTCACTCTGAACAGTTCCCATCAATAGATTCCAGCTATTGTCACTTAGCAGATCCATTTTGAGATCACTTTCTAATATGCCGGAGTTTACGCTGTAATCATAAATATTTCCTATGTAAAGTTCCCTTTCAAGAGCTGATTTTATATCCTCGGTCTTGAGGTCCCCTCCTGAAAAATAGATTGTATTCAAGATCTCCCCAGAATGTTTGAACTGAAAATAATCTATATACTGTACTGCTTTTCTCAGTATTTTGGCCAAGGTGGATTCACAGGCCATGTTGAGCTGTGGTCCGATATTTATCCCGGTCTCCATAAGTTCTGTTGCTTTTATGTTATTTACATAACCATACTCCCTCAGATATCGGGCGGCTTCTTCCTCTCCTATACCTAGTATCTCAGAGAGACTTCTCACAAAGTCCATTTTACCGACATTGATCTTTCTGTACAGAGACAATTTGTCCTTAAAATATATTGCAGCTATAGTATGTTTTTCCTGTATATCTATAAAAAAACTGTTCTCCTTCTTGTTTGCATATCTCCCCATTACCCTGTCTGCAGCAAAGGGTTCAAAATCTATCCCGTGAAGTTTCAGAGAAGAGAGTTTTTCCAGAAAATCATGAGTGAGAACCTGTACATAGACCCCTTGCAGCATTTTTTGGCTAAAATCCCCCATAGCCCCGTAGGCTATCTTGTCAGCGTCGTCCACCAGTTTTTGGTTCTCTAGCTTCCTTCTGAGGATGGACTCCATCTCCTCTTCCGGTACATTTGGAAGTTCTAGAACCTGGTGTTCCATGCTGTCCGTTCTGCACAACAGGTTTTTTTTGCACTTTCCCCAACCCTTGGATTCTATTATCTCTTTTATCCTTTCCACCGAGGCAGATATATTCCCTCTATGTCCAGAAGGGATGGCCTCTCTGTGCACATCCTCTATACTTATCCCGTTTTTTCCCGGAGCACCTAGTATAAATCCTATTGAATTTTCAGTAAGCTCTATGGATAGTTTTTTTTTCATCTGCCCCTCCTGATCTTGCGAAACATTTTAACACTTTAATTTTTTATCTAAATTTAACTTGAACTGTTGATTACAAATAAATTATACGATTCATACTGAATTTAGACAGATATTAAAATCACCAACTTGCTAATCTTTTTATATTTCAGTTAATAAAAACGCTATATATTTTAAATATCTCAAAAATATAAATATATTAATTTTTAGTGTAAGTTCCTTTAGCCGTTGCAGTTATTTTGGAGTTAGTTGAGTTTGTGTAATTTATATAAATTGTCAGCTTCCCATTAGATCCAACTATAACTGAACCGGTATAACCGCTTCCATTTACTTCAAACTTTTCAGAGCCGTTCTTATCTTTAGATACCCAGTTGATTTTATCATTTGGGTCAACTGCTATAATTACGTCATAAGTTCTATTCTCAAATCTCTTCCATTCAACTTTCTGGGTTTCTGATTTATTCTTCTTTAAAGTTATTGATGTGCTCGTAAGTTCATTAATTTCACTTTCCAAATCTTCATTCTCTTCTTCGCCTTCTTCATTCCCATTCTCTACCAAAGTCACAGTTATCTCCTTGGCATAATATGATCCCTCCTGTTTTTTCAGCGACAGGGTCTTCTCACTGGAGAGCCTACCCAAAACCACCGCTATACCGCTCATGAGGGCAAGTATGAGTAATACCAAAGGTAGTATAAATCCTTTTTTCATTCTACGCCCCCTGTTATTCAGAATCATATACATCCACTGTAACTGAAAAATCTTTACTACTATTTAAACCATTATAATTTGAAAGTGTAAATCTAAGCCTTATATTATCATCCACATATACTTTTTCTGTACTTTCATACGTTATACTCTTATCCAATGATGATTCTGAAACCTTCGATAAAGTAACCCACTCAGAATCACTCTCGTCATAATAGCTTATACCGGTTACACTATTATATTTTCCTGTCTCAAAACCGACTTCTACAATTATTTTATCTGCCTGACTGCTATAAGATGAATTTCCATCCATATTTATATTATAACCATAATTATAATCAAAAAAGTTCTTAAAATCATTATAATTATAAGTGTAGTAATAATCATAGTAGTAATAATCATCTTTAGTATAATATTTATAAAAATCATAAAAATAATAATATTTTTCTAAAAAGTTCTCTGTTTTTTCTGATTTTACACTATAAAGTAATTTATCTTCTTCATCAGTTGATTCGATTACATTATCAAGCCTAAGAGCATACCCCCCTGTGATCTCGCTACCATCTGCTAGATTTATTACCGTCTCTATAAAATAATTTGATTTATCTCCAGATGTTATAGGTACAGGGTAATCTGTTAAATTTTCATATTTCCAACTGGAATTTATACTGTTCTCCTTAAGTTTATTTTCATATACTCTTAGTTTCAGCCCATTGATTTCAAAGTTTTTGTTCACTTTCGCAATTACAGCTTCGCCTCTTTTTATGTTCCCTGTGGTATCGTCTATCGAATAAACAATAAAGTCAGTTATAGTACCATCTGACGATCTTATCTCTATAGTTCCATTGGAGTTTATTTCAAGTATCTCACCCGATTCCAGACTACTTGACAGATTCTCTAGATCCCTGTTTACATAGGTAAAAAAAGTCTGGATATCAGCCCATTTTCTCTCACCTAAAGTCCCCTCGCTGAACTCCTCCAGATAGGTTTTCACTATCACAGAAAAAACCCCAAAAACCAGCAGAAGTGAGCCCACTGCCATAATCAACTCTATCATCGAATAGGCTTTTTTCTTTTCCAAAGACTCACCTCCACATTATTCTGATGTTTTGTCTACAAGATTTATTTTTAAGATGCTTTTAGCAAGATATTCATCGTTTCTCCTGAGATGGCTCGTCACAGTCACATCGAAACTATCATCAGTGTCTTCGTCAAAATCTCCTACTTCAACTGTCCTGTACATGCTGTCATCCACAATCTTATCCTTGACTCCGTCTGAATCCGAGTCTTCATCAAAATCAAAGTCACTACCGTCCCAATCAGGAATTTTATAGATCCCCTCTTCCTCACTTCTAGCTGCGCATATTTCTTCTATCTCATCATAGATTTCCTCTAGATCATCGTAACCGCTTACCTCTGTGGGAAGATAGGAGCTCATCTCCTCCATAAGCTGCCTGTTGTACTCCAGAGCTTTTGTAACGTTTCTGTTATAAATGGTGGCTTCAAAGGATGAGTTGAGGCTGGCTAAGAGAGGGATCACTCCCACCAAAAATATAGATATAGCAATAAGAACCTCTGTATAGCTCGTCCCCAACTTCTTCCTCATTTTTCCTCCTAGTCTCTGTCTATAGGCAGGGTGGCTATCCCGTTTAGCCTTAGATCTCCAAAACTGTTTTTTTCATCTCCGTATTTCACCTTATAGTATCCTGCCACAGCTATCATTGCGGCATTATCCGTACACAGAGCCATTGATGGGTAGTATACCTCTATACCTACTTTTTTAGCCTTCTCTTTCAGCTCTTTTCTGAGGAGTGAGTTTGCAGCCACTCCTCCTGCTATTACTATATTTTCAACTTTTTTCTCCACCGCTGCCACTATGGTCTTCTTACATAGGATCTCCACTACCTTGTGCTGAAAAGCTGCGGCCAGGTCCTCCTCTCTGAAGGTCTCACCCTTCATCTTCATATTGTTCACATAATTTATCACAGATGTTTTTATCCCAGAGAAGCTAAAATCATAATCCCCAACCTTAGGTTCGGGCATCTTTATAGAATCCTTATCTCCTAGGTATGAAAGTTTGTCTATCACAGGTCCCCCTGGGTAACCTAGACCCATGACTCTAGATACCTTGTCGTAGCTCTCTCCCACGGCATCGTCAAGTGTCCCCCCAAGATTGGTGAACTTATGATTTTCATCTATATGCACTATGTTTGTATGACCACCAGATACCACCAGAGCAATAAGGGGAAGCTTCACATCATTTTCTACAAAGTTACTGTAGATATGCCCCTTTATATGATGCACAGGTATTATTGGTATATCGTGGGCATAAGATATTCCCTTTGCAAAGGACAGCCCCACAAGAAGGGCCCCTATAAGTCCTGGAGCATAAGTTACAGCTATATAGTCTATATCATCTAAAGTTACCCCAGCTTCAGAGAGACTTTCATCCATTATCGTAGTAATATTTTTGATATGATGCCTAGACGCTATCTCAGGCACGACTCCGCCGTACTCTTTATGTACCTCTATCTGTGAAGATATTATATTTGAAAGGATCTCCTTCCCGTCTCTGACAACCGAAACAGAAGTCTCGTCGCAGGAGGTTTCTATTCCCAAAATTATCATTGTTTTCAACTCCCTTTTGTAGTTTATTCCATTTTAAAATTATACCATTAAACATCTAAAAAAAGAATCCCAACACCTCTTAACTGATTAAATCAAGTACTCAATTTTTATAAAAATCATTAAATAAAAACTTTGCTCACTTCTTTACTTGTCTAAGTAAACCCACAGAAGAATAGTAACCTCCCAAAAGACTCCTGAAATCATTTTTCAAGGATTTTTCTAAAAGTAATTCAAAATAATTTTAAGTCTTTATTGGCTGTTTATGAAATCAGGGCTAAAGCAGAACTAGATATAATTAACCTAGGTTGCTACCTTTATTTCAAATTAAAGTATTGAATTTATCATAATTTATTTCAAATATCAACTTAGGTTAATTAAAAAAACAGCCTGAAACCAGGCTGCCTTTTTTAGGCAAGGTCGTTGTCTGCCACGAAATATTTAGGATCTTCCACAATATTTATCTCTATTATCTCTTCTGCATTTTTCAAAAGTTCACAACAGTCACTGCTGAGATGTTTAAGCTTAAGCTTTTTTCCAGCCTGCCTATACTTGTCTGTTATATTATTGATAGCCTCTATTGCCGAGTGATCTGTAACCTTTGATTTACAAAAGTCGATCTCCACAACTTCAGGATCATTCTGTACATCAAACAATTCTTTAAAATTTGCCGCAGAACCAAAAAACAAAGGTCCTTCCAGAATATATACCTTACTTCCACTTTCACTTATTTTTACCTCTGCCGATATCTTTTTACCTTTTTCCCAAGCAAAGATGAGAGCTGAGATTATTATTCCCACTATTACTGCCAGAGCCAAATCATGCTCAACTGTTATTATTGCAACAATAAGAATAATAATGAAATCTTTTTTAGGAATTCTTTTTCTGTATTTCAAGCTTTCCCAAGCAAAAGTCTCAATAACAACCATAAACATTACACCGACCAAAGCCGCCAGTGGAATTATTCCTATGATTTTCGAACCAAATAAAACAAATGATAATAAGGCAATAGCTGTTGATACTCCTGAAATTCTTCCTCTTCCCCCACTTGTGAGGTTTATCATAGACTGACCTATCATAGCACAACCACCGGTTCCGCCCATAAGTCCGTTTATAAAGTTTCCCACGCCCTGCCCTATACTCTCCTTATTAGCCTGTCCTCTGGTATCAGTGAGGTCATCGATAAGAGACATTGTGAGAAGAGACTCGATAAGTCCTACCATCGCTGCAGTTACTGCAAAAGGCAGAACAATTTTTAAAGTTTCGAAATTTAAGGGTACTTCCGGGATGTGAAATTTAGGCAAGCCTCCAGCTATTCCACCTTTGGAAAATTCAAGAACATTTGGTATATGTACGCCTAGCTTATTGCTCCACATAGAAAGACCAGTTACAACACCTATGGCCACTAGAGAGGCTGGGACTGCCTTTGTCAGCTTGGGTAAAAAATGGATTATCCCCATTGTCAGTGCTACTAGACCGAGGACAACATATAGTTGAGCCCCAGACATCCATATCCCATCTACCTTAAATTGACTGAGCTGTGCCAAAAATATAACAATCGCCAGACCATTTACAAAACCTAGCATTACCGAATGAGGTATCATTCTAGCAAATTTACCAAACTTGAAAGCTCCCACCAATACCTGTACTATTCCCATAACCACAACTGTAGCAAAGAGATACTCTACTCCGTGGAGGGCTACCAGTGCTGTAAATACTACAGCTATACTTCCTGCCGCTCCGGAAATCATCCCAGGTCTTCCTCCAAAAATTGACGTACAAAGTCCTATTATAACCGCCGAATTAAGACCCACTATAGGGTCAATCCCTGCTACAAATGCAAAGGCCACTACTTCTGGAACTAGTGCAAATGCAACAGTAAGTCCAGCTAAGACCTCATCTTTCATATTCAGTTTTCCTTTTAATAAACTACTCATCATTCCTCCTGTCAAAACGTAAACTAATATATCTTTAAGAAACTTTTTTTCATAAATCAGACAACATTCTATCACGTTTTCTGTTTTTTGACAAGTTTAAGAACGATTTGGTGTTCTGTTTTAGTTAACCACTATCTTATCGGAACCCCTTTTTTTCTGAATATCTCTTTGGCTCTTTCCAATGATTCTTTTGTAGGAGACTCTACTCCTTTGAGCTCATATTCATACCCTAGCTCTTCCCACTTATATTCTCCAAGACTATGATACGGAAGTATCTCTACTCTTTCTACATTATCAAGTCTAGCTATAAAATCTCCCAGTTCTTCTAAAAGATCCTCCCTGTCAGTGATTCCCGGTACAAGTACATGTCTTATCCACACAGGTTTCTTTATGTCAGAAAGATACTTTGCAAATTTCAGTGTAGGTTCTAGCTCCACCTTTGTGAGGTCCTTGTATATTTCAGGGTCAATACACTTTATATCTAAGAGGACTAGATCTACATATTCTAGAGCCTCCTTAACTGTATCATTGAGGTATATCCCACTTGTATCCACTGCTGTATTTATATCATTTTCCTTACAACGTTTAAAAAGCTCCTTTGCAAATTCAGCTTGCATAAAAGGCTCTCCACCAGAAAGAGTCATCCCTCCGCCATTTCTGAAAAAAGGTTTATATTTAGATATTTCTTTTACTACGTAGTTTACATCCTCTTCATAGTTGGCCTCCTCCATATGCCATGTGTCTGGATTATGACAGTATTTGCACCTCAAAGGACAACCTTGTGTAAAAACTACATATCTCAGACCCGGTCCGTCTACTGTTCCACAGCTTTCGTATGAGTGTAACTTTCCCAATACTTTAACCATTTTCATCTCCACCCTTATAAATAAGTCTATAATTCTTAATACGAGAATTTTTCATAAAATCTTCCTATTAAAAATTAAAATAAGATGAATAAGGGAAATCCTTAGGATTCCCCTTATTCTCTATTATTGTAAATTAAATTCTCTCGTTTATTGTCCTGGATATAACGTCAAGCTGTTGCTCTTTGTTAAGTTTAGTAAAGTTGACTGCATAACCAGATACTCTGATTGTAAGCTGTGGATATTTTTCAGGATGTGCCATTGCATCTTCTAGAAGTGCCTTGTCAAATACGTTTACATTTAGGTGATGTCCACCAGTTGGAGTAAAGTATCCATCCATCAAGTTGATAAGGTTATTGCATCTGTCTTCTTTTTCTTTTCCAAGAGTTGCAGGTGTGATTGCAAATGTATAAGAGATTCCGTCGTTTGCATCTTCAAATGGAAGCTTTGCTACTGAAGAAAGTGCCGCTATAGCTCCTTTTTTATCTCTACCGTTCATTGGGTTTGCTCCCGGTGCAAATGGTGCTCCGGATTTTCTTCCGCAAGGAGTAGCTCCTGTCTTCTTACCGTATACAACGTTTGAAGTTATCGTTAGGATAGACTGAGTAGGTCTTGCTCCTCTATACATTTGATGAGTTCTTATCATGTTCATGAATTTTTTAGTGATCGAAACTGCAAATTGATCAGTTTCGTCGCAGTTGTTTCCAAATGCCTCATAGTCTCCTTGGATTTCAAAGTCTATAGCCATTCCAGCTTCATCTCTTATTACTTTTACCTTTGCATTTTTAATAGCTGCAAAAGAATCTGCTACGATTGAAACTCCTGCTATTCCGTGAGCCTGAGTTCTTTCGATCTCAAGGTCATGTAGAGCCATTTCAAATGTTTCGTAGGCATATTTATCATGCATGTAGTGGATAATGTTTAGAGCCTTTACGTATACTCCGGCAAGCCACTTAAGTACCTCTTCATATCTTGACATTACCTCATCAAAATCAAGGTATTCTGAAGTTATAGGTGCAAAGTGAGGTGCTACCTGATCTCCTGATTTCTCATCTTTTCCGCCGTTTATTGCGTAAAGAAGAGCTTTCGGAAGGTTTACTCTCGCTCCGAAGAACTGCATCCCTTTTCCGACTTTCATCGGAGATACACAACAAGCTATAGCATAGTCGTCTCCAAATTGAGGTCTCATAAGGTCATCATTTTCATATTGAAGTGCCGATGTATCAATTGATACTTTTGCACAGAATTTTTTCCAGTTTTCTGGAGATTTTGTAGACCAAAGTACAGTTAGGTTTGGCTCAGGTGCCGGTCCTAGGTTGTAAAGTGTATTAAGGTATCTGAATGATGTTTTACTTACTAGTGTTCTTCCGTCTGTTCCTTCTCCTCCAAGAACCTCAGTCGTCCATACAGGATCTCCTGAGAATAACTCGTTGTATGCAGGCGGTCTCAAGAATCTTACTATTCTAAGCTTCATGATGAAGTGGTCGATAAATTCTTGAGCTTCCTCTTCAGTTATTCTTCCAGCTTTTAAGTCTCTGTTTATGTAGATATCTAAGAATGTTGCAGTTCTACCCAATGACATTGCCGCTCCGTCCTGGTCTTTTACTGCTCCAAGGTATGCGAAGTATACAAACTGTATAGCCTCTTGAGCTGTCTCAGCAGGTTTTGATACGTCAAACCCATAAGAAGCACACATTTTTCCAAATGCCTGAAGGGCTCTTACTTGCTCAGAAATCTCTTCTCTTCTTCTTATGATCTCATCTGTCATCTCACTTACATCTAGTAAATTAAGCTGAGATTTTTTATCTTCGATAAGTCTGTCTAATCCATAGACAGCTATTCTTCTGTAATCTCCGATTATTCTTCCTCTTCCGTAAGCATCAGGAAGTCCAGTTACCAGACCGTTACTTCTAGCTGCCTTTATATCAGGAGTATATACATCAAATACACCTTGGTTGTGGTGCTTTCTGTATTTAGTAAAGATCTCTTTTGTGAACGGATCAATCTTATATCCGTAAGCATCAAGAGCCTGCTCTACTAGTCTTACTCCCCCCTTAGGGAAGATTCCTCTTTTTAGAGGTTTGTCAGTTTGTACCCCTACGATTTTTTCAAGATCTTTCTCTATATATCCAGGTCCGTATGCATCTAGTGCAGAAGGAGTTTTTGTCTCAGCATCATATACACCTTTTGCCTGCTCTTCCTTAAACATTTCTGTAAGTTTATTCCACAGCTTTTTAGTAGCGTCAGTTGGTTCTACTAAGAAGCTCTCGTCCCCTGTATATGGAGCATAGTTATTTTGAATAAAATCCCTTACGTTGATCTCTTTTTTCCAGAGATCCCCTTTAAACCCTTTCCATTGTTTGAACATATTGAGTTCCTCCTAGATTTTTACATATAGTTATAAAATATAAATTACAAACTAAAATTTAAATAAAATTTAACACTTCCAACTAAAAATTAAACGACTGTTTACAACTTTGAGAATTTGTTAACAATCTCGGAATAAATATAACATAAATATTAAATTATGTCAAACATTATTACATGTCCTGTTTACTTACAGAGTATCCCGTTGTCCTTTTATTTATTAACTTATTATCTTTTTTTTTTATTTAAAAACCCATTTAGACTACATTTCAAAGGTTATTTTGTTAACCTATACTTCTTGCCGAGAATATATCCTTTTCCAAGTTGTAACGATCACAATTTTCATCTGAGAATAACACAGCTGAAACAGTTTTCCAGGTTTTTTATAAAACTATTAAAGAATTTTTCTTTTTAAACCCATTATATTTTTTATTTTCAACAACATACTAATATATTCTCTTTTATTTTTCGGTAACATTTATTACCTATTCAAAAAAAAGAGAACTAAAATTTCTCAAAGTTCTCTACAACTATATCCCTTACTATTTTATCTAGTTTTTTTATTTCAGATACATCCATATCTTTTACATAGATGGGTTTTGCTATAATAAGTTTTACGGTTTTACCCATTTTAGTTATTGCACTTCCTCTTTTTTGGATCTCATAGGTACCCTTTATTGTCACAGGTACTATTATCCCCTTTGTCTCAGTTGCTAGCTTAAAGCTCCCCTTTTTAAATTCACCAATCTCTCCAGTCTTAGATCTTTCTCCTTCTGGAAATATTGCTATAGGATAACCTGCCTTTATAACTTCTACAGCTTTTTTTATACTTTTTATTCCCTCTCTAGGATTGCTTCTGTCTAGAAATACACAGTGAGCTTTTTTCATCCATACTCCGAAAAAAGGCCATGTTTCCATCTCTTTTTTAGCTACATACCCTACTACAAAAGGAAATCCTGCCAATAGCACCGGGATATCCATATTACTTTGATGATTTCCCACTACTACTATTCCATCCTCTGCTTTTAGATTTTCTATTGCTTCCCTATCTTCATAGATAACCTCTAGCTTAGCCCCTATAGACCCTAAGACCCAGGTTCCAAATTTTTTAAATTCTCTTCTTGTGAGTCGTGCAGATTTTTTTTCCCCTGAAAACAAAATTATAGGAAGATAAAATATTGTCATATAAATGAAAAAACTTAGCCCCGACACAAGAGCCAATATGAGACCTAACATAAAACCACTCCCAATTAAAATATTACTGATGTAATATTATCACAAAATCTTTTTTTTATAAAGTTATTCTTCACCAGTTAAGGCTTCTTTTACACTCTCATAATCAAAGCCCTTTCTCAAAAGAAAGTTTATTTTTTTATCATGTGGTTTACCACTTATTTTAGATAAAAGCTTTTTTATCTTGAAAACTTCATTCTCACAGCTGTCATTAAATGCTTCTTTTATAATTTCAGGTTTTACTCCCCTCAATCTCAGATCATATTCTATTTTTTTTCTTCCATCTCTACTTTTTTCGATAAATGACTTTGCATAAGAGAAGTCATCTATATAACCCTTACCCTCTATTTCTGCAATTACTTTTTTTATAATATCTTTTTCCTGAAATTTTATAAGGAGTTTTTTCTCAAGCTCCTTAGAGGTGTAATCCCTCCTAGAGAGAAGAAAATAGGATTTTGAAAGGGCGGCCAGATAGACCACCCGTTTGTACTCCTCTATACTCAACTCTTTTTTTCTAGAGAGATCCATCTTGCAAATTATATCCGGACTCACATCTATTACCTTGTTGTCCTCTAGATATAGTTTATTCCTCTTCAGATTCAGTATCTTCATTTTTTTCCTTTTTAGCAGCTATTGAGGTTGCAGGTAATATAACCTTGTTAAGGTCTAATTCTATCTGAGATAAAAGATCATTTTCCTCTTCTAGCCTTATTTTTACATTTTCCTTTCCCTGTCCTAGCCTTACATCCCCGTAGCTGAACCATGCTCCTGACTTTGATACTATATCACTGTCTATTGCCATATCTAGTATCTCCCCGGCTCTCGAGATACCTTTTCCATACATGATCTGAAATTTTGCCTCTTTAAAAGGCGGAGCTATCTTGTTTTTTGTTATCTTCACAGAGGTCTCATTTCCTATTACGTTGTCCCCTTGTTTTACACTTCCTATTCTTTTTATCTCCATTCTCACAGACGAATAAAATTTAAGAGCTCTACCTCCTGTTGTCGTTGTCTGAGGACCAAATCCGAACCCTCCTATTTTTTCCCTTATCTGATTTATAAATATCATCGTTGTCTTGGATTTGTTAAGACTTCCCGTAAGTTTCCTAAGTGCTTTTGACATAAGCCTAGCCTGAAGACCCATCTGCTGGTCTCCCATCTCTCCTTCTATCTCTGATTTTGGCACAAGGGCCGCTACCGAGTCTACCACTATTACATCTACAGCTCCAGATCTCACTAGCATATCTCCTATTTCTAGGGCCTGCTCACCGTTGTCTGGCTGTGATATAAGCAGTTCGTCCACATCTACACCTAAAGCCTTTGCGTAAGCCGGATCAAGGGCGTGCTCTGCATCTATAAATGCAGCTATTCCACCTTTTTTCTGTGCCTCTGCCACTATGTGAAGTGCTATTGTTGTCTTCCCACAACTTTCCGCTCCGTATATCTCTACAACCCTTCCCCTAGGCACACCACCGAGTCCGAGAGCCATATCTATACCTATACTTCCTGTGGATATCGTTTCCACATTCATATGGGTATTCGCCCCAAGTTTCATGATAGAACCCTCTCCAAAATCTTTTTGTATCTGTTTCATTGCAACTTCCAATGCTTTGTCTTTGTCAGCTAATTCTTTTTTTGCCTTCGCCATTCTATCCCCCTTAGTCAATTCAATCTTTATTTTACTAATACTCTTTACATCTTAATCAGATTATAACAGATAGGCTCCCTCATTCTAAATCTAGTTAGCTCCACTTACAGTAAATCAGTTTGGTATTTCACGTGCAATTTAGGCATTTGATTCGTTATTTTTCTTTTTTCGAAGTTTTTCAAGTTTTTTCAGAAATAAAAATTATAGATATAAAATGAAGTATTCTCTCAAAGTATTTATATACACCAAACTCTTTTTTCCTTTTTGATCAGACACTCACTAGCCAGTCCGATTTTTTTTCATCTTTAAATTTAACAAAAAAGCTTTATTTAAAAAAATGGACGGTTAGCACCATCCCATATTTTTTTCTATTATTTTCAATACATCCTCGGCCTTCAGAAGTTTCATGCAGTTGAAATGATCTTTTGGACAGACTTTATCCCCGTGAAGACTACACGGAGAGCAAGGTTCTTCTCTGTACACAAGCACCCCATACTGGTCATATTCAAACATATTTGGATCTGTGGGACCAAATATGACAAAAGCTTTCTTCTTTACCCCCCTTGAGATATGAAAAGGACCGGAATCGTTGGTCACCAAAAAATCAGCTTCTGAAAGGAGGGCCCCGCTCTCTTTGAGAGACAGCTTACCCGCCAGATTTACGCAGCTTCCTTGGCTTATGGCATTTATGCTTTCACACATCTCATTATCTCCGCCTCCACCTATCAGGGCTATCTTTTTGCCATATTTTCCTTTCAGAAGTCTTGCTAAGTTACCAAAACCATCTGCAGTCCACTTTTTTGTATTTTTAGATGCCCCGGGAGCAAAAACCACAAAACCTCTATACTCTGATACTGCATCCAGATCTTCGGGAGAAAAAGTAAAGTTTAGATCCTCACCTCTGTATTCTACCTCAAGTTTTTTTAATGCCCCAAAGTAATTTTTTACAATGGTATCATCTGTCCTGTACCTTATTATTTTGGCCTTTACAAGAATAGTCTTCCAAAGGGCTCTCTTTCTGTATCTAAAAGTTTTGGCACCTATAAATCTTGAGATTGCAACAGACCTCAGTTTAGAATGGAGATCAAAGACATAGTCGTATCCGTTGCCCTTTACACTGTCTGAAAACTTTTTAAGTCCCCTTATTCCCAGATACTTTTTTTTATCAAAAATTATGAGGTTATCCACATAGGGGCACCCCTCTATAGAATCTTTAAATTTATCTAGAACCATAAAATCAACTATTGCACTTGGATATTTTTTTTTAAACTCCTTCAGTACAGGAGTTGTTAGGATTACATCTCCGATAGAACTAAGTCTTATTACCAATACCCTCAACTTTTTCTCCTCTTTTGCCTATTTTAATAAGTGTTTGCACCTTAATTTTTTCCTGGTCCTTCCCCACCAATGGAGGTAGGTGTTTAAAAGTTTGGCACCTCTGTAATATATATCATCTTTTTCATAGATATCTATTTTTTCAGGGCAGCTTTCTTCTAGGTATATGAATTCATATCTGCTGCCAAATTTTCCGAATATATTTTTTTTAAGCTTACAGTCTATGAGATATATCCCATGGACAGAAACCATAAAATTCACAAGCTGAGAATCTCCGTGGAGATATCCTGAATTATGTATTCTATCTAGCTCCTTTCCGATCTCTTTCACATGCTGAAAATTGCCCTCTTGTCCCTCTATAAATTTTGATACAAAACAGGATTCTATTACAAAAGGACCAGCTTTTTTCTCTATTGCTATAACAGGCTCTGCTCCCAAAAATCCTTTAGACAAGATTTTGTTGCAGTTTTCATATTCTCTTTTGGATGAGCTTCCCCGAAAAACTGACAACAGCCTTTGCCACCGTCTTCTGTCCTTCTCAAGGGGAACTTTTAACACTAGTTTTTCCTCACCGTACTTTATGAGCTCTACTTTGCTTCTCTGATCATTTTTAAGTAGTTTGATCACCTTGTAGTTTTTCTGTAAAATAAGTTCTGCAAGCCTTCTGTATTTTTCATCCTCGATGCAGATCTTTGTATTGTATTTTTTTTTGTTCATAAGCAATTAACCACTTTTCTATAAAATATTTTAGAAATTTCACACTCTATTTTATCACTTTTATATTTTTTTTTCAATTAAACCTCTAACTCACGCTTCTTTAAAAAACAACTTGGATTTTCAAAAAATTCTTGATTTTATTTGGTTACTTGCTTTTATCTAGAAGAAAAAACAGCAGAAGCTTTTGAAAAAATTCACTTCATTTAAACTTTTCACCCAATCTAAATTTTAAAATACAGCTCTTACTACGAGGCTGACCCCTATATTACCAATTCCTTCTCCAAGGACTCCGTACTCACTTTTCTCCCTTCCTCCTGCATAAAATGGCATGAGATTAATATCTATATGGTCATTATGGAGGTAGGTCACTGTGGCACCAAAGAGATAGCTGTAATCTTCTGTATTTATATAGCAGTATCCTGTGAATGCTGTTTTTTCTGAGTATTCGTAAGTGAGAGATGGCATGAGGTAGCTTTTACCTGCTGGCTGTCCGGCTAATATCCTGCCGATATTATAGTTACCCTCCTCATCTTCCCCTAGACCGTAATAGAGGTATTCCAACATAACCCGGTATTTTTCTCTAAAATAATTATCAATTCCTGCGATATATACCAGATCATCTCTTGTGAGATAATAAGCCGCTTCAAACCAGACTCCGTAATCAAGTCCAGGTATACTGGTACTTATGTCTCCCCCTATAATATCGTCTCCATCCTCTTCCCCCCATTCCCTTGTCCTTCTGCCTTTGTGGATGTACAAAGCATCTGCATCATATTCCGAAAAAACAGTTCTATACTTTATACCGTAGTCCTCCTCTCTTTCTGGAGTGTCTTTTATGGCATACACCCCTTTAAAGAAACCTCTCTCTGTATATTTTGTAATTATTATACTGTCCCTTCCGCTTTTCACATATGTCGGGTCATACGCACTTCCTACGGATATATCGTTAAATATATCTGTAGGATTTAGATTGTATCCCGCTCCCCATCCTATTCTGTTTCTTCCTATTTCAAAATCCATATCATTTTTCATGATTTTAATCTGTCCAGCATCTATTTTGTCAGCTCCCTCTCCGAATCTGTACTCCAGAAAAAACGAGTAATCTTCATGAAAACTGTCCTTGAGTGTCACTCTCCCTACTGCCCCATCTTCAAAATCTGTTTTTTCAGTATCAAAACTCTGGTATTTTAATTCTGTGACCAAATCCATGGTAAATGCAATAGATGTGATATTTAAAAAGATGAGTGCAAAAAAAAATGCTTTCATTTCAACCACATCCTATTTTTTTAGATTTTTCTCGGAAAATTTAGAATCCTCCATATAAAAATCAAAATCCAAGCTTTCCTCAATAGTTTTTATTAAAGTCACCTTTCCGCTAATTAGGTCTGTCATTATTATTTTCATGGGGGTCCATCTCCCCTTTACATGTTTCACGTCCTTTGTGGTCATAAGCTTATACCTTATCTCATTATCATCGTAATATTCCAGACTCTCTTCTATAAAATTTTCTTTTCTCACCTTTGCCACTATATATTTATAGCTTCTTTCCTCCTCGGAGGGATAGATCTTCAGTATGTAATAATCCTCAGTTTCTTCCATTATCTCCCCGGTAAAGTCATCCACATAATCAAGGTTAAGGTCATCATAGCTGAAACTAGACCCCATCATACTTCCCCTCTTGGCACTTTTTGAGAGCAGCCTTACCCTGTTGCTCCTCTTGTTGTAATACCATATATTTTCACCTTTTATAAGGATTGCAGTATCCTCTATCCTCGGAGGGGATGTAAATCTCATGAGCTGCAGGTCCTCCTCTGATTTTTTATGATACCATTCAAACTCCATAGTTATTTCTTTTCCTCTGTTTTCTATAGTCATGAGGTACTCTCCTCTTGAGGTTTTGTAATCCTGAGCATCTCTCATCTTTTGAAGGACCTCTGTGGCATCCCTTGAAAATCCCGATATGCTGATCAATAGAAAAAAAATTACAGATATTTTTTTCATAATTCATCACTCTCCACATTTTTCTCTATACCATCTACTATTGAAATAAGGCTCACAAGAAGAGTCATCGTCAGGAGATAGGCAAATCCGACCCCTATAGTCAGCAGGATCCCAAAATGTACAAATCCTCTGTACCTTGCAAGCATCAAGGTTCCAAAGGCTGCTATTGTTGTTACCGTTGTGAGGGTTACCGACTTTCCGGTGCTTCTCACTGCCTTAAATATATCTTTCTCTCCGAGGTACCTATGTATGATATGAACCCCATCATCCACCCCTATACCTATGATGAGAGGGATCCCTATTATGTTCACCATATCAAACTTAAACCCTGTCCACCCCATGATTCCTAGAGTTCCAAGTACAGAAAAAACCATAGGAAGAATAGCGGCTGTAGCATACTTAAAGCTTTTGAAATCTAGCACCAGAATAAAATATATTGCTACCAGAGTTAAAACCAGTATTTTTTTCCCCTCTGTTGCAGATTTTTCTATTACCCTCAAAAATATCTTAGAGCTTCCCGTTACATCTTCACCGAGGGTTTCTATTTCCTTCATGTGTATTTTTTGAAAATCAGATTTCCATATGTCCTTTTTAGGATAAAAACTGCTTATATATGTTCCGTCCTTTCCCACAAACTCATCTCTTATCTCATCTGGAAGGTCTTCTAGACCTATTATTTTATCTGTATTGCTTTTTCTTATTATGCCCTGTAGCTCCCCTATGAATATTTTTTGGGATTTTTCAATATTCTTTCTGAACTGACTCATGCCTTCCACTAATTCTCCTATAAGCCCTGACTCTATTATCTCGTCACATCTTTCTCTGATCTTTTCCTCGCCCCCTATATATGACAGGTCTCCCAGTTCCAAGAGATTATTTTCAAGCCTTACAAGCTCTTCTGTCAGCTCCTCTGTGTAGATCTCGCTGTCTGGAGTATTTTTAATCTTTTCCTTTATTAGCTTTCCCGCTTCAGTTCTTAAAATCTGGATCTTTTCAGATGGAAGGTATGATGTCACTGAGGAGATCATACCTATACTTTTCAATTTATCTGCCCTCTCAAAAACCTCCTGTGTCTCTTCTAAAGTTTCAGAAACTATAATTGTATTGTCAGAACTAAAATCAAACTTATCTATGATCTCCCTGTTCAAGGCCACACTCTGAAGATTTTTAGGCTCTATTTTCAGCATATCGTTTTCAAACTCAACTCTGCCTGCTTTTGATCCTAATACTATCATTATAAAAACAACAATGAGAAGCGAACTCTTTCTTCTTCCTATGACAAAGCCCTCGGTTTTTGACAATAGCAGACTCATTTTAGATTTTTTTACATCTCCTTTGCCGCCGTACACTATAAGCAGGGAGGGAAGTACAAAAACCGCCGATGCCAGGGTGCATATTATCCCCATTCCGAGAACCAGTCCAAACTCCTGAAAGCCTGGAAAATCACTAAAAGTAAACATAAAGAAACCTATAGCTGTAGTTCCTGCTCCTGTTACCACCCCTCTCATCGTCTTAGAATAAACAGATGTTACAGCTTCCTCTATACTCAAGCCCTTCCCCCTCTCTTCAATGAATAAAGAGATTATATGTATAGAATAATCGATCCCTAGACCTATGATTATTGCTCCCATCATGGCAGTCATCATGTTTAGTGTTCCTATGATAATGTACGTTAACCCCATTGTCCATATTATCCCAGTGATTAGAGGAACAAGGGATAACAGGGAATACCTTATCATTTTAAAGCTTATTGTAAATAATCCCAGTACCAGCAGCAGAGAAAGGGTGCTTGATATCTCCATATCCCTCTGGGAGATAACCATCTCATCCCTCGACAGTACCTGAAGTCCTGTCATTCTAATTTTCACATTGTATTTTTCAGATTCTTCCTCTAGATATTCTTCAAGGTTGTTAACCACTTTTATCACATTTTCAAAATCATCTATACTCACACCGGATTTTATCATGAGTATTCCCATGCTCTTATCAGGAGACAAAATATACCTCTCCCCTCTTACAAATTTTTTGGCATCCTCCCGGCTTATTTTTCCATCTCTTATTTTTGAGATTGTCTCTTCCAGAAAGTTCAGAGAATTCAACAGCTTGACCCTGTCCTTGTCTATTTTCCCACTATCAGATTCATCGATATATTCTCTTTCAAAGGAGTCATTTATACCTGCAAAAAAATCTTTCAGATTCGAGGCTGTCAAGGCCTTTTCAATGTTTTCGAGATCCCTGTCCTTCATCAGAAGAAAAATATTCTCTTCCAAAAATTCTACCTGGTTTTCATAATTTACCGATCTGATTCCCTCTATACCCTCTATCTCGTCAGCCCTTTCCTCAAGGAATTTTTTTATGTTTTTCTCTTTACCCTTCACTGCCACCACTATGGAATCTAAGGTATCAAAGTTTTTAAGTGCATTTTTATATGTTATGACTGTTTTTTCAGTTTTCGGAAGTATGTCAGTAAATTGCATATTCATCTGAAGTCTGCTCATAAAAAAAATCATAACAAAAGTGACTGCAAGGGATACAGCCAAAATCATCTTATGAAACCTTTGGACAAAATCTCCTATTTTTACAAGCACGAAACCACTCCTCAAATTTGAAATCTTACTTTTATAAAAAACACTCCCAAAGAGATAAACAAAAATAAAGTTGTGTGGGAAAATAGATACAAAACCAGTAGTTTATTGACAATCTAAATTTATCCGGATAAAAATCTAAATCTCAACTCTATTATTTGCCATTATCTTATTTATCCTTTTGCTTACTCAATTCTTGTCTCTTTTTCACTTTTAATCCCACCTGGTTTTCTGACCCTTTAATTTAGTCATCTATTGATATATAATTAGTTTTAATGATACGGTTCAAGCCTTAAAAGCGAAAAAAAGCATGAATTAAAAAGTATCGTTACTTTTGGAAAAATATCTGTAAAACTTTTGAAACTGCTGTTTTTATTGATGTTTACCGCTAAAATCACCTGACAGAGACAGGTTACTAGACTTTTTACATCAGAAACAAAGAAAATTTAGCTACTAAATCAAAATTAACCATGTAAGGCAATTTAAATAATAATCAAATTTTGTGAGATGGCAGCTGATTATTAAATATACACTTATAAAATTTTTAAAGTCCATGCACGCAGAACTAGAGTTTATATCTTTATAATTAGGTGATACGGAAAAAGCTATGTTTGGAAAAGTAGGGTATACAAGTTATAAAAGATTAAGACAAATGTTTAATATTGATAACTATCTTAAAAGAACAAAACCTTTGGAAAATTGAAAAGAACTATATCCAGCTTAAAAGACAAGAAAACAGAGTGAGAGAAAATTTATTCAGCTGAAACTCTAAAAAACATGACACATATAGTAAAAAGGATGCTTTTGTAGAGTTGATATCTATAAAAAAGGCTATCGTATAAGCTACAGACTTTCAAGATAAAAAAACTACTTATTACAAACTCCAGCTTTTATAAAATTTAAAATTAAGGGGGATAATATGAGAATAGGTCTAGTATGTATGCTAAAAGGAAAGGGTATGAAAAAGGGATTTAAAGGTATAAAGGCATTGGAGAATCTATCCCAGGTTGAAATCGATAGGAAAGCGTGTGAAGCAGCTCTTTATAACATCGAATATACACTAGAATGTCTGGAATGGGTAAAAAATCATGGAAAGGGCATGTTCAGGGTTTCAAGCAGTCTTATCCCCTACAATGAATTCTGGCAGTGGAAGAGCTTTGACAGCATTTTAACAAAACTTGGGACAGTGAAGAAGTTTGCAAAGGATAATAGTATAAGGCTGGTAATGCACCCAGATCAGTTTACCGTAATAAATAGCGAGAATAAAAAAGTTGTGCTAAATTCCATTGAAATACTTAATCATCACTATGAAATATCGGAGCTTTTAGGCGTAGAAGCTATTATAATTCATGTGGGAAGTTCAAAGGGAAACTACAAGGAAAGATTTATAAAAAATGTAACCCTTTTAAATGAAAAATTGAGGGCCAAACTTTTTTTGGAAAATTGTCATAGCGTGGGCATAGAGGATGTTATAGACATTTGTGAAAAAACAAATATCAAACCATGTCTGGATTTTCATCATGACAGAATAAAGCCATCTTCTCAAAATTTTGAAAACTATATAAAGAAAATATTAAAACTGTCCAAAGATAGCGTTCCATTGGCTCACATAAGCTCCCCTGCCGGAGATGAAAAGAAAGATTATAAATCCCATTCTGAATATATATCAACTGAAGATCTGATAAAGTTTCGTAAATACTTTGACTTATTTGATATTGAGATAGAAGCCAAGGGGAAAGAAAAAGCTGTAAAAAAAGTTATAGATTTTTTGGAAACTAACTAAATTAGGTTTAAATTTGTTTGGAGAGTATACAAAATATGTTACATTAACTTTTTTTAAACTTTCACAAAACAAGCACAGGAATGAGGTTTCACACTGTGCTTGTTTTTATTTATTCGATTTCTAGAGTCAACTGCTGCTCATCGTTGAAAAAAGTCTTATATCCTTCCTGCACAAAAAGAATTACAGTAAGAGATACACTCCCTGCTATCCCCAGCATGATTGCTATCTGATATTGGATAGCCGTGAGCGGCGAGGTCCCTGACAGTATCTGACCTGTCATCATACCAGGAAGAAAGACTATACCCATCCCAACCATGGAGTTTATTGTAGGGAGTATCGCAGAATCAAAGGCTCCGTCTACTATCTCCTTTGATGCAGATTTTGGTGTAGCACCTAGCATGAGAGATGTTTCCACAAGATGTTTTTTGGAAAGGAATCCATCTACCAGCTTCGTAACCCCCAAGGATATTCCTGTCATTGAGTTGCCTATAATCATCCCGCTTATTGGGATGACGTATCTAGGCTCGTACCACGGAGACAGATTCACAACCACCAGTATAAAATATGCCAGACTAACCGTAGTTCCGCAGACCATGGAAAAAGCTATAATCTTTTTAAGTTTTGTAGATAGTGGGACTTTCACCCTTTTAAAAATATTTTTTACTGCAAAGGTTTCCATTATCCCTAAGACTAAAACTGTATAATATGGATTTCTGCTTTCAAAAAGATAAGTGAGAAGATAACCTGTAAAGGTAAGCTGAAGAGTCATTCTCACAGAAGATATCAGTATCTCTTTTTCCCTAGATATTCCCTTTATCTTCACTATGAGCATCAGCATCACGATAAAGACAAAAGCCGATCCCACCTGCCATATCTCCAAATCTATAATTTTATCCATTAGGCTCTACCACCTTTTTATCCATTACTCTTCCCCCGGCCATCTCTATTATTTCATCTGCATATTCTTTAGCTATCTCTTTTGAATGGGTCACCACAATAAGGGTTTTCTTTTTACTCCTGACATAGTCTGCCACTTCCCTTATGATATTCTTCTCAGTCTTTTCATCCAGGGCAGAGGAGGGTTCATCTAGAAGAAGAATTTTAGGGTCCATCAGCATGACTCTTCCTAGGGCCACTCTCTGCTTTTCACCTCCAGAGAGATTTTCCGCCGCATCATCTAGGTGCTTATTGAGGTGGATTTTTTTCATCAGCTCTACAAGTTCATTGTCGTCTGCAGGAGCTTTTTCTGAAAATTTCAGACCCACCAAGAGGTTGTCCCTGATACTACCGGGAAATATACCGGGAGACTGGGAAAGCATTACGACCTCCCTTCTCACTCTCACAGAATCGAGCTCCCTTAGCAATTTATCACAATAAAAAACATCCCCTGAAGTAGGGCTTATCATTTTGTTCAAAAGCTTTATAAGAGTAGTTTTCCCTCCACCGCTCTCACCTAGAATACAGGTTATCTTTTGAGGTAGAATCTCTAGTTTTTCTATATGAAGAATATCTTTATATTTCACATTTTCCAGTTTATACATAAAACCTCCTCCCAACCTTGATAATTTTTTTATATTATACAACGGAATTTCTCCGCTTAAAAGAATATAATAATAACACTCAATATCAGGAGGCATTTCGACTATTTTTAATTTAATTATCCAATACACTATATGCAGCACACCAGACAAAACCTCCTCAATAAAATAAATTTTTCCAAATTTCATCTTTATATTTAAAGGTAAATTGGACTAATTGGAAAATATGATATAATGAATTGAGTTCTGTGCTAAATTTTTTTTACTTAACAGACATATGAGTAAATTAAATCTCCAGATTGAGTCAAAAAAATTATTGCAGAAGTATAAAACTGAAATAATTTTTTTTCATATATTAGGCGGACCTTGACCGAGCTTGGATATTGCTTATAATTTCGGAGGAAAATCATGAAAAATATTAAAATAGAGTATGAATATGACGGAAGTGGTTTTTTTGGCTTCCAGAGACAACTATCTGCTAGAACTGTCCAGGGGGAGATAGAATCAGCCTTGAGGCTGGTCTTAAAAGAAGAGATCACTCTTAACTCTTCAGGAAGGACAGATAGGGGGGTTCATGCCTACATGCAGGTATCAAATTTTTTTACAACTTCAAAGATACCCATAGACAGGCTAGAGTTTGCATTAAAAAATCTCATTCCCGGAGATATAAAGATACATACCATGATGCAGGTGCCTGAAGAGTTTCATGCACGTTTTTCTGCAAAATCAAGGGCTTATGAATATATAATGGGATGGGACAGGACAGCTTTTGAGACAAAGTATGTATCCTCAGTTAAGGGGGAAGTTGAACCTGAAAAACTCGAGAAAATTCTTGAACCTCTTGTCGGCAGACACAATTTTGAAGGATTCAGACTCGCCGACTGCTCTGGAAAAAGTCCCGTCAGGGAAATATCAGAAATCAAATGTTACAAAAAAGACAGAAATAAGATAGGCGTATATATAAGAGGGAATGCTTTTTTGAAATCCCAAATAAGGATAATAATGGGAACGGCCCTTGCTGTATACTTTGGAAAAAGACCAAAAAACTATCTCATAAATAAACTGAAAAATCCAGACAATCGAGCCGAAAAAATTGTGGCTGAAGGTTCAGGACTGTACCTTTGTGATATTGAATATTAATGATTAGAGAGGTGATAGAATGAAGTTTATAGAGGTCCGTGGAGAGGATACAGAGATAATCAACGGAATCTTAGATCTTGAAAAAATAAACTTTGGTGCCAACGGAGGGGTTGATATATGGACACTCAAGCCTCTTGTTCGATACGGTAAAGTTTTTGTTTTGATGGACGAAGATATCGTTGTCAGTGCCATAGAGTTTATTCATAAATTTGAGTCAAGGGAGATGTACCTTTACGGAGTCTCTACCAGAAAGGAGTTTTGGGGGAGAGGCTGTGCAAAAGAGCTCATCAAAAGGAGTACCGAGTATTTTAAGGAGAAGGGTATAGAAAAAATAAGTCTAACTGTAGCACCTGAAAATAAACGTGCTGTCGGACTTTACAAAAAAATAGGCTACACTCTAGAAAACATTCAAAAAAGTGAATATGGAGAAGGAGTAGACCGTCTTTATATGGTTAAAAAATTATCTGAAAATACAAAGGAAATTGTATGAAATCAGAGTATAACCTACTAATCTTTCTTAATCGATGCTATATTTTCTTGACATCTTTCTACAATTAGTATATTATCAATAATGGAATGATTACAGTTTTGTGCAGCAGGTCTGGTTTAACTATTTTAAAGAGGGGGTTTCCATGAAATTACACATTGAAGATATAGGGGCATATCTTAAAAGCCACGATATAAAGCCCTCCTATCAAAGAATGAAGATATTTGACTACCTAATAACACATAGAAATCATCCCACTGTAGATACTATCTACAGATCATTATCCCAGGAAATACCAACTCTTTCTAAAACAACAGTTTACAACACCTTGAACCTCTTTGTAGAGAAGAACATAGCTGTGGTTATAGTGATAGAGGAAAATGAAACAAGATATGATGCAGATGTAGATATCCACGGGCATTTTAAATGTGATAAATGCAGCAAGGTCTACGATATCGATATAGACACCAAAAAAATAGATATCAGTAGTCTAGATAAGTTTCAGATAAACGAACACCATCTCTATTTCAAAGGGATATGTGAGGAGTGTCTTAAAAATTCATAGCTGTTTTTAATTTACATACAGGCTTCATTTTTTGACCACAATCTCTGCAGCTTGTGGAGATACAAATAAAACTACGGGGGTAAATCTAATGAACAAAAGAGTAGAAGATGCACTTAACGAACAAGTCAACAAAGAGTTTTATTCTGCATATCTTTACCTGTCGATGAGTTCTTATTTTTCAGAAAAGAATTTGAACGGTTTTGCAAATTTCATGAGAGTTCAATATCAGGAAGAGATAAGCCACGGAATGAAAATATTTGATTATATAATGGAAAGAGGGGGTAGAGCTAAGCTTAAGCCTATCGATGATGTAAAATTAGACTGGAAAGACGTTATTGAAGTTTTCGAAGAAACTTGTGACCATGAAAAATTTATAACTGATTCTATAAATAATATTGTAGATATCTCTTATGAAGAGAGAGATCATGCTACAACAAATATGCTACAATGGTTTGTGAAGGAGCAGGTAGAAGAGGAAGCTACTGCTCAAGGGTTACTAGAGCAGTTGAAAATGATAGATGGTAAAGGGGCCGGTCTTTTTATGATCGACAGGGAGCTTATGACAAGAACATTTGTAAATTCTACTCAGGAAGCATAATTCAAAGGGGGTCATGGATGTCAATCAAAGGAACTAAAACTGAAAAAAATCTTTTAAAGGCTTTTGCTGGGGAATCCCAGGCAAGAATGAGGTATACTTTTTTTGCAGAAAGAGCCAAAGAGGAAGGGTACGAGCAGATAGCAGAACTTTTTTTGGAAACAGCTGAAAATGAAAAAGAACACGCCAGAAGGTTTTTCTCCTTCTTAGACAGAGGAGACAACTTAGAGATCGATGCAGCATATCCTGCTGGATATGTAGGTAACACCCTTAAAAACCTAAAGATGGCCGCTGCAGGAGAACATGAGGAACATACCGAACTTTATCCTACCTTTGCAAAAATAGCTCAGGAAGAGGGCTTCCCTGAAGTGGCTGCCGTTTTCAGAATGATCTCTAAGGTAGAGGTAGAACACGAAAACAGATATTTGAAATTAGCAGGAAATATAGAGAAAAATATGGTATTTGAAAGAGAAGATAAAGTTCGTTGGAAATGCAGAAAATGCGGATACGTACATGAAGGGAAGCTTGCTCTTGAGACTTGTCCAGTATGTAATGCACCAAAGGCCTTTTTTGAATTAAAAGAAACTGATTACTAAAAATGGAGGTCAAGAGATGGAAAAATGGGCATGTGTTGTATGTGGTTATGTTTATGATTCTGTAATAGGTGATCCTGATGCAGGTATAGAGGTTGGAACAGCCTTTGAGGATATCCCTGAAGACTGGATATGTCCACTTTGTGGTGTTGGAAAAGACCACTTCGAAAAAATATAACTATTAAAATTAAGGAGGAACAATAAAATGGAAAAATGGGTATGTATTGTATGCGGATATGTATATGATCCTGAAACAGGAGATCCTGATTCTGGTGTAGAACCTGGTACAAAATTTGAAGATATTCCTGAAGATTGGGTGTGTCCACTTTGCGGAGTTGGAAAAGACCAGTTTGAAAAAGCATAAAAAAAATATGAGCATTAAATTCAAGGAGGAATAATATATGGATAAATGGGTATGTGTTGTATGTGGATATGTATATGATCCTGAAACAGGGGATCCTGATTCTGGTGTAGAACCTGGTACAAAATTTGAAGATATTCCTGAAGATTGGGTGTGTCCACTTTGCGGAGTTGGAAAAGACCAGTTTGAAAAAGCATAAAAATCCGGCTTATGCCGGATTTTCTTCTAAATAAATTCTGAAAATTATATTATTTTAAGGAGGAGGGGTGGCATGGAAAAAACTAGACTATATCCATATCCTCATATGAAAAATTCGAACAAGGATAATATGAAGTTAATTTCAGTTTTATTGTTTTTTGTGCTTACAGTGCTTCTCCTTTTTAGCCTTTATAAAAAAGAGATGACAATAAAGAGCCTAAAAAACCAGGTTCTTCAAATTCAGTTGAATGAAAAGAAAAAAGAGATGAAATACATGGAAAAAATAAAAAATAATGAAACCATAATTGAAAAACAAAAAAATGAAATTGAAGAACTTAAAAAATTTAAGCTCATTCTCGAGAAGGTAAAAGAGATAAGCAGGGAGAATATAAACGAAAAAGAAGCTTTGGCTGTAGCCAAAGCTCTTTATGACGTTCATAATGAAACCGGTATCGGATGGGAAATAATTGCGTCTATGATAATGGTAGAAAGTAGCTACAGACCAGATGTTATCTCTACTGATCCAGCCTATGGTCTCATGCAGCTCACCTACAATGTTGGTAAAGATATCGGTGAAAAAATAGATAAAAAAAAAATAAAAAAAAATGACCTGCTGGATATTGAGAGGAACGTCTACTACGGAACCTATTACCTTTTAAAACAGATTATTTATTTTTCAAATGTCTCTGATGGTATCATGGCATATAACCTAGGAGCTGGAAGGGTCAATGAGTTAAAGAATGATCAAGGTGGCAAACTAGAATCTGAATACCTTAAAAAAGTTAAAAAATACTATACAAAGATCATAGATTGAAAAATACAGCAAAATAAATTATAAAATTTTATAAAAAATTATAAAAAAATGTTGACTTATCTTTATCGGTATAATATAATTAATCTTGTTCCAAAAGAAAAAAATCATGTTTTCCTCATAGAAAAGTGACGCGGGGTAGAGCAGTCTGGCAGCTCGTCGGGCTCATAACCCGAAGGTCGTAGGTTCAAATCCTGCCCCCGCCACCAAAATTTCATGATTTATCTTTGCAACAAATTAGTGACGCGGGGTAGAGCAGTCTGGCAGCTCGTCGGGCTCATAACCCGAAGGTCGTAGGTTCAAATCCTGCCCCCGCCACCAAATATGCCTAGATAGCTCAGTTGGCTAGAGCACTCGGTTCATACCCGAGCGGTCGGTGGTTCGAATCCACTTCTAGGCACCATTGATATATTCCATGTAGAACTTAAGCCCCCCTTTTTTTAAGTCTATATGATTCAAATCCTGGGCTACCCACTCAGGTGTTTCTTTTGAGAAACCATGAATGACCTATTGAAAAGACCGAGTTACCCTGCTCGGTCTTTTCTGTTTTTTGTAAAGTTGCCAAATGCTACTTTAGTTGCTATAATTAGCTGATAAATAATTATAGGGTGAGTGATGATGAAACTATCCGTTGGAATAATAACATTTAATGAAGAAAAAATCCTTCCGGTTACTCTAGAAGCTGCTGCTAAAATTGCAGATGAAATCGTAATTGTAGACAGTAACAGTAGTGACAGAACTGTGGAAATAGCCCGTAGTTTCGGAGCCAAGGTCTACGATGAGGAGTGGAAGGGGTTTGGTCCTCAAAAAAACTCAGTCATCGAAAAATGTAGCGGAGACTGGATACTGCTTATAGATGCAGACGAGGAACTCTCTGAAGATCTTATAGAAAGATTAAAAGATATAAAAAAAGGGACCTATGATTACGAGGTCTACCAAATAAACAGATGCTCCGTATGTTTTGGAAAAGAACTAAAATACGGTGGATGGAGCAACCAGTACGCCACAAGACTCTGGAAAAACGGAAGTGTTGAAGTCAGTGATAACCTAGTCCATGAAGAATATATAACAAAACTTGAAATTGGAAAAATAAAAGAAAAAATAAATCATTATTCATATCTAACACTGAAGGATTACTTTGATAGATTCAATCGATATACAACCTTAGGAGCTGAGGAGTATTATCGGAGGGGAAAAAAATCCGGGACCTTGAAAATAGTCTTCAATCCAATGTATAAATTTTTCAGGATGTATTTTTTCAGACTTGGATTTTTAGATGGTGTCGAGGGGTTTGTCATAGCCTGTACCAGTTCTATGTATTCAATGACAAAGTATTTTAAATTGAGAGAGATGTACAAAAACGGATCCTATCTAGAAAATAAAAAAAGCTAAGGGTGATCTTTGTGGAAATAAAAAAAATAATAGTGTCTAGAACAGATAAAATAGGGGACTTGGTGCTTTCAATCCCTAGTTTTTATATGCTCAGGAAAATGTATCCTAATTCAGATATAACGGTTCTCGTAAGAAAATATAATTATGAGATCGTTAAAAATCTACCTTGTATAAATCGTGTTATAAAAATAGATGACTACAGACAGAAGGATCTGATAGAAAAAATAAAACACTTTAACGCCGATGTTTTCATAGCTCTCTACAACGATGGTTTTGTGTCAAAACTGGCCAAAGCCAGCAAAGCCAAGTGGAAAATAGGACCTATCTCAAAACTTAACTCTATTTTTACATATAACAAGGGGATACGTCAAAAAAGGTCTCTCTCTGTAAAAAATGAGGCAGAATACAATCTTGACCTCATAAAGAAACTTGACCCTGAGTTATTTGAAAAAAAATATGAGATAAATAACACCATATTTTTAGAGAACAGACATGAAAAAGCAGCAGAGGTTTTTATGATGGAAAATAATATAGATGGTCCGGTTCTCATAATCAATCCATTTATGGGAGGTTCTGCCAAAAATATTTCTGATGAGGAGTATGTAGATCTTCTAAAAGAGATAAAAGAAAAGATATCGCTTATAAATATCATCATCACATGTCATATCTCTGAAGAAGATAGGGGCGAGGAAATTGTTAAAAAAATTGGAAAAAATGGAATATTTCTCTTTGCAAATGGAGGAGATTTACTGAACCTGGCTGCAATAATCTCAAAAGCTGACCTGTATCTGGGTGGATCAACTGGTCCCACTCATATAGCAGCATCTATGAAAAGAAGTATCGTGGCTATATATCCAAACAAAAAAACACAGCATCCTGTTCGATGGGGGGTTTTTGGGTGGAAGGATGTCGAATATATAATTCCCGATGAAAACAACCCTAAAGAGGACTACTCTAACAAACATTTTGACAGCTACAATAGTGAAATAAAAAATAAAATTGTTAATACTGTAATTAAAAAATTGGTGGAGAAGGAGGCGAAAATATGAAAATTTTAATTATACATACAGCCTTTATAGGGGACATTGTCCTGTCTACTCCTCTTATAAAAAAGCTCAAAGAGAGATATCCGGATAGTAGTATAACCTACGTCACAACTCCTCTAGGGGCAACCATTCTCAGAAACAATCCAAACTTGGCCGAGATAATCGAATATGATAAAAGAGGTGAGCACAAGGGTCTCAAAGGGCTTCTTCTTTTGGGAAAAAGATTAAAGTACAAAAATTTTGACATGATAATCACTCCTCATAGGTATCTCAGAAGTTCTGTACTTACTTGGCTTACAGGGGCTCCTGATAGAGTTGGATACGACAATGCAACAGGCAAACTGTTTTTTAACAAAAAAGTGCATTATGACAAAAATAAGCATGAAGTTGAAAAATTACTATCCTTTGTTGAGGATAATCATTATAAGTATTATGGCATAGAGTTGTTCCCTGGAAAATCCGAGAAAACTAGAATAGACGAAATCTGGTCAGAAAACCATCTTGAAAATAAAAAAATTGTCGCTCTTGCTCCTGGAAGCAAATGGTTTACCAAACAATGGCCCCTTGAATACTTCAATAATGTAATCGAGGAACTTTCCAAAAGAGAGGATACGGCTATAGTCCTTATAGGGGGTCGAGAAGAACTTCTCCTAAATATAAAAGAGACCGATAAGACAGTCAACCTAATAGGAAAGACATCCCTTCTAGAAGTTGCAGAGGTCACAAGAAGATGCCACCTTATTTTGACCAATGACTCATCCCCTATACACATAGCCTCAGCCTGGGAAAACACCCATATCATAGCCATTTTTGGAGCCACTGTGAAAGAGCTTGGATTCTATCCATGGTCCAAAAATAGCCAGATAATAGAAAACAGCGGACTTACGTGCAGACCCTGCGGACTCCACGGAGGAAAGAAATGTCCTAAAGGGCATTTCAAGTGTATGCTTGAGCTGAAACCGGAAATGGTACTGGAAAAAATAGAGGAAAGATTGAATAAAATAACTCTTTAAGTAAAAAAATTCGGAATACTGTTTTCCGGATTTTTTTTATTCTCACATATTCCCTGTTATTAAAATGAAATATTGACTTATACAATTCAAGTTCCAAAAAATAAAAAAACAGCCTCGAAAAGCTGCTCTTGAATTCTTGTGGTGCGGAGGGGGAGACTTGAACTCCCACGTCGAAGACACTAGATCCTAAGTCTAGCGCGTCTGCCAATTCCGCCACCCCCGCATTTGAGTGGTGCGTCACACAGGGATCGAACCTGTGACAACACGATTAAAAGTCGTGTGCTCTACCAACTGAGCTAGTGACGCATATTATATGGGGTGAACGACGGGGCTCGAACCCGCGACAACGAGTACCACAAACTCGCGCTCTACCAACTGAACTACGCTCACCATATATTTTTGCCTGAATACAAATGGCGTGCCTGAAGAGATTCGAACTCCTGACCCACGCCTTAGAAGGGCGTTGCTCTATCCAGCTGAGCTACAGGCACAAAGTTGGAGCGGGAAACGAGGGTCGAACTCGCGACATTCAGCTTGGAAGGCTGACGCTCTACCAACTGAGCTATTCCCGCAAAAATGGTCGGAACAGCAGGATTTGAACCTGCGACCCCCTGCTCCCAAGGCAGGTGCGCTACCGGGCTGCGCTATGCTCCGTTATTTTTTTTACTCAGGACAAGATTAATAATAGCATAATTTCAGATTCTAGTCAACTCTTTTTTTACATTTCCATCAGAAAATTTAAAAAAATAAAAAGTTAGGCTCCGAGAAAACTCAGAGCCTGCTTGCATTATTTAATAACAATTATTCTTTCGTCTTTTTCTCTTTCTGTTATCCCCATAACCTTTATATAATCAATCAGGATCTCGTCAAGACTCTCAAAATTACCAAATTCAGGTTTACCTTTAAACATTTTATAGTCGTCCCCTCCAGCAGCTATAAAATCATTAGTAGCAACTAAATACTTTGCATCAGAAATAATCTTTTCTCCGCCATTCATTGCAGCCTCTACTACTCTTTCACCAGGCGCTTTGGACGGATCAAATTTCACTCTCATTCCAGCTATCTGAGGAAATGCTCCTTTTGTGGCTGGATAGTCTGATATACCGTGTTCTATAGCCTCTATAACCTCACTTCCTTTGATCTCCTTGGTAACTACGTAGTTTCCAAAAGGAAGGACTGAGATTATCTCTCCCACTGTTATTTCACCTGCAGGTATAGAGGCTCTTATCCCTCCTCCATTTGTGAGAGCTATATCTGCACCTGTCTTCCAAAGCATTGCTTCAGTTATCATATTGGCAAGGTTGGTTTCTCCTGTCCTTACAAATTCACGCTCTCCATTTAATGTCACAGGTGTTTTCCCTATTTTTACATCGGTTATTTTTTTCTGATCAGTTTTTATATTATCAATTAATTTTACAAGTTCTAAATCCTCTTCTATCCCACCAACTTTAACTTTTTCTGTTTGAGTTACTGTCTTTGTTATATTTTTTTCCACCGGAACCATTATTGTATTGCCTCTATATATCAGGTCCACATTGCTTATTCCATTCATCATAGCCAGCTCATTCATAGGAACTTTTGTAGAGTATGATATTTCAGAGAGTGTGTCGCCCTTCTTTATTAGGTAATCCTCATTGACCTTCAATCTCTCTGTTATTTCAATAGCTATCTCCCTTTCAATTATTTTACCAAGAGCCTCTTCCTTACTTATCAGTTTAGGATTTATTGTTGTGACTCCATTTTCCACCTTCACATCAACTATTCCCATGTTTTTGTCATATTCACCTGTCTGGACGATTGTTGTTCTATTTACTACAAGTCCAGCTTCTAACTTTGTATGACTGTGTCCATCAATTATTAGGTCTATGCCATCTACAGAATTAGCTAAATCTGTACTTTTGAGGCCGTCCTTTGTACTCTCATCCATACCTAAATGGGTAAGTGCTATTATAAAGTCTGCTCCCTTTGATTTGAGCTCCTGAACTGTTTTTTTTGAGTACTCCACAGGGTCACCAAATACTATCCCATCTACATTTTTAGGATTGGTCTTGTACGTTGTCTCTGGAGTAGCTATACCAAAAACACCTATACTTACACCATCTATATTTTTTATAATATAAGGTTCAATAAACTTTCCACCGTCTTTGGTTATTACATTTGCCCCTAGAATTTCATAATCTGCAAGTTTCTCAAGCTCTTTCAATCTATCTTTTCCGTAGTTAAAATCATGATTTCCAGGGGTACTCGCATCCAGCTTCATGTAATTTAATATCTCTACAACAGACTGTCCCTTAGATAAAGTTGCAAATGTCGTACCATGTAACGTATCTCCCGCATCAAGAAAAAGAACATTGTCATTTTCCCTTCTGAGGTCATTCAATACCGTTGAAATTCTAGGAAATCCCATTCCGTCGTATTTACCCTCTTCAACCCTTCCGTGAGTGTCATTGATATGAGCTATTACTAAACTAAAATCTTTTGATTTTTCTAAAGCTACCTTATTTTCTTTCTTGATCTCTCCACTGCTGCATGCTGTTAGTGCTAATAACAATGCTGCTCCTGAGAGCATATAAAATTTTCTTTTCATAATCCATCTCCTTTTAGTATATTTCATTTTTTATTTTTATCCCTCTACTTTATATAGCTCTTGATACATTAAGTTTCAAGTAAAAGATTTTTTTTATAGAAAAATATATTTTACAAAACTTGTATTTTTTAAGATTTAATGCATATGCTCAAAAAATAAAAAAACAAAAAGTGCGGCCGAAGCCGCACCTTGATAAAATAATTATTATCCTCTAATTAGCAATCAGAAATTGATTCTACTCCTGGAAGTAATTTTCCTTCTAAGTACTCAAGAGATGCTCCCCCACCAGTAGAGATATGAGTAAACTTATCTGCATATCCTAGTTGTATCGCAGCTGTAGCAGAATCTCCTCCTCCGATGATTGTAGTTGCTCCCTCAAGATTGGCTATAGCTTCGCAAACTCCTATAGTTCCTTTTGCAAAAGCCGCCATTTCAAACACTCCCATAGGTCCGTTCCAAACTACAGTTTTTGACCCTTTTAGTTCTTTTGTAAATAGCTCTACAGAAGCTGCTCCGATATCAAGCCCCATTTCATCGTCTGCCATATCTGCTACTGCCACTGTTCTGTGCTCTGCATCAGCAGAAAATGCTTTTGCAGCTACAGTATCTATTGGAAGTATTAATTTGTCTCCAGCTTTTTCCATAAGCTCTTTAGCTAGATCAAGCTTATCCTCTTCACAAAGAGATTTTCCTATGTTTAATCCTTTTGCCTTTAGGAATGTAAACATCATTCCTCCACCGACGATTATCTTATCTGCCTTAGCTATAAGGTTTTCAATAACAGCGATTTTATCTGAAACTTTAGCTCCACCTAAAATTGCAACAAGTGGTCTTTCAGGTGCATCTACTGCTCCACCTATGAATTTGATCTCTTTTTCCATAAGGAAACCTGCTGCAGATTCTTCGATGTTCGACGCTATTCCTACATTTGAAGCATGTGCTCTGTGAGCCGTTCCAAATGCATCATTTACAAAAACATCTCCAAGGGAAGCCCAGTATTTACCTAATTCAGGATCATTTTTAGATTCCTTTTTACCATCGATGTCTTCAAATCTTGTATTTTCAAACATCATGATTTCTCCTGGCTTTAACTCAGACACAGCAGCTTCAAGTTCTACCCCTCTTGTTGCAGGTACAAATTTAACCTCTTTACCTAAAACTTCTTCTAATCTTGCTGCGATAGGAGCCATTGATTTGCTGGCTTTATCTTCTTCTGTTTTTACTCTCCCAAGGTGAGAAAAAGCTATTACCGCTGCTCCTTGCTCTAGTGCATGAGTTATTGTCGGAAGAGCCGCAGTTATTCTATTATCATTTGTTATTTTTCCGTCTTTTAAAGGTACGTTGAAGTCTACTCTCATTAAAACCTTTTTACCTTTTAATTCTAAATCAGTTATGATTTTCTTTGCCATTAGATTTCCTCCTGTTTTTTTGAGTAATATTTATAAACTCTGTAAAAAAAAGCGGAAACCAAGGTCTCCGCTATTTATTTTTATTAAATTATTTAGAAATTTCTACGAAGTACTTTAAAGTTCTTATTAATTGAGCTGTATAAGACATCTCGTTATCATACCAAGATACAGTCTTAACTAACTGCTTTCCATCTACTGTCATTACTTTAGTTTGAGTTGCATCAAATAACGATCCGTATTCGATTCCTATGATATCGCTTGATACTAAGAATTCTTCAGTGTATCCGTAAGATTCGTTTGCAGCGGCCTTCATTGCAGCATTAACTTCTTCTACAGTTACAGACTTTCCTAATACAGTTATTAATTCAGTTAATGAACCAGTTGGTACAGGTACTCTTTGAGCAGCTCCGTCTAATTTTCCAGATAATTCAGGAATAACTAAACCAATTGCTTTTGCAGCTCCAGTTGTGTTAGGAACGATGTTTGCGGCAGCAGCTCTTGCTCTTCTTAAGTCACCTTTTGCATGAGGTGCATCTAATGTATTTTGGTCTCCAGTATATGCATGAATTGTTGTCATTAATCCTTCAACTATTCCATACTCGTCGTTTAATACTTTTGCCATTGGAGCAAGACAGTTAGTTGTACAAGAAGCTCCTGATATTACAGTTTCTTCTCCTGTAAGAATGTCATGGTTTACATTGAATACAACTGTAGGAGTCTCAGCATCAGCTGGAGCTGATATAACAACTTTTTTTGCTCCTGCAGTAATGTGAGCAGATGCCTTCTCTTTTGTAGCGAAGAAACCAGTACACTCAAGTACGATATCTACTCCTAGATCTCCCCAAGGTAAGTCAAGTGGATTTCTTTGGCTGAATACTTTTATCTCTTTTCCGTTTACTACGAAAGCTCCCTCTTTAACTTCGATCTCTCCGTTAAATCTTCCTTGAGCTGTATCATATTTGAATAGGTGAGCTAACATCTTTGCGTCTGTTAAGTCATTGATCGCCACTACTTCAAACTCAGGATTTTTAGTCATTAATCTTAAAGCTAGTCTTCCAATTCTTCCAAATCCGTTAATTGCAACTTTTACTGCCATTTTAAAAATACCCCCTTGATATAATAAATTCAGTTTTATGTAAATTTTTTTGTCGGTTTTTAATGGGTGAATGTAAATTACTCATTTTTTGTGTACACTTTTTGATCACCCTCTACACAATAAACTATATACTAATTTCTACCCTTTGTCAATTATACTATAGGGTTTAAAATTGAACTTTTTCGTGGTCAATTGATAACCTTTTTTCACTTTAAAATCTTCTTCATATCCTCTGGCAGATCTATTTCTATAATTTCCTGAAGCAAGGTATCTGGATTAGTAAATTCTAACTTATAAGAATGCAACATCTGCCTTTTTGCCCTCTCGTCCTTGGCGCCGTATAGTTCGTCTCCTAGTATAGGATGACCCTCTGACTCCATATGTGCCCTTATTTGGTGAGTTCTTCCAGTAAACAACTCTAACTCCACAAGAGTGAGATCTTTTTCAGGATACCTTTTTATGACTTTTACAAAGGTTTTGGCATCTTGACCACCATTCTCAATCGACATTACTTTTCTTCTGAGTTCATCCCCCTCTTTTCCAATTGGTTTTTCTATCATAAACTCATCTTTTTCCACTATACCTTTTACAATAGCCTGATAATATTTTTTCACCTCTGCCTTGTCCTGCAAGAAGGCCTGGGTATAAGCATTTTTCGCCACTACTATAATTCCTGTTGTATTCATATCAAGCCTATTGTAAAATCTTGGGGCTAAAATCTTTCCTGTTTTCTCTTGTATATAATGAATTATCCCGTGGGCTAGGGTTTTATCTACCTTTTTTTGTGTTGGATGTACTATAATATAAGGTTCTTTATCTATAAGCATGAGGTTATTATCCTCATAAACTATATTCAAATCCATCTTTATAGGCCTCATATCGGTTCCCTTATCTTTTTCCTTTACTACAAGACGGTTGAGCTTTCTCAACTTTTTTGTTGGTTTTACCCTTTTCCCATCTAGATAACACTCTATATTTCTCAAACTTCTTCCTGAATACCCTTGCACCTCTCTGAGATACTGAGATATCTTATAGTTACTGTACTGGGGTTCTATTATAAACTTTTTCATTGGTCACCTCTCAAATAATTTTCCACCTTTATTTTAACACAATTTGAGATTTTTTCCTTCAATAAAAACGGCTCAAAAAAAAGTTGAAGGAGGTGAATTTATTTTTGAGTATATTTAATTTGATTAAATTTTCAAAAAGGAGGCAGAATATTATGAAAAACCTTATATTACTGATTACTTTTATAATTAGTTTTTCTCTTGCACTGGGAGAAACTTCAAGATATTCTTTTAATTTTGGTAAGGTTCGAATCACCGATGCAAAATTAAACAGAAAAAATAATCATTATCGTCATTTCTCTGGACTTATGGAAAATAGAAGCAGCAAAACTCTTACTGTTACCTTTGATATTTATTTCAAAGATCCCGAAGTAAACAATGGCAGAGAGATCTTGGTTTCTTCTCCTACATTTTATAATCTCCCTGCTAGGTCCACAAGAAATTTTAAAGCATCTATATATGTAGGAGAGATCAACGGAAGAAATTTCCGAATAGAACTTTCAAAACTTACAGAAGTTAAATAAACAAAGGAATCCTTTTGTATATAATCAATAATAAAATTTTATTTATCATGCCAGTTTTGAGATATTCCTCTGCTGAAGAGGAATATCATATTCCATCAATTCTTTTATGGATTCAGACTCTTTCTTTTATGCAGTAATTTACCTATCTTTATTATTACTTTCAAATGAACTTCTTATACTTAATAAAATAAGCTATAAAAAAAGCTGCTAACTCAGCCTTAACCTTTTACAGCTATTACCTCTATCTCTATTTTCACATCCTTAGGAAGTCTCGCTACTTCAACACATGCTCTAGCAGGTTTTACATCCCCTAGATATTCATTATAAACCTCATTTATCTTTGCAAAATCATCCATATTTTTTATAAAAAGTCCAGCCTTTACAACATCTTTCAGAGAATATCCCGCCTCTTCTAGAACAGCCTTTACATTTTCTAGAGATTGCTTTGTCTGCTCCTGTATATCATCAGAAATACACGTCATCATCTCTGGCACAAATGGAATCTGACCCGATACAAACAACATTCCATTGACCTCTATAGCCTGAGAATACGGTCCTAAAGCTGCAGGTGCCTTCTCTGTATTTATTACTCTTTTACCCATTTTAATTCCCTCCTTAATATTTTCATTCATTGATTTTCAACTATATAAATACTATCATATTCCAATAATACCTGCCACCTATTTTAACGATATAAGGTCCCTCTATCCCAACATTTATAAATTAAATAATGGTTGATTTTAAATTTTTTTAAAGTTAAAATCACTTTGAGTATTATAATTTTAGGAGGACCCATGGATATTTTAATAAGTATGGCTTTTATTTTTTCTCTTTTGATTTTTTCTGTCATAAATAAGATCTTTATAGGCTATCCATTGTTTATAGCTCTTTTTATCTTTTCCCTTCTTTCCATAAAAAGAGGTTACTATATAAAAGATGTCATAAAAATGATTTTTGACGGTGGAAAAAAATCATTTATTGTTCTCCAAGTTTTTTCACTTATTGGTATTCTTACCTCTCTATGGATCGCTGCAGGGACCATTCCGACCATTGTGTACTATGGAATAAAATTTATGAATCCAAACTTTTTTATTATTTATACCTTTCTTATTGTTTCGTTCGTATCATTACTACTAGGAACCTCCTTTGGTACTGCCAGTACAATAGGCGTAGCTATAATAGTAATGGCAAAAGCCGGAAATATAAACCTTGCCATAGTGACAGGAGCTATTATGTCTGGGGCATACTTTGGAGACAGATGCTCTCCTATGTCATCTAGCGCCATTCTAATAGCTAATCTCACAGAAACAGACCTCTATACAAACATAAAGAACATGCTTAAAACAGGAGTATTGCCACTGATTATTTCATCTATTTTTTATTTTATCCTGTCCTTTGACAATCCCATAGTTTTCACTCAGGAAAATATAGGGGGAAGCATGAAAGAGGCTTTTAGCATAGGTTTAGTTCCACTTATTCCTGCAGCCATAATATTTGTAGCATCTCTCTTTAAGGTAAATGTTAAAAAATCCATGACCATCAGTATAATTTCGGCTGTTTTCATATCTATTTTCCTCCAAAACCACACTCTTTTAGAGGTTATAAACTTTTCTATTTTTGGATTCAAATTAGAAAACAGTGTTAAAATAGGAAATATTTTAAATCGCGGAGGGATAGTTTCCATGATAAAAGCAGGAGTTGTAGTTTTTATATCCTGCTCTTTAGCAGGAATATTCAACAGAACAGCTATGCTTGAAAAATTCCATGGAATAAGCCTCAAGTCTAAAAATAGATTCGAGTTATTTTCATGCACAATCATAACAAGTATCCTGACGGGAATATTCGGATGCAGCCAGACCATATCTACTGTGTTGACAGAGCAATTTCTAAAAGATGCATATAAAAAACTTGGCTACGGTAAGGATAAATTAGCTTTAGACCTTGAAAATACATCAATTGTGATAGCTCCCCTGATACCATGGAACATTGCTGCCTTTGTTCCCACTGAGACTTTAAAGGTCAATTTTTATTCCTACATTCCATATGCATTTTATTTATATCTTGTGCCACTAAGCAGTTTTTTGGTATTTAAGTTTCAAAATTATAAGTTAAAAGTTAAAGAAAATACCCTTTAAAGTTTCCAAATATTATTTTTTCACATATTGTTTCCAAAAGACCCTTTAAAGGGTCTTTTTTTAATTGCATTTAATTAAATTTACATAATATCTAAGATAATGTAATTTAAAGAAGGGAAGAGAGAAATCACTGCGTAAAACTTAATTAAAAACAGCTAGTGAAAAACTATTTCCATTGAAAGGAGGTTGAAAATGGGAAAAGGTACCGTTACTTTTAATGAGGATCGCTGTAAGGGCTGTGGACTATGTACTGTATATTGCCCCGTAAGTATTGTGTTCCTTCAAAAAAATAAAATCAACTCAAAAGGTTACAATCCCGCCGGAGTAAGTGATCCTGATAAATGCATCGGATGTGGAAACTGTGCAATAATGTGTCCTGACCTTGTAATAAGAGTAGAGAAAACTTAATTGAAAGGAGGTTTTCAGATGGCAAAAGTTTTAATGAAAGGTAATGAAGCCATGGCTGAAGCTGCAATTAGAGCTGGATGTAAATTTTTTTTCGGATATCCTATTACTCCCCAAAATGAAATACCTGAGTATATGTCTAGGGAACTTCCTCTAGCAGGGGGGATCTTTGTCCAGGCTGAGTCAGAAATTGCCGCTATAAATATGGTCTTTGGAGCTGCAGGTTCAGGAGCTAGGGTTATGACATCTTCCTCCTCTCCGGGAATATCCCTAAAGCAAGAGGGAATATCCTACATAGCAGGTGCTGAGCTTCCATGTCTCATCATAAATGTTATGAGAGCGGGACCTGGACTCGGCGGAATACAGCCTGCTCAGGCTGATTATTTTCAGGCTGTTAAAGGTGGAGGACACGGAGATTACCGCCTTCCTGTTTTTGCCCCTGCAAACATCCAGGAGGCTGTCGACCTAATCCACACAGCTTTTGATGTAGCTGACGCCTACAGAACTCCAGTCATGATCTTAGCAGACGGTATGATCGGTCAGATGATGGAGGCTATTGAGTTCAAAGGTTTCACCCAAAAAATTGGTCCTGAAAAAAATTGGGCTACCACAGGTACAAGAGGTAAAAGAGAACCGAATATCATAACCTCTTTGGACCTTGATTCTTATAGGCTGGAAAAGCACATCCTGGAAATCAAAAAAAAGATGGATCTCATAAGTGAAAAAGAATGTCGGTGGGAGGAGTACAATATGGAAGATGCCGACATTGTTGCAGTGGCTTACGGCACAACCTCCAGGATTCTAAAAAGTGCCGTGGAAACTTTAAAAAATAAGGGTATAAATGTTGGTATTTTGAGACCTATAACTCTTTTTCCATTTCCATATCATATACTGAAAACCCTCCCTGAGAGAGTCACGGCTGTCTTGACTGTTGAAATGAGCACTGGGCAGATGGTAGAAGATGTGAGGCTAGGAGTAGAAGGACGTATTCCTGTTCACTTTTATGGCAGAACAGGGGGAGTTATTCCTACACCTCAGGAGATAATTGATAAAATAGAAAACATTCTTGGAGGTGGGCAGTGATGACAATGGTTTTCCAAAAGACAAAGGGATTGACAGATGCAGTAACCCACTATTGTCCAGGATGTACTCACGGGATAATACACAGACTTGTAGGTGAGGTTTTAGAGGAACTTGACGTTTTAGATAAAAGTATAGGGGTCGCTTCTGTAGGCTGCTCCGCCCTTTCGTATAAATATTTCAATTGTGATATGCAGGCAGGACCTCATGGAAGGGCTCCTGCCGTGGCAACAGGTATAAAAAGAGTCAATTTAGATTGTGCTGTTTTCACCTACCAGGGAGATGGAGACTTGGCTTCTATAGGTTGTGCAGAGATAATACATGCCGCTCTCAGAGGTGAAAACTTCACTACAATTTTTGTAAATAATGCTGTATACGGGATGACTGGTGGTCAGATGGCACCCACTACTCTCATCGGTCAGAAAGCCACTACATCTCCCTACGGAAGAGATAAAAAAATTCACGGAATGCCTATCAGAATGTCAGAGATTCTTGCTACTTTAGAAAGGGCTGTCTATGTAGTTAGGGTGTCTGTTCATGATCCAAAGCACGTGAGAGAGGCAAAACAAGCTATAAAAAAAGCATTTGAGCTTCAGATAAAAGGAGAGGGCTTTACAATTGTAGAAGTCCTATCCACCTGTCCTACAAATTGGGGTATGACCCCTATAGAGGCTCTCCAATGGGTTAAGGACAACATGGTCCCTTACTATCCTTTAGGGGTAATAAAATCTAACGAAAGAGAGGTGGACTAGCATGACAGAAAAAATAATCTGTGCCGGATTTGGCGGACAGGGAGTTATGGTTCTCGGGAAGCTCATAGCATATGCAGGAATGCTCCATGATAGACAAGTCTCTTGGTTACCCTCCTATGGACCAGAGATGAGAGGTGGGACTGCCAACTGCCATGTTATCCTCTCAGATGAGCCTATCGGATCCCCTATAGTTTCAAGAGATGCAGACTTTGCCATTGTTATGAACAAACCCTCCATGGAGAAATTTGAAATATCACTTGCTCCGGGAGGTAGACTTTTGATTAATAGCTCTCTCGTCTCCGATAAAGCCTCTCGGAAGGATCTTGAAGTATATTATATTCCCGCTAATGAAATCGCATCTGAATGTGGAGTTGAAAAGGATTCTAACCTCGTCATGCTAGGAGCCTATCTAGCTTTGACAAAGTCAATTGATGAAAAAGGAATTCTTGTGGCCTTATCAAAAGTTTTTGACAGTGAGAAAACCAAACTTCTATCTCTTCATAAAAAAGCTCTTGAAAAAGGTACTGAATCCATAAAAATTTAAAATTCCAGAAATTATAAAATGGAAGGCTGCATTAATGCAGCCTTCCATTTTAATTAATTTTCATTTTTTTCAGTAACATTTATTTTTATTGCACCAAATTTACACTTTTCGTAGCAAAGCTGACAGCCGATACATTTTTCTTCTATCACCTTGTGCTTTTGCTTTACCTCTCCCTCTATAGCATCCACAGGGCAGACCCTTGCACAGGCTGTACATCCCACGCATTTTTCTTCGATTATCTCAGCCTTTTTTATCTCTTTTACTTCACTTGTTATTGCATTGGTCGGGCATTTTATTGCACAAAGACCACACTGAATACATTTTTCAGAATCTATCTTTGCAAGGTTATTTTTCAAGTCTATAGCATCTACTGGACAAGACCTTACACAGACACCACAACCGATACAAGCAACACTACAGTTCTTTCTAGCAACTGCACCCTTTTCTCTTGAAGAGCATAATACCGTAACTTTTTGACTTTGAGGAGTCATAGATATAACCCTTTTTGGGCACTCTTTGACACACTTCTCACACGATACACACTTGTCTTCATTTATGACAGCTACACCCTTATCTGTTATTCTTATTGCATCTACAGGACATACCGCTGCACAATCTCCATACCCTAGACATGAATGCCAGCAGGATTTGTCTCCTCCAAAATACAACATTGCAGTTGCGCAGCTTTTAAGCTCCACATCAAAGTCATAAAGTTTAGTTGTTCTTGTGTTATCACCTTGACAGAGCACTCTTGCTACTATCTTTTCTCCGCCAGTCTCTGCAGTCATACCCATTATAGTTGCTACAGCCTCTACAACTGCTGCACCTCCAGGGGCACAGGCAGTTATTTCTGCTCCCTCTAGAGCTATTGCTTCAGCATAACCTGCACATCCAGGAAAACCACATGCTCCACAGTTTATCCCCGGGAGAACTTCCATTATTTTCTCAACATTGGGATTGACTTCTACCTCAAATTTCTTTGATGCAAAGGCAAGGAAAAGTCCCATAAAAAGTCCTATCCCTCCCAATATCAAAATTGGTATTAATATTGCTTCCATTTTTGACTAACCTCCCAAAAATCTAGATTTGCATTCCACTGAATCCCATAAACGCCATAGCAAGAAGTCCTGCAGATACAAATGCTATTGGTACTCCTTGGAAAGGTCTAGGTATATCAGCGTATTCCAGTCTTTCTCTAATTCCTGCCAGCAGAACAAGAGCAAGAGTAAATCCTATAGCAGCTGCAAAACCATTTACAACTGTTTCTATAAAGTTCAATTCATCTTGAATATTAAGAATTGCAACCCCTAGTACAGCACAGTTTGTAGTTATAAGTGGTAAAAATACACCCAAAGCTTTATACAGATGAGGAGATGTCTTTTGAATAGCCATCTCTACAAATTGTACAAGGGAAGCTATTATCAAAATAAATGCTATCGTCTGTAAGTATTCCAACCCGTATGGAACCAACAAGAACTTGTAAACTATCCAAGTAACTGCAGAGGCCAGAGTCATAACAAAGGCAACTGCCATACCCATTCCTATAGACGATTCCACCTTTTTAGATACACCCATAAAAGGACAAATACCCAGGAATTTGGCAAAGACAAAGTTATTTATAAATATTGCACCAACAATTATTGAAAATAAATTTCCTAAATCCACAGATTACACCTCCACACTATTCTGGATTTTCTCGCTTTTTCTCATCTTTATATAATTCTGCGTTGCGATTATACATCCTATAGTTATAAAAGCTCCAGGCGCTAGTATGAATATAAGTGCAGGACTAAACCCTTCAGGAATAAATGAAATATTAAACAGCGACCCGTTTCCAAGTATCTCTCTTATTCCTCCAAGAAGAGTAAGTGCTAGAGCAAATCCTAGACCTGTTCCCACTCCGTCTAAGAAAGATAGGAAAACTCCATTTTTAGCGGCAAAACTCTCTGCTCTTCCCAAAACTATACAGTTAACAACTATAAGAGGAATAAATAGTCCGAGTACTGCATACAGAGCAGGTACATAGGCTTTCATTATCATCTCTACTATAGTAACCAGTGAGGCTATTACCATTATATATGCCGGGATTCTTACCTTATCCGGAATACTCTTTTTTACAGCTGATATTATACTGTTCGAACACACAAGTACAGCCATTGTTGCCAGTCCCATTGCCAGACCATTTATTGCCGAGCTTGTGACTCCAAGTGTAGGACATAGTCCTAAAAGTAACACGAATACAGGATTCTCTTTTATGAGTCCCTGAGTGAGTATTTTCATCTCTTTTTTACCCATTAGTTCTTCACCTCAGTTTCATAAGTAGAAAGAGCTCTCATCATTCCAGTGTAAACTGCTTGAGGAGAAATAGTTGCTCCTGCAAAGGCATCTGTGGATTTATTGAACTCATATCCTAATTTTTTACCTATCCAGTGGGACTGCCAATCTGGATCTGATATCTTAGACCCTAATCCAGGTGTTTCTTGATGGCCAATTATATTAATTCCCTTGATATCTCCTTCTGATCCAAAACCTAAAACAAAATTTATATTCGCCGCATAACCAGGCTGAGCTACAGTTACTACGTAACCAACTACTTGTCCACCCTCATTATAACCTGGTACATAATCTAAACCGTCTACACTTTTCTTCTCTTCTTCATTAAAGGAAACTGCTCCTGGAAGAACTTTTACTCTAGCTTCATTTACAGCTTTCCTTGCATTTGCAGCAATTACATCTTTTGTCATATTATTTACCGATGCCAGTATACCTGCAGAAATGGCAGCTATAGAAAGAAGTACAAGTCCATAGTGTACAAATCTATTCATTATTTCGCCACCTCCCCGAATTTTTTCGGAGCGGTATACCTATTTATGATTGGAACTACTCCATTCATAATGAGTATTGCAAATGCCGTTCCTTCAGGATACCCACCTTTTAATCTGATTGCAGATATAAGTATCCCTATTCCAACAGCATAGTAAATCTTACCTTTCTCTGTATAAGGGCTTGTAACCATGTCGGTAGCCATAAAGAAAGCTCCCAAGAAAAGTCCACCTGAAAGAATGTGCAGAAACGGATTTGCTCCTGCTAAAGCGGTTAGAGCAAATACCGTTCCTATTATTATAGCCGGCACCCTCCAATCAACCTGCTTTTTCTTTATAAGATAAACTCCACCTATAAGAAGGGCTATCGCTGATGTCTCACCTAGACATCCACCCATTCTTCCTACAAGCGCATTAACATAAGGATTTCCCACCTGCAAAAGAGAAGTATCCAGATCAAGACCTCTTTTCATTGCATCTAGAACAGTTGCACCTGCATTCCCGTCATAATAAAAAGTTGTTATTGCCACTGGCCAAGATGCCTGGACAAAAGCTCTCCCTACAAGGGCAGGGTTAAATATGTTGTGTCCTAGTCCTCCAAAAACCATTTTACCCAAAGCTATAGAAACTACAGATCCCACTATTACATAAGGTATCGGCATGAAGGCTGGAATTACAAAGGCATACAATATTCCTGTTATAATTGCACTTCCATCAAAAATAGATATATCTTGTTTCATTACCTTCTGACAAAGCCATTCTGTTGCCATGCAAGAAATTACCGCTGTTACTGTTACTGTAAGTGCCCTCATTCCAAAAACATATATTGCCATGAGAAGAGCTGGTAATAGTGCTATTACCACATCATACATTACATCCTCGACTCTCTCTTTGGTTCTTATATGTGGTGAAGGTCCCATTTTCAAAATCTTTTCCACGTTTTCTCCTCCTGATTACTACTTTTTCATTGTTCTAAGTTTAGCTTTTCCAATTTTTATAGCTTCAGTTAGTGGTCTGTTTGCAGGGCAGATATATGAACATGATCCACACTCTATGCAGTCCATAAGATGATTTTTACCCATCTCCTCCCACTGTTTAAATCTTGCCAATTTAGCATACATATTTGGAAGAAGGTTTACAGGACATGCCTTAATGCATTTTCCACAAACTATACACGACTTAGGTTTATAAGGATTGGTTTCTTCTCTTGTAAGAGCCAAAAGTCCTGATGTTCCCTTTACCACAGGAACTTTTTCTGTATGCTGGGCCATCCCCATCATAGGTCCACCCATAACTAACTTGTCCATAGACTCCCTGTTTGTTCCAACGTAGTCTAATATTTCTGAAAACATTGTTCCTATTCTTACTTTTAAATTTGAAGGTCTTTCCACAGCCTTACCAGAAACTGTAACAATTTTTTCGATAAGAGGTTTTCCTTCGACTAAACCTTCATAAATTGCTCCGGCAGTTCCAGTATTCTGAACCACAACACCTACTGCAGAAGGAAGTCCTCCCGAAGGTACATCTCTGTCTAAAACGGCTTTTATGAGTTGCTTTTCTCCCCCTTGAGGATATTGTGTCTTTAGCATTGCCACCTCTATACCGGTTCCTTCACAGGCTTTAATCATCGTTTCGATAGCCTCTGTTTTATTGTCTTCTATACCGATAACAGCTCTGTTTATTCCGAGAATCTTATTTATAATCTTGATTCCTTCTACTATCTTCTGTGGCTCTTCTATCATAAGCCTGTTGTCCGAGTTTAGATATGGCTCACATTCTGCACCATTTAGAAGTAATACGTCTATGGTCACATCTTTTGGAGGATTTAATTTTATATGTGTAGGAAAACAAGCTCCCCCTACCCCTACTATACCTTTTTCTCTTACCATTGCCAGGAGCTCTTCTCTAGAAGCCTCTTCCCAATTTTCTATCTTGGTTAGCTCTGCCCACTCCTCTTTTTCATCATTTTCGATGACTACAGTTTTAACTTTCCCACTGAGAGGGAATGGCATAACTTCTATTTTTTTTACTACTCCACTCACCGGAGAATGTACTGGAGAAGACACAAAGGCTTCAGAGTCAGCTATCTTTTGCCCCTTTAATACTCTGTCCCCAACTTTTACATTAGGCTCTAAGGGAGCTCCAATATGCTGAAGCATCGGCACATACAGTGTTTTGGATACAGAAAATACTTCTATTACCTTATTTTCTGTCTGAGCTTTATTTTCAGGCGGATGAACCCCCCCTCTGAAAGTAAACAGTTTCATAAATACACCCCTTTAATAAAAAATAATGTTAAGTATATGTAAAGTTTTAAACATCAAATAAATACATTTAAATAAAAAAATGTTCTGTTTTCCCAATATTTTAGCATATACTTTACAAATAAACAATATTTTAAAGTGTGAATTTTTACACTTTGTTTAGTAGAACTTTATTTCCCACAAATTAAATTTAATTTGTTCATATGTTAAGTATACCTTAATTACCTTACAAAAATAAACTTTTTGAAGATAAAAAAAAATAAATAAAATTATAACTTTCAATCAGAATGTTATTTTTTTATTTAATCCAAAAAAAATAAAAAATTTAAAAGGCCAAGTAAACAGGAGACACTAAATATCCCCTGATTACTTGGCTCTCATGATTTCTCTTGCCTGTATTTTTATTCCATCTCTTCCCAAGCAGTCGATCTCTCTACGGCTTTCTTCCAACCTTTGTATAACTGCTCTTTATGACCTTCCTCTATAGCCGGAGCAAACTGAGTTTCCACCTGCCATCTGTTTCTTATTTCCTCTTTACTTTTCCAGAATCCAACAGCAAGTCCTGCTAAGTAAGCTGCTCCTAGGGCTGTCGTCTCAGTTACAACAGGCCTTAGTACATCTGTTCCTAGTATGTCTGACTGGAACTGCATTAAGAAGTTGTTCTTTACAGCTCCTCCGTCTACCCTTAGAGCCGCTAATTTTATATTAGAGTCATCTTCCATTGCATCTATAAGGTCTCTAGACTGGTAAGCCACAGACTCTAGAGTCGCTCTGATAAGATGATTTCTGTTGGCTCCTCTCGTAAGTCCAACTATTGTTCCTCTGGCATACATATCCCAGTAAGGTGATCCTAGACCTACGAAGGCAGGTACCACATACACACCGTTACTGTCTTTTACCTTGTTTGCAAAGTACTCGGTGTCTGCTGCATCATTTATCAGTCTGAGCTCATCTCTCAGCCATTGTACAGAAGCTCCTCCTACAAAGACACTTCCCTCTAATGCGTACTCTACTTTGTTGTCTATACCTATTGCTATTGTTGTAAGTAGTCCGTTTTTAGACTCTACTGCATTTTCTCCCGTATTCATGAGGAGGAAGCAGCCTGTTCCATATGTATTCTTAGCCTCTCCCTTTTCAAAACAAGCCTGTCCAAACAGTGCCGACTGCTGGTCTCCTGCTGCCCCTGCAATAGGAACTCTTACTCCTCCAGTTCCCCCTACTCCTCCAAGGTTAGCCTGACCGTATACCTCACTGGAATTTTTAACTTCAGGAAGCATGGATTTTGGTATGTTAAGCTCTTTTAGCATCTTCTCGTCCCACTTAAGGTCTCTTATGTTAAAGAGCATCGTTCTTGAAGCATTAGTATAATCTGTTACGTGAACTTTTCCGTTAGTTAATTTCCAGATTAACCACGTATCTACAGTTCCGAAAAGTAGATCTCCCTTTTCAGCTCTCTCTCTTGCACCCTCTACATTGTCAAGGATCCACTTAACTTTCGTTCCAGAGAAATAAGCATCTATTACAAGACCTGTATTGTGTCTTACATACTCTTCAAGACCTCTTTCTTTAAGGTCATTACATATATTTGCCGTTCTTCTGCACTGCCAGACAATGGCATTATACACAGGCTCTCCTGTATTTTTATCCCACACAACTGTTGTTTCTCTTTGGTTGGTTATTCCAAGAGCCGCTATCTCGTCATTTGTTATTCCTATTTTAGCTATTACCTCTGTAACCACAGAACTCTGACTTGCCCATATTTCCATAGGATTATGCTCTACCCATCCTGCTTTTGGATATATCTGAGTAAACTCCTTTTGAGATACTCCCACTGCATTTCCGTCTTTATCAAACACTATTGCTCTCGAACTTGTTGTCCCTTGATCCAATGCGATTACATATTTTTTATTCACCTTAATTAACCTCCCAGAATTTTTAGTGTATATATAGCAATATAACAATGTCTGTAAAATTTAATCTAATAAATCTATTAAAATCAAATTATTTTAGACAGGTTATCAGTTTTTTCAAATTAATTCAAATAATCCAACAATATCTTTTGTCTTTACTAACTCCAAACACTGAGACAGACAGTATATATCTGCGCCCCTATAATTCCTCCTACAATAGGAGCCACTACTGGGATCCATGCATAAGCCCAGTCAGAGTCTCTCTTTCCTTTTATAGGAAGTAAAGCGTGGGCTATTCTAGGTCCCAAATCTCTTGCTGGGTTTATAGCATATCCTGTCGGCCCACCAATGCTTAAACCTATTGACCAAACTAAAATACCTACAAGCAATGCCGCCATAGGACCCACGTTGTTGTTTCCGTTTGTTATTCCAAGTACTCCCATAACAAGCATAGCTGTACCGATTATCTCAGTTATAGCATTCCATTTAGCTCCGCTTATTGCAGGACCTGTAGAGAAAGTAGCAAGTTTTCCGTCTGCATCTTCTGTTTCATCATAATGTTGTTTATATGTCAGATATACAAGTACTCCTCCTGCAAATGCCCCGGCAACCTGAGCCGCTACATATCCTGGAACCATTCCCCAGTCAAAGGATCCAATTGTAGCAAGTGCTATTGTTACTGCAGGATTGATATGAGCTCCACTTACCCATCCTGTCACATATACAGCTATCGCCACCGCGAATCCCCAGCCGGCCGTTATAACAATCCATCCGCTGTTGTTACCCTTGCTCTTGTTTAGAACCACGTTTGCAACTACTCCGTTACCTAGTAATATCAGGATCATTGTACCTATAAACTCTGCTAAATAAACTCCCATTTCATCACTCCTCCTGGTTTTTTATATGCATTTTTCCAAACAAAAAAACTACACAAAGCTGAGTATCACAATGATACTTCAGCCGTGTAGTTTCTCCACTCTCATACTACATATATTTTTCAAATTATTTTCAATTTATTTTTCAACAAAACCAAAATACATTTTACAACCTTCTAGAACTATTTTTGTTCAAAATGTGGTCATTAGATACACTAATATCTTATTACAATTTATTTATATTGTCAATCAATCATTGCTTAATTATTTTTTTCACTTATAGTACAAAATAATTAAGATAAAAAAAATGCCTGTAAACATTCAATTTTAAAATAAAAAACCAAATGTTTTAAGGCATTATTTTTTTACAGTTGATCGGTTACTCTGTTTTTTTCAACCAGTAAATTTATTATGTTTTTGGGAAGATTTTAACATGTATTTTTCATAAAACATTTAAACTTTATTTCTTTTGATTATATTTTTGCATAACTCTGCTTATGTCTTTTGCTGTAATGAGAGATTGTGCTGCCTTAGAGGCATCCAAGATCATAGACTCTGCATCTTCTGATTCCTCTTTAGAAAATCTTCCCAGTACAAAATGCACTGTTTCTTCCCTGGATTTAGCCTTTCCTATTCCGCACTTTAATCTTATGAAGTTTTCCCCTATATGCGATACTATTGATTTTATTCCATTGTGTCCTCCTGGGCTTCCCTTTACTCTTATTTTAAGTTTACCCAGATCTAAGTCCATGTCATCATATATCACTATGAGATCCTCTGCTGGATTTATTTTATAAAACTTTAAGACCTCGTTTATTGAATTTCCGCTGAGATTCATAAAAGTCTGAGGCTTTAATAAAAATACCTTTTCATCCTTCACAACGGCCTCTCCTATTAGGCCTTGAAATTTTTCTCTAAACACTGATATTTTCAGGTCCTCTGCCAACATATCTATCACATCAAATCCTATATTATGTCTTGTCTTGCTATACTTTTCTCCTGGATTTCCCAGCCCAACAATAAGCTTCATTCTTACCTCCAAAAATATATTTATCCTCTAAATTATACATAAAATTCAAAAAAAAATGAAGTTTCAATTTTTTAAATTAAATTAAAGCACTTTTTGATCTTAATTTTACCACAGATACATGGTTAATTATTCATATTATAATAGTTAAATGAGATATAGAACTTAAAAGAGCCCCGTTTCCGGGACTCCGTTATACCTATTTTAAATTTATTAATTTTTTATGCTTTTCCTATTACTATCTTTCTTCCTTGTTTTCTCCATTCAGCCATCTCAGCTACTGCTGTTAGTAAGGCATCTGTTGATGAATTCAGACCTGTTTCTGCAGAGTCCTGAATCACCCCAATAACAAATCCTGCAGCTACTACCTGCATAGCAACTTCATTTGGAATTCCAAATAAGCTGCAAGCTAGAGGAATAAGAAGTAACGATCCGCCGGCTACACCAGATGTTCCGCAAGCACTTACTGCTGATAAGATACTTAAAATTAATGCTGTCCCTATATCTACCTGAATTCCCAGTGTATTTACAGCAGCAAGAGTTAGTACCGATATTGTAATTGCTGCTCCTGCCATATTTATTGTTGCTCCAAGAGGTATAGATACAGAGTAAACGTCTTTTTCAAGGCCTAATTCCTCACATAATTCCATATTCACAGGGATATTTGCTGCAGAACTTCTTGTAAAGAATGCTGTAATACCACTCTGCTTAAGACACTTAAATACTAATGGATAAGGATTCTGACGAATCATTACGAATGCGATCACAGGATTTACAACAAGAGCCACAAAGATCATGCATCCTAGAAGTAGTCCCAGTAAACGCCCATAATCCATCATTGATCCAATACCATTTTCTGAAATTGTAGAGAAAACAATTCCCATAATTCCAAGAGGAGCCAAGTTAATTACCCATTTTACCACCTGTGATAATGCATCTGAAAAATCAGTAACCATTGTTTTAGTTGATGACGGTGCATTTTTAAGAGCTATACCTAAAAGTAGTGCCCAAGATAATATTCCTATGTAGTTTGCATTTGCAAGGGCATGAACAGGATTATCTACAACATTCAACAGTAGAGTCCTCAATACCTCTACCACTCCCCCTGGAGGTGCTATATTTCCAGCCGCACCAGCACCTAGCTTTATCGATACAGGGAACATAAAGCTTCCCACTACTGCCACAAGTCCTGCAGCGAATGTTCCTATTAGATACAGGGATATTACAGATTTCATATTTGTCTTCTGACCGCTTTTATGCTGTGATACAGCTGACATTACCAGGAAAAACACCAGAATAGGTGCTACCGATTTTAGAGCTCCTACAAATAATGAACCAAAAATTGAAATTGGCTTTGAAACATCTGGAACTATTATCGCCAGTGCAATACCAGCAATAAGACCAAAAATAATTCTTTTAACCAAACTGATTTGATTCCATCTTTTTAAAAATTCTTTCATAATACTCCTCCTCATGTTAGGTATGTTATTTTAATCTCACAATAAAACAATCTTAAAACTACCCGGCCACTTTCAATTTTATTTTTATCTTTTTAAATTTTATCAACACCATAGCCTCTTTTTACTTAAGCTTCTCTATTTAATGAAAACTTTAAAAAATTATGGATAAAATATGCATTTAACCAGTGGAACTAAGAATCTGCATTTTTGCAAGACCTCCGAGAGAGGTTTCCTTGTACTCACACCTCAGGTCCATCCCTGTCTCTTTCATAGTCAGGACCACCTGATCAAAAGAAACTACATGCTGTCCATCTGTATATAAGGAGTAATTTGCCGAATCCAGAGCCCTTACGGCCGCTGCTGCATTCCTTTCTATACATGGTACCTGTACATATCCTCCTATAGGATCACATGTCAGTCCCAGGTGATGTTCCAGAGCTATTTCTGCCGCATATTCAATCTGCTTTATAGATCCGCCCAAAATAAAAGTTGTCATCCCAGCAGCCATTGAACAGGCAGTTCCTATCTCTGCCTGACATCCGCCTTCAGCGCCTGAAATAGTGGCATTTTCCTTTATCATATTTCCTATTAGACCTGCAATAGCAAGTCCTTTTAATACTTCATCGTCAGAGAGCTTATATTCCTCCTTTAAAGCGTATAAAAGTCCAGGTATTGCCCCGGATGCCCCACAGGTAGGAGCAGTAACAACTCTTCCACCGCCTCCATTCTCTTCAGATACAGCGAGAGTATAGGCAAATATTCTACCTGTAAAACCATTTCTAGAATTATCCCTTCTAGCTTTTCTGTAAAAAGACTGAGCCTTTCTTGGATATTTTAATGTTCCTGGAAGCACTCCTGTTTTATTGATTCCTGTTTTCACGCAATTCTCCATGGCTTCCCATATATTTTGAAGAAATTCCCAGACAGACGGCCCTTCCATCTCTTCGACATACTCCCACATCTCTTTCCTGTTTATCTCACACCATTCCATAATTTCAGTCATAGTACTAAGTGAATAAACCTTTGTGAGCCCATGCCTTGATTCTCCCTCTTCCATGATGGTTCCTCCACCTACAGAAAAAACCAACCATTCTCTTGTAATACCACCATTACCATCCAAAGAAATAAATTTCATACCATTAGTATGATAATCATGTACTATCTCAGGTTTCCAGATAATTTCCGTATGCCTTGGACTAAGGGTTTCTATGATTACTGAATCTGTAAGATGACCTCTGCCAGTTGCTGCCAAAGAGCCGTATAATTCTACTCTGAAGCTTACTGCATCTGGATTTTCAGACTTAAATTTTTTCGCTGCTCTTTCCGGGCCCATCGTATGAGAACTAGAAGGTCCGTTTCCAATTTTAAATAGCTCTTTTAAAGAATCCATGCTCCTCCTTTTCCTACAAAAAAAACCTCTTCTAACAATATAATGAAAAAAAAATCATTTTTTTGTAATCTTCATTATCAATAATATACTCATATTTCAGATAAGTCAATACAATTTGTAACGAATTATTACACAAAATTAAAAAAAACTGTCTTTAGGCAGCTTTTTTTGTTATGTTAAATTCAGTATATTGTTGATACTTCTGTCTTAAACATTCTTTTTTTAATTTGTATAATGTATTTTATCTTAGATTAATATTTCACATATTTTTATGAAAAAATTTTTAAATTATTGGAATTTTTTTTCTTTTTTAATAATTCCAATTTAACTATTTATTGCAGCAGAACACCCTTATAATTTTTAAATTTTAATCTATGCCTTTTTAATAATAAAAAGACCGGAAAAAACCGGTCAGATTAACATTCTGCATCAAAATTAAATTTTGCAAGTCCTCCGAGAGAGGTTTCCTTGTATTCGCACTTCAAGTCTCTTCCTGTTTCTTTCATAGTGAGAACCACCTGATCAAAGGATACTGCGTGCTGACCGTCTGTATAAAGGGAATAATTTGCAGCATCAAGAGCCCTTACTGCTGCCGCTGCATTTCTTTCTATACATGGTATCTGTACATATCCACCTACAGGATCACATGTCAGACCTAAATGATGTTCTAGAGCTATCTCTGCAGAGTATTCTATCTGTTTTAAGGATCCGCCTAGCAGAAAAGTAGACATTCCCGCGGCCATAGAACAAGCTGCTCCAACCTCTGCCTGACATCCACCTTCTGCCCCTGATATTGTGGCATTTTCTTTTATTATATTTCCTATGAGTCCTGCAATTGCAAGTCCTTTCAAAACCTCATCCTCTGAAAGTTTATACTCCTCTTTCAGTGCATAAAGAAGACCTGGTATTACTCCGGAAGCACCACAAGTCGGAGCAGTTACAACTCTTCCACCACCGCCATTTTCCTCAGATACAGCAAGAGTGTAGGCAAATATCTTTCCTGTGAATCCATTTCTAGAATTATCCCTCCTGGCCTTCCTGTAGAAAGATTGAGCCTTTCTAGGATATTTCAATGTTCCTGGTAGCACTCCAGTTTTATTGATTCCTATCTTTATGCAGTTTTCCATGGCTTCCCATATTTTTTCAAGAAAAGGCCATATGGAGCTGCCCTCCATTTCTTCCACATATTCCCAGAGTTCTTTTCTATTTTTAGTGCACCACTCCATAATCTCAGTCATTTTTCCAAGGGGATAAACACTAGCCCCCCCCTGTCTCAACTGGCCATCTTCCATAATTGTTCCACCACCTACAGAAAAAACCAACCATTCTTTAATAATCTCTCCATCGACATCAAGGGCAAAAAATTTCATCCCATTTGTGTGGTATTCATAACTTACCTGTGGTTTCCAAAAAATTTCTGTTTCTTTTGGCTTCAAAGTCTCTATAATTATCCAGTCTGTAAGGTGTCCCTTGCCTGTTGCAGCCAGTGATCCATAAAGTTCAACTTTAAAGCTCACTGCATCAGGATTTTCAGCTTTAAATTTTTTGGCGGCTCTTTCTGGCCCCATTGTGTGTGAACTTGAAGGTCCGTTTCCGATTTTAAAAAGTTCTCTTAGAGAATCCATATTTTCTCCTTTTTTCAGAAAAATAACAAAACTATTTTTTTCAATATAATTTATTTTTTTTCACTTTTTTGTATTTTTATTACTTTATAATAACATTATTTTTTTTTTTTGTCTATTTTTTTAGTCTTTTTAATTTCAAAATTTTTCAGATCAATTTTCTCTGAAAACATCCATTTTAAGCCTATTTTTAAGGTTGTAAGGATTTTCTAATATGGATTTTATATCAAAAAAAGCACTTCCCTCTATACCCATGCTCCTGTTGTAATAAATCTGATTTATAAGTTCATCGGGATTTTCCCAGTTTTCCTTCCCTACCTTATAAGCTCCCTGGCCTATATAAAGCTTTACTTTTTTACCGGAAGTTTCCTTTACCCACCAGTCTACAAGTTTTTCATAGGGTGCAGGAGCAAAACCAAAATTCCAGTAAACCTGAGGTATCACATAATCTATCCATCCCATATCTATCCACTTCAGCACGTCGGCGTAGAGATTGTCATAACTTGTCTGAAAGGCCGCTGTTTCAGAACCCCTAACATCATCCTTAATGTTTCTCCACACTCCAAATGGGCTTATTCCAAGCTTTACATTCTTTTCTCTTTTTTCTATTTCAACATGAAGCTCCTCTATAAATTTATTTATATTTTCTCTTCTCCATTCCTCTATTTTAGAAAAACCTGTCCCATAAGTTTTATAGCTTTCTGCATCAGGAAAATAAATACCTTCAATTGTATACGGATAAAAATAATCGTCTATATGCACAGCATCTACATCATAATTATCTATAACTTCCAAGATTACTTCTGTGAGATGTTCCCTCACCTTTGGAATTCCAGGATCAAAATAATATCTTTTTCCGTACTTAATGACAGTCTCAGGATTTTTAACTGCAAAGTTATCAGGACTGAGACTGTTAAACTCATCATCATTTAGGGCGACTCTATAGGGGTTAAACCATGCGTGGAACTCTATTCCCATTTTATGGCTGGCCTCTACCATAAATTTTAGCGGGTCATAGCCTGGATAATTCCCCTGAGTTCCTGTGAGGTATCTAGACCAAGGCACAATTTTAGAGCTGTATATGGCATCTCCTGAAGGTCTTACCTGCATTATTACAGCATTCATATTCATTATTTTTATCTCTTTTAATATCTCTTTAAAATCTCCTCTCTGCTCTCTCGGAGACAGTGACTTATTCTTTGGCCAATTCAAGTTGGCTACACTGGCAACCCACACCCCTCTAAACTCATTTTTATCCCCATTTTTTTTATAAAAATCTAGTCCGTTATAGTTAATCTTAGCTTCCTGTCCAAAGCAAGCAAGGATAAAAAATATGTACATAAACAATAATAAAAAAGTTTTTTTCATTTTAACCCCCTGTAGCACATTAATTATTCTAAAAACAAAATTTTAGTATACCTTTCCTCATGTAAAATCTTAATTTGAACTTTTCAGATAAAACCAATAAAGATAGCGGCATAAAGCCGCTATCTTTATTTTACTGTCTTATCTCACCATTATATTTTTTTCCTATGGTCTGCAGTATTTTATCTACTGCTTCTGTTATCTCTTTTTCCTCTAGAGTCCCATTGGATTTTCTCATAATAATACTTATTGCTACAGATTTTTTGCCATTTTCTACTTTATCACCTTGATAAATGTCAAATAGTTCCACATTCTCTATTATGTTGGAAGATTTTTTTATATCCCCTAACATATTCCCCACAAGAACATCTTCGTCTAATAAGATTGCCAGGTCTCTCGTTACCGCTGGGAATTTTACAATTCTCTCATATTTAATTTTATTTTTCCCATATTTTAGAACCTTAGCAAGGTCTAGTTCAGCTATATAGGCTCTTTCCTTTTTTATATCCATAGCTTCAGCCACATCTGGATGTATCTCTCCGAAGCTTCCTATTACATCTTTACCCATTCTGATCTCTGCAGATCTTCCAGGATGAAAAGTAGGGTTGTCACCCCTCGCGATTTGAAATCTATCTATTCCCATGTTATCAAGAAAACCTTCCACATAACCTTTTATATCAAAAAAATCATAGGCTTCAGGCTTTGAATTCCATAAACCTTTTTCGCCTCTTCCTGATACTGCCAAGGCTATCTTTACTTCTTCATTGGCGAGCTCTTCACTTGGCGTAAATGTTCTTGAAACTTCAAAAAACTTAAGATCAAACTGATTTCTGTTAAAATTGTCTCTTATATTTGAAAGCAAACCATACATGAGTGTAGGTCTCATAACAGCCAGATCTTCATTTATAGGATTTTTTATTGCCATGGTTTCCACATTCATTTTTAGTTTAGAAACTCCACCTGCAGGTATAAAACTATAATTTATAACTTCCTGAAGTCCTAACTCCTTCAATGTAAGTTTAACCCTGTCTACAGCCTCTGTTTCCGGATCTTTTACTCCGGCTTTAATGTTTGCTTCAGGCATTACATCCTCGATATTTTCAAAGCCATACATTCTAATAACCTCTTCATAAAGGTCTGCAGTTCTAACTAAATCACTTCTGTAGCTAGGTGGGCACACTGTGAGTATTTTTCCAACTAAAGCCTTGATCTCTAACCCTAGGTTTCTTAATATCTCTCCCACTATTTCCACAGATATATCCTTACCTACAAATTTATTAAACCTGTCTATATCAAGAGTTAGTTCTATCTTTTCATGTTTTTCCACATACTTTTCCACTACTTTGCTCAGGATCTCTCCACCGGCGATCTCTTTCATAAGCTTAGAGGCTCTGTCTATTACCTCTATAGAATTTTCTCTGTCTACTCCTCTTTCAAATCTATATGAAGAATCTGAAGAAAGCCCTAGATATTTAGAAGTTTTTCTTATGTTTTCAGGTGTGAAATAAGCTACTTCCAAAAGTATATCAGTTGTTCCCTCATCGACTTTTGTATTTAATCCACCCATTATTCCAGCTATTGCAATTGCTTTTTTCTCATCTGCGATTACTAATTCACCGTTGTTAAGCTCTCTCTCTTCTTCATCTAAAGTTACTACCTTTTCTCCGACTTTTGCCTCTCTTACGATAATTTTGCTACCCTCTATTTTTCCGAGATCAAAAGCATGCATAGGATGATTATATTCGAACATTACAAAGTTTGTTATATCAACAATATTATTGATAGGCCTTAGACCTATCGATCTCAGCCTCTTCTTCAGCCATGCAGGCGACTCTTGTACTTTTACCCCTTTTAGGATCCTTGTACAGTATCTTTTACATCTTTCTTTATCCTCTATATCAACATGTATTCTGCTAGAAGTAGGCTCTATCACCTCATCCATTTCATACTTAGGATACTTTACTTTCCTTTTATAATAAGCCGCTACCTCTCTTGCTATACCAATGTGAGAAAGACAGTCCGGTCTATTTGGAGTTATTTCTAATTCAAATATTGTATCATCAAGACCAATATATTTTCTGTACTCCTGACCCACCGGTGCATCGCTAGGAAGTATTATTATTCCATCCCCATCTTCACCTATACCTAGCTCCACCTCAGAACAAAGCATTCCGCAAGACTCTACACCTCTTACCTTGGCTTTTTTGATTTTAAAATCTCCAGGAAGTACAGCCCCTAATTTAGCCACTACTACCTTATCTCCATCTTTATGGTTAGGAGCCCCGCATACTATCTGAAGAGGTTCATCTTCTCCGACTTCTACCTTGAGTAGAGACAGCTTTTCTGCTTCAGGGTGTCTTCCGTATTCGACTATCTGTCCAACCACTACATTCTCTAAACCTTCTCCCTGAATATCTATTCCCTCTACCTCTTGTCCTATCATAGTCAGGGTATTTTCCAGTTCTTTGGTGTTTTCTTTTATATCCACATACTGTTTTAACCAATCTAGTGAAATTAACATCGTTTCCTCCAACGTTTTTTTTCTTTTATTTTTACTTGAATTGCTTAAGAAACCTTATATCATTTTCGAAAAATGCCCTCAAGTCGTCTATTCCGTGTCTTAGCATCGTCACTCTTTCTATTCCCATTCCAAATGCAAAACCTGAAACTTCTTCATGATCATATCCCACTGCTTTCAATACTTCAGGGTCTACCATTCCGCATCCCATTATTTCGAGCCATCCGCTGTCCTTGCATAGTCTGCAGCCTTTTCCCTTACATATTACGCACTGTACATCCATCTCAGCACTAGGCTCTGTAAATGGGAAAAAATGCGGTCTAAATCTAACTTCTGTATCACCGAAAACTTTTTTTACAAATTCAGTCAGTATCGCTTTCAGGTTGGCAAAGGATATATTTTCGCCTACCATCAACCCTTCCATTTGATGAAACATAGGCGTATGAGAAACATCATAATCACTTCTGTATACTTTTCCAGGGCACACCATTCTAAATGGTGGTTTCCTGTCTTTCATATATCTGACCTGTACTGGAGATGTGTGAGTTCTTAGAACCACATCATCTGACATATAAAATGTATCCTGAAGGTCTCTAGATGGGTGATTCTCAGGTATGTTCAAAGCATCAAAATTATATTCAGTCTTCTCTATCTCAGGACCCTCTGCCACATCAAATCCCATCTCTATAAATATCTCTTTGAGCATATTCATAGTCTCAGTTATCGGATGGTATCTTCCTGAGGATGCTTTTCTTCCTGGGAGAGTTATGTCTATATTTTCAGAAGATATTCTTTCCTGTTTTTCCCTCTCTTTCACCTCCACCATTTTACTCTCTAAAACATCTGTTATAGAGTCTCTTACCTCGTTTACCAGCTGTCCCACTACAGGTCTTTCCTCTTTAGAAAGGTCTCTCATCCCCTTCATTATTTCTGTCAGTTCACCCTTTTTACCAAGGATTTTAACTCTTAGTTCATCGAGCTCCTTCAAAGATGCTGCTTTAGAGATAGCTTCTTCTGCACTAAGTTTAAGCGATTCTATTCTGTTCCTCATTGTTCCTCCCAATTCATTAATTTATCCAAAATTCTATATGAAAATAAAAGGAAAGGGAGCAAGCTCTGCCTGCTGCCTTTCTTTTTTATGGTTTTACGTCTTTAGAGTTTTTTATGATAAAATTTAATTTCATCTCCTAGAATCTCTATAGTTCCATATTTTCCATCTTTAGCCGCACCAGGATTAAACAGCACAGGATTTGCATTCTCAAAATAAGGCATATGTGTATGACCAAAGATAACAATATCTGCATGTTTTTTTATGGCCTCATTTTTAATTTTTTCATATCCTGATTTTACATTATAAAGATGGCCGTGGGTAAGAAATATTTTTTTTCCTGCGATGTCAAATTCTGAAGTATCATCTGTTTCAAAATCAAAATAGTCGCAGTTACCTCTTACAATATAATAGTCCGCTTCCTCTTTTATATATGAGAGGTCTACTGCATCACCACTGTTATCACCTGCGGAGATTACTATGTCAGGATTTTCACTCTCAAATATATCTATCAATTTTTCGAGATGCTCATGACTATCAGAAACAACTAAAATTTTCATTTTTTCCTCTTTCTAAGCTATAAATATAGGTATTTTCAAACTTTCTATTAGTTTTACCCCTATATGCCCAGTAATTTTTTCCACAAGATAGGAGTGAGTCAGATTTCCCATTATTAGCAGGCTGTGTTTTTCGGCTTCCTCTAAAAGTATATCTATCTCTTCTCCTTGGGACTCTTTCATCCTAATTACCTTGTCACTGCCTTTTAGATATTCTACAAAACTATTGTCTACCTCGTCCTCTAAGCCCACAGAATAAGAATCAAACTCTTTTACCTCTTCAAATATTGACATAAATCTAAAAAAACTTTTGTTTATTTTGAAGCTTTTATCATTTGCTATCATTACCCTATCAAATTTAATAGGCTCCTGGGAGACTATTATAATAGGTTTATAATGATTTTTCAAAATAAACTTTAAGTCTGGTGAAATTCTCTCCCCTTTTCCTAAAACAAGAAGATCAAATCCTTTGAGCTCCTCTAATGTTGTATCAGGGGTTACTCCGTCTTTTACAATAAGATTATTTTCATCAAAATAAGATTTAAACTTATCTTTGAGAATAGTTATCTGCTCATTCTCAAATTTCTCCCACTCCTCTACTATATATCTAGAGGATGGATCTACTACCAAACCCTCTACTGATGGAGGTATAATCTCATGTTTTCTAAGGTCCCTCACATAGAGACCTTTTATTTCACAATTATAATTTTCTTTCAGTGCTTTTCCTGTTTTCAAAAGGTTTTCTGTGTTTAGTTCACTTCCAAAAAGAATCAGTACTCTTCTCAACATAAAATCACCACTCCCAAAAAAAGGCGATAAAAACTAAACCACTTCATTCTATTTTAACATAACAAGGCTGTTTTTATAAAGATTTTTTTGTCACACATAGTACCCCAAGGAATGGCTGTATATACGCCACTCTTTCCCCTGCTTTCTAATAATAAAGGTCATCTCTTCTGTGTTATTTTTTATAGTTTCATACAAAATAAGTTCCACATCCCCCTCTTTCAAAACATTTGGAGTACTTCCGCTGTTTCTTACGACTGCTTCCTCTCTCGAAACAACCCTCTTCTTTCTTATCTTATACTTAATATCCCTCATTTTCCCTACAATTTTCAGATTTTTTTTGTCTGTAAAACAGCTGTTTAGAAGATCCTCATCCCCTGTTATTAAGGCTGTATAATAAACCTCTATAACTGCCTCTGGGGTATCAAAGTGGTGTGGTCTCCTCTCAATAGCATTTTGATGAGAAACAGAAGTACATCCAAACATGTACATAGACAATAATAATAGAACTATGTTTTTCAATCTATCACTCCTATATTATTAAAAAGAAGGGACTTTAGTCCCCTCTTTTATTCTACATTTTCTTCTTCTTCGAGAATCTTTTCCTCTATATTTTTCATCACTTTTACTATACTTACAAGTTTTTCATCTTCCTCTACCCTCATTATTCTTACGCCCTGTGTGGCCCTTCCTATGAGAGATATTGTATCTGCAGGAGTCCTTATTACTATTCCGTCAGAAGTTATCGCCATGAGCTCCTCTTCCTCAGTTACAGAAGTCACCTCTACGACTACTCCTGTTTTCTCATTGCATCTCAGGTTGATTACACCTTTTCCTGACCTTGACTGAAGAGGGTATTCATCCTCTCTTGTTCTCTTTCCATAACCGTTTTCGGTTACAGTGAGAATTGTTGTATCCTCTTTTTTTATTATTACCGCAGAAACCACGTCATCATCTTTTCTCAGGTTTATTCCTCTTACCCCAACAGTAGCTCTCCCCATGTTTCTTACATTTTCATGAGGGAACTTTATAGAATAACCATTTTTTGTTGCTATGAACACCTGGTCATTTGGAGACTCTACAAGTCCTACAAATATAAGGTCATCTCCATCTTTAAGTTTTATTGCACGGAGTCCAGATCTATTCAGGTTCTTAAACTCACTTAATATTGTTTTCTTCACTACCCCCTCTTTTGTTACAAATAGGAGGTCTTGAGTTTCGCTGAACTCTCTTGTTTTTATTATAGACCTTACTTTTTCATCCTCTTGAAGGTTGATGAGATTGGCTATAAGTTTTCCTCTAGACTGTTTTGAAAACTCAGGTATCTCATATACCTTTAGATTGTACACTTTTCCTGTATCTGTGAAAATCATAAGTGTATCCAGATTTGAGGCCGTATACATATTTTCTAGGAAGTCGCCCTCTACTGTGTTTTGAGTAGATACGCCTTTTCCTCCTCTTTTTTGAGCTTTATATTTATCTAGCCCCATTCTTTTTACATAACCTTTATTTGTAAGGGTTACTATTACTTTTTCATCTTTTATGAGATCCTCTATGTTTATATCTAGTCTCTCTTCCTCTATCTGAGTTCTTCTCTCATCGTTGTATTTTTCCTTAAGTTCTTCACAATCCTGTCTTATGATGTCATAGACTCTCTCGTCATTTGATAGGATATCCTTAAGCTCCTTTATATGTTCCATAAGAGCAGTATACTCGCTTTCCACCTTTTCTCTTTCGAGTCCAGTAAGCCTCTGAAGTTTCATATCTAGGATGGATCTAGCCTGCAGATCTGAGAAGTTGTATTTCTCTATTAAGTGGTCCTTAGCGTCATTCCCGTCTTTAGAACCTCTTATTATCTCTATTATTCTGTCGATATTTTCTAGAGCCACTCTGAACCCTTCTAATATGTGGGCTCTGTTTTCAGATTTTTCAAGATCATATTTTGTTCTTCTAGTTATTACATCAAACCTGTGATTTATGTAGTGATTTAAGATCTCTTTGAGGTTTAATACCTTAGGCATATTGTCAACAAGAGCCAAAAGTATTATTCCGAAAGTATTTTGAAGCTCTGTGTATTTGTAAAGTTTATTAAGTATAATCTCAGGCTCCTCATCTTTTTTGAGTTCTACTACTACTCTCATTCCTTCCCTTGCAGAAGATTCATCTCTTAAGTCTGTTATTCCCGTAATTTTTTTCTCTTTTACAAGTTCAGCAATCTTCTCTATAAGTCTTGCTTTATTAACCTGAAAAGGTATCTCTGTTATTATTATGTTTGCTTTTCCGTTTTTGAGCTCCTCTATATCTACCTTTCCACGGACCCTTACCCTTCCTCTTCCTGTTGTGTAAGCCTCATGTATTCCTTTTGTTCCATCGATTATTCCTCCTGTTGGGAAATCAGGACCACTTACATATTCCATGAGTTCCTCAGAGGTTATCTCTTTGTTTCCAATAAGTGCAAGTATTCCATCTAAGAGCTCCCCTAAATTGTGAGGAGGTATATTCGTTGCCATTCCTACGGCGATTCCCGTCGCTCCGTTTAGAAGGAGATTTGGAAGTTTTGCAGGAAGAACCTGTGGCTCATCTAGTGAATCATCAAAGTTTTTTCTATAGTCGATAGTATTTTTGTCTATGTCCACAAGAAGTTCCGACGTTATCTTTGCCATTCTCGCTTCTGTATATCTCATTGCAGCAGCTGAATCTCCGTCTATGGAACCGAAGTTTCCGTGGCCGTCAATAAGCTGGTATCTATAATTGAAATCCTGGGCCATTCTTACCATTGTATTGTATACTGCAGAATCTCCGTGTGGATGGTATTTACCTAGTACTTCTCCTACTATTCTTGCTGATTTTTTAAATGGTTTGTCATGAGTCATACCCATCTCACTCATGGCGAAAAGTATTCTTCTGTGTACCGGTTTCAGACCGTCTCTTACATCTGGAAGGGCACGACTTACAATAACACTCATGGAATAATCCAGGTATGATTGTTTCATCTCCTCTTCGATGTATCTGACATTTATATTAGACATGGTGGTTCTCCTCCCGTGGCTGTTATTACATCAAATTTTTTAATTTTTTCAGAAAATATGATTAAAATAAAACTATCTTTTTTTTTACCCTTCTAAATACCAGACCTATATGTCTAGATTTTTTACAAATTGAGAATGTTCTTCGATAAAGTTTCTTCTAGGCTCTACCTTGTCCCCCATAAGTTTATCAAACAATATATCTGCTTCCCTTGCATCATCTATGGTTACCTGAAGAAGAGTTCTTGTATCATGGTTCATAGTTGTTTCCCAGAGCTGGTCCGGGTTCATCTCTCCAAGACCCTTATATCGCTGCAGGCTATACCTCTTGTTCTCAGCGTCCATAACTTTTGTTATCTCTTTTAGCTGCTTATCTGAATATGCGTACTGTATTGTTCTCCCTGCAGTCACTTTAAATAAAGGAGGCTGGGCTATGTATATGTATCCTCCATGAATCAGATCCACCATGTATCTGTAAAAGAAAGTGAGGATAAGTGTTCTTATATGGGCACCATCTACGTCTGCATCAGTCATTATTATTATTTTGTGATATCTTAGTTTTTCAAGGTCGAGGTCATCTCCTATGTTGGCTCCAAAGGCTGTTACCATGGATCTTACCTCGTTATTTTCAAGGGCTCTATGAAGACCTGACTTCTCAACGTTTATTATCTTTCCTCTAAGAGGAAGTATTGCCTGCGTATATCTGTCTCTCCCCTGTTTAGCTGACCCTCCTGCAGAATCTCCCTCTACTATGAATACTTCGCTCTCCTCTGGTTTTTTAGAGGAACAGTCTGCTAGTTTCCCTGGAAGAGAACCTACTTCAAGAGCCGATTTTCTCATTACAAGTTCCCTTGCCTTTTTTGCTGCTTCTCTTGCCTTTCTAGACATGAGTATTCTCTCTATTATGTTCTTGGCATCAGAAGGATGATCCTCCATATACACCTTGAGGTACTGTCCCATTACAGAGGATACCACCGCTGTGACCTCTGAGTTTCCTAGTTTTGTCTTTGTTTGACCCTCAAACTGAGGATCAGGTACTTTTAGGGAGATGATAGCCGTTACTCCCTCTCTTATATCCTGTCCCTGGAAATTGCCGTCTCTTTCTTTGAGCAGTCCCTGGGCTTTTGCAACCTCGTTTATTATTCTGGTAAGAGCCATTCTGAAACCACTTACGTGGGTTCCTCCCTCGTGGGTGTTTATGTTATTTACAAAGGAATATATTGTTTCCCTCTGCTTTTCTGTATAGAGGATAGCTATCTCTACTATTATATCATCACTTTCACCACTCATAAATATCGGTTCTGGGATAAGAGTTGCCTGTCCTTCCTCTACCTCTTTTATGAAGTCTACTATTCCACCATCAAATTTTAATCTTTCTTCTTTTACTACGTCTTTTCTTTCATCTGTCAGAACTATCTCTAAACCTTTGTTCAGATAAGCCATCTCTTTAAGTCTAGATTTCAGAGTTTCAAAATCATATTCTAATGTTTCAAAAATCTCGTGGTCAGCTTTAAATCTTACTGTTGTACCTGTTTCATTGGTTTTTCCAACAACTTTTACATCAAATTCAGGAACACCTCTGTTATATTTTTGGGTATGTATTTTTCCGTCTCTTTTTACGAATACTTCAGTCCATTCAGATAGGGCATTTACTACAGATACCCCAACCCCGTGAAGACCTCCTGACACCTTATAGTTGCTGTTTTCAAACTTTCCTCCAGCATGAAGAACAGTAAGTACTATTTCAAGTGCTGATTTCCCGTGTTTCGGATGTATTCCCACAGGTATTCCTCTTCCGTTATCACTTACCTCTATTATATTGTCCTTCAGGACTTTTATCTCTATCTTGTTACAGTACCCCGCCAAAGATTCATCCACAGAGTTGTCTACTATTTCCCACACTAAATGGTGGAGACCTCTAGCTGATGTCGAACCTATATACATCCCCGGTCTCTTTCTAACGGCTTCTAAACCTTCTAATACCGTAATATTTTCCGCTTGATAATTACTCATTACAGCCCTCCATTATATTTCTTGATATTTCTTGATATTTCTCTTACCCTTTAATTTAAGTCTTTCAAACTCATTTCCTCTGTCTTGAATAGATCTCACAACATATGAAGTCATGTAAAAAAATTTATCTGTTATAACAAGAGTTCTTCTCTCCTTCGCAGAAAGATTTATTATTTTATTTTTATTTTCATCAAAAAATATTTTTCCCTCTGGAGAAGAAACAAATTCATTGTAGTCAACTACTGCAACAATCTCCTTTAGAGGTATAAAAAATTCATCTTCAAGATAAATATACAAAACTACCTCCTCTGAAGTTTTTCTTTTATTAATTCAATAAGATTATCAGCTTTCTCAGCGATCCTTTTTATGTCTCTTTCTCCGGTTTCTAGTTTAAAATATTCCATCAGCTCTGTGTGGGCAGCCTCTATACTCCCATCCTTTATGGCAAATTCAGACCTTTTATATATCTTATCGAGCTTTTTCTCCTTACCTTTGTCATACTCCTCTTTAGAGAGTCCCTCTATGAACTTTTCCGCACCTTCTAAAGAAGTGTATGGATTTTCTCTAAAAAGTTTCAAAAGAATCTCCTCTCTCCTCATGTGATTCTTGTTTTCACATACGGTACAGAGATCTTTGGGGTTTTTATGTAAAATCCCGCATTCACTGCAGTACTTATAACCTATTTTTCTCAAAGATTTTTCCCTTTTTAGAGACTGGATTTTCAGAGAGAGTACTTTATCCTTGATTTGTTTGTTTTCTATATTTTCAACGCTCTTTTGCAGTTCTTTATATTCATCGGAAGAAAGTGCTGCCTCCACCTCGTCAGCTTTTTCTGAGTCTCTGTCTAGATTACCGTTAAAATACTCCTCTATCGGTATCTTCCCAACCTTCAGAACTATCTCGCTAATATAATCACCTTTCAGCATCTCATTGATCTTTTTTATATATTTATTTTTGTTCATGTACATATGCTGAAGCAAAACAGAGGACTCTACCATTACATACAAAACGCCCTCCCTTATATAGAGGGGCGAGCTCTTAAAAAACAGGCCTTCTGCTATCTCCTTCCACTTTGCCCGGATCATGGCCTCTTTTAGTTTTTTACTTTTAATCACAGCTTCCTCTATTATCTCTTTTACACTGGTCATATTCTTCATAAATATCCCCTTTTTCAATATAGAAGTTTTTAGAAGCCATATCCAAGTCTGTTGTAGAACTTATAAAAAGCTGAATATCTCTTTTTTTAAAATATTTTATTATGCTCTCTTTTCTGAGAGAATCAAAATAAGATGAAATATCATCTATAATAAAAATAGGAGACTCTTTTTTCTCTTTTATTATCATATCTATTTCAGATAACTTTATTGAAAAAACTATTGATTTTTTTTCACCCTGGGATGCATAAGATTTGGCTTCTTTGTCATTCAATAAAAAAATAAAATCATCCTTTTGAGGTCCCACCATTGAAAATCCATATTTTTTTTCCTGCCAGAATACCTGGTTTATTTTTTCTTCTATCATATTTTCTATCTGGTTGATCTCATTTTTTTTTAATTCCCCTAAAAAACAAGAATATTTTAATCTCAGCTCTTTTTTATCATCAAACAATTTTCTGTAATTAAGATTCAAAAGTATAGATATGTTCCTTACATAATCTAATCTTTTTTTTATTATCCTGGCCCCAAATTTTATAAATTCATTTTGATAAATCTTGAACATTGGGTCATTGTACTTTTTTTCCTTCAGATACTTGTTTCTAAATTTCAGAAGTTTTGTGTAGTTTTTTAGGTCCTGATAGTATTCCTTATTTGCTTGAGAAATTTCATAATCAAAAAAAGACCTCCTGATACCTGGAGCCCCAGTTAAAAGGGATATATCCTCAGGTATAAAAGACACTATGTTAAGTTTTCCATGGAAATCATCATACTTTACCCTTTTTTTATTATAAGAGTACTCCTTCTTACCTTTTCCAAGTTTTACAGACAGAGTCTTTTGAGATACAGAATCTTCAAAAACAACAAAGGAACCGGTTCTTTCTCTACCATAGTTTATTATCTCATTCTGCCTTGGGGTTCTAAAGCTTTTTCCGGTAGCAGAAAAATATACCGCCTCTAAAATACTGGTCTTTCCCTGGCCGTTTTTCCCTAGAAAAAGATTAAACTTTGATGAAAACTTAAGATTGTTGTCTTTTAGATTTCTAAAATTAACATAATTAATTTCTGAGATTTGCAAATCCTCACCTCAAACTATTCAACTGTAAACTTTTTATCCATAAACTCAACTGTATCTCCAGGATAAAGTTTTCTCCCTCTTCTAATTTCTGTCTCTCCATTCACAATTACTTCTCCATCTTGGATAAGATATTTTGCTTCTACTCCACTAGATGCTATATCAGCCCATTTCAAAAACTGGTCTAATTTTATAAACTCACTTGTTATTTTGACTCTTTTCAACTATTTTCTCCTTTCAAAAAAAAGCTAGGCTCACCTTAAAATAATATCATAAATACCAACTTTTATCAATTTTATTATATGTACATAGACAGTAATAATAAAAAACGAATATCTTTTTTATCCTTTAAAAATCAAAAGGTCTCTGCTTTTTGTCTTTGATATTTTTTATGATTTTTTAATCCTGCTGATTTTTTTAGAAGCTTATCTCAAATTTCAGTTAAAACTAAAAAATTATCCTTTATATCCTATAGCTCATCAGAGAATAAAAAAAGGAGGTCTCGTTGTTAAGACCTCCACTCTCCATTTTCAAGAACAGTCTGGATATACTTTCTAATGGTATTTAAATATATTGTTTTGGATTTAGACTTCAGGGTAAGAAGAAAATTTACATCTATCTTTTCCTCTTCAGAGCATATTTGAAGAGCTTTTTCCTCTATTTTAAGTTTCTGATAATCATCATATCTATCAAATTCTCTTACAACATTATTTACTGATTCAGGTATATCAATTATATCTTTAACACTTGTAATTGTAGGTTTTTTAAGTCTTTTCCTTGACTGATTGATCTTCTTTTTGCTTGTTAGAGGCTTCTCTCTGCTCCCTTGATTGAAAAGTGTCAAGTTTTGCCTAGAAGCTTTTTTTATACTTTCCATCTCATCTTTTCTCAGATTTTTTATTATTCCGTTTATATACTGAACCAGCGTAGATTTTATTTCAGTATTGAGTCTTTTATAAAGAATATTTAGTATTTCTAGGGCTAGATCTTCTCCATCTTCGTGTACTATCTTTAAGATCTTATTATCGACTCTTTTATTCCAAGACTTAGAAACATAGATATTCCTCTTTGCTTTTAATATTTTTTCAATAAGTTGGTCAGAAACATCTCCATAAATATCAGAGGCCAACTTTTCATCCTCTTTCAGGGACTTCTTTAGCCTACTCACGGTCTCAACTATCTCTGCGTCTATTATGTCATCTTTAGAAATTTTTATTTTTTTATTCTGAACTGGTTCTGTACTCCAGTCCAAAAGTTCTTTTGGTTTTTTATAAACTGACTCGACAAAACTCGACACATGACAAGTTCCATCTTTTTCAGGATTAAATTTATACTGAATATAATAATTATCTTCATCCTTTTTATATAATGCTTTATATTTTTCAACGTATCCTAGCTCTTTTAGAGCCTTAAAAGCTTTTTCTATTCTCTTCAGAACCTGTTTCATCCTGCTTAGGACATAGGTTTTTACTTCGCCATTTTTATTGTATCTTTCTGTCACCTGTTCTGTTTTTAGTGGAACTATGGCTGCAAGAGTCCTAAGATTAATTGTATCTTCCGCTTTTTCATACCTTATCTTACTTATATATTTATATATCCTTCCTGCTATGGGATCCTTTGCTAGAATTTCTAAAAGTGCTTTAGAATTATATTTTATATATCTTTTGTCTTTTATTTTTTTTCTTATATTTTTATTCAGTGTGACTCTGTAGTATACCTTTTTACCTTTTTTAAGTTTTTGATAGGTTAAAAGCTTAAACTCTTCATCTTCAAATTTATATTTTCCTAGTTTTGTATGATTTGAGACAACAAACTGATACTCTGTATTTTTAAGATTTTTAAGAGCTTGTTCTACTTTGGAATAATAATTTCTATTCATTTTATTTCCCAAAAAATTTACTATAAAATCTGAAATCTCAAATTCTATATATTCATCTGTATCATTTATCTCTTTTTTCATCTCGTACATCGATATGAGATATGTGTATATTTTTTCTTCAAAAATAGAAGGCTGAAATACCTCATCCTTTGAATCTTTTGCCACAAGGGTACAGTACATGGTTACCCCTAGATCTTCGAACGAATACTGAAAATTAACTCTTTTGTTTTGTTTTTGAGGTGTAAAGAAAGGGAAAACAATCATCTCGATAGGAATATTTATTATATTTTCCTTTAAATTCAAAAAGTTACCTGTTTCTTTTATTACAACCTCTCTGACCTCTATATCAGGAACTTCATTAATTTTTATATCTATTTTTCTTATATCATCTATCAATGACCCGCTGGAGGTTATATTAAATTTATCCAACATATCATTTTCTTTAATAGCCATAAACCCTCCAATGTGTACATTATCATAAATAAAATCCATAAAAATAACAATAAATAATATCATTTTTTTTGTATATTCACAATAATAAAATATAAAATAAATATCATTTTTTTATAAAAAAATCTTCAATTGCTTTTCTAGCTCTGTTATCGTTGATTTTAATTTAAAATAAATTTTATGAAATAATATGTACATGTTCAATAATAAATAATTATTTTTTCACTATTTTCCGGAAAGTTTGTATTGTATCACAGAATCTAAAAAATAGATAAAAAAATTTTATCTATTTTTGGATTCAAATATTTTAAAATTTATTATGTCTGCTTTAATAAAAAATAAACAAAAAAAAGGCTGTTGCCAAACTGTGTTTCTAGTGAAATGACAACTTCCTTTTTTATATATGTATTCAATTTAATTCTAAATCAGACAGTTTCTTTTCTAGATAGTTAATGGAATTAGTTACTTTAAACTGATTAACATCTATCAATAATTTGTCTATTTCACTTATAAATTTTTTTTCTTCATTTATGAAAGGGTTCTCTATTATTATCAGCGGTGTATCGGAAACCTCTATACCTTTTCCCAGATGCTCTTTTACTTTTTCACCCTTTTCTCCACTTATATACTTTACATTTTCATGAAACCAATTTTCAACATCATCTACTCCCAATTTTTTAGCAATAATTTTAACGACATCATCAACATAGATAGAATTAATAATTTCTTTGTTAATACTGAATATTTCTCCCTTATTGCATAAACTTCCCACTTTAAGTGCAAGTTTTACAGCAGTGCTTTTTTTTATGAAATATCTTTTAGGTATTTCAGAGTCTCCTACTTTTCTCACAGTTACAGGTAGTCCCTTTAAAATCTGCTCTCTAAATGTGGGAATGGCAAAACTTCCTTTACTATCTAGAACATTGCAGTATCTCATTGCTCCATATTTTACCCCCGTATTTCTTAATATTATTGAAATCAGTATTTCGCAGGCTCTTTTTGTTCTTCCGTAACTCTGACTTGGTTGTTCAGCCTTATCAGATGATATAAATATAAATTTTTCAATACCTGAGTCTCTGCCTGCCTTCAGTAAATTTATAGTTCCTTCTATATTTACTTTTATAAACTCTCTTGGATAAAAATTACCTAATGCCGCACTTTTGTAATTGGCATAATGAAAAATAATATCCGGACGTAAGGTTTCTATAATATTTTCTATATAATTTTTATCCCTTATATCTCCCAAAAGACATTGAAGCAACTCTTTATTTTCTACATGATTTTCAAAATATCTTTTTACATCGTAGAGTCCATTTTCATGATTGTCCAAAATAAATATTTTAGATACGCCTAGTTCTGTCAGTTGACGTGCTAGATGTGACCCTATTGCTCCGCCTCCACCAGTTACAAGAACTTTCTTATTTTTCAAATAAGATGTATCATTTTCTGACAAAGTATAATCTATTTTTTCTCTTTCCAAATACTCTTTCATTAACTCTTCTTCTGAATTAATAATTTTTTTATCACATAAACAATTCATTCAGCTCCCTCCAAAAATAAAAAAAATTCAGAAATAAATATGTGTATTTTTGTATATAATTTTATTCCAGAATAAAATAAAAACTCCTACTTTTAATATAAATATATTTAATAATTGCATAAATACTTTTTTTATATTCTACACTTTCTAAATTTATTCTCTCCCTTTTTTTCAAAAGGGTTTTAAACTTTAAAACCAAAAAAAACATTTAAGTCTTTAATGTGTATACAGTCATTAATAAAAAACATATTATTTAAAAACCCGGTTTATCTGGGTCTTGTTTAAATCTTAAGTGACTACTTCTAATAAATTAAAGGATCTTAAAAATGTACATGTTCAGTAATAAATAAAAATTACCATATCTTTTATTTTACTTGGATTTAGGTCCATACTTTTATCTTAGATTTTTCATATTTCCAATAAAATCAAAAGTTTTTTATAATGTACATAATCAAAAATAACATTTAAAAATAAATACTAGAGATTTAAATAACTTAGGTCTGTTGAAAAAAACCTTGAATTTATTAGCTCCTATTCCAGTTTTTTTAATATATAAAAGATATTTATATTTATATATTTTGTTATGTAATACTGAAAATTATGGCTTATTCTTCATGTACATCAACATAAATAATAACCTTAAGACTCTTATCCCTGATTTTATTGGAACTGTTCAACTTAAATTAAATCAAATCCTTATAAAATAAAGGGATAGTTGTTATGTATACTCTCATTAATAAAAATGAAAATGAAAGCCTTCTGTGGACCTTGAAAATGCTGGTATTAAACTAATATAAAAATTAGCTTTGGTCAGTACATCTAACATAAAACAAAATATCTATCTTTTTGATTTTTTTGGTTTTTCTTAAAAAAAGTTGAAATCCATTAAAAAAGTGAAGGGCTTAATAAAGATTTTTTACTTGACAAAATAAGCATATTCCTTTAAAATATTGATCTGAAAGTAAGAAATTTTTAGGAGGTGAATATAATGAGCAGAAGAACTTTCCAACCTAATAATCACAAAAGGAAAAAAAATCACGGATTTAGAGCCAGAATGAAAACTAAAACTGGAAGACAAGTCTTAAAAAGAAGAAGAGCAAGAGGAAGAGCAGAATTATCAGCATAAAACCCGGTGAATAAAAACACCGGGTTTTTACAGATTTTTAAGGAGCTTTAAATGAACAAGCTAATAAAAAATGAACAATTCCAGCATATATATAAAACAGGAATTAAAGCATTTGGATACTACTCCTTAGTGTACATAAAGACCAATAAAGAAAATAATTATAACCAAGTTGGTTTTGTTGTAAGTAAAAAAACTGGTAATGCTGTATGTAGAAATAGACTGAAAAGACTTTTTAGAGAGTATTATCGGTTAAATGAAGAAAAAATAAAAAAAAGTTATGATATAGTTTTCATAGCTAAAAGAACAGCCGGAGTAAAAGTAAAAACTCTAAAATATAATCAGATGGAAAAAGATCTGAATCTTATTTTTAAAAAGTTGAATATGTTCATATGAAAAGAATATTATTAACTTTAATTAAAATTTATCAAAAATTTATATCCAAATTATTGGGCAAGAACTGTAGGTTTTATCCTACCTGTTCTTCTTACACATATCACGCGATAGAGGAGCATGGGTGTTTTGTAGGGATATTTTTGGGAATAAGAAGGATCTTAAAATGTCACCCCTTTCATCCTGGCGGGTATGACCCTGTGCCTCCTAGTAGAAAAAAGCCAAAAAACAAGGGGGATTAATAAATGAACTTTATTACCGTACCGTTAGAACAAATTATTCTGTATTTGTATAAAATCATAGGAAATTTCGGTATATCTATTATAGGAATAACTGTTCTAATAAAATTACTACTTTTGCCACTGACACTAAAGCAGGACAAATCCATGAGGGCTATGAAGAAAATCCAGCCTGAAATTGATAAAATAAAAGAAAAATATAAAAATGATAAACAACTGTTAAATGAAAAAACAATGGAATTATATCAAAAATACAAGGTAAACCCTGCTGCAGGATGTCTACCTATGTTAGTTCAGCTACCTATATTGTGGGCACTTTTTGCAGTTCTAAGAAAAGCACCTATTGATGGTGGAATAGTTCCAATTGAGTCTACTTTTTTATGGTTAACTCTTGTTAAACCAGACCCATATTACATACTACCTGTTCTAAACGGACTAGTTGCATTTGCACAGCAAAAAATAATGGGATCAGACTCTAATCCACATATGAAAAATATGATGTACATGTTCCCTATTATGATGGTTTTTATATCTTATAAAATGCCAGCAGGTCTTCAGATTTATTGGTTAACCTCTAGTGCTGCTGGAATTCTTCAGCAATATTATGTAATAAAAAGAGGAGATGAAGCATAATGAGTAGCGTTGTTGAGATAAAAGCAATGACAAAGGAAGAAGCTATTCAGAGAGCATTAAAAATCTGCGAAGCTAAAATAGAGCAGGTTGTAAAAGTTGAGGAAAAAATTAAATCAAAATCCTTTCTTGGTTTTTTTAAAAAAGAGGGGCTCTTTGAAATAGAGATAAAAAAAGAAAAAGAAACAGAGTCTGAAGTAATAAAAAAAGCTCAGGAGATACTAGATTATATGGGGCTTAATCTTCAAATGGAAATACTGAAATCAAGTGACCATTTTGTACTTCTAAATCTATACGGTGAAGATAACGGCATTATAATTGGAAAAAAAGGTAAGACTTTAAACAGTTTCGAATACCTTCTAAACAGCCTCGTTAAAAATATGAAGGTTGAAGTTGATGTAGAAGGATTCAAAGAGAAAAGGGCAAATACTTTGAGGGATCTTGCTAGAAAAATGTCCGAAAAAGCTTTGAAATCGGATAAAGCAATAAGACTGAATCCGATGCCGCCAAGAGAAAGAAAAATAATTCATGAAATTGTAAATAAATATGAGGATCTAGACACTTACAGCGAGGGTAGAGATCCAAAGAGATATATTGTTATAAAAAAGAAGAGGCAAGGATAATATGTTTGATACAATCGCTGCCATTTCTACTCCTAGAGGCGAGGGTGGAATAGGAATAGTAAGGATGTCCGGAGATGATTCTGTAAAGATCTTATCAAAGGTATTCAAACCAAAGTCAGGAAAAACTCCAGAAGAACTTATAAGCCACACCATAAATTATGGTCATATCTATGATGGTGAGATTCTTTTAGACGAAGTAATGGTATCTTTTCTTAGAGGTCCTAAAACTTATACCACAGAGAATATCGTAGAGATCAACTGTCATGGCGGATATCTTATTACAGAAAAAATACTGGAGCTTCTCTTAAAAAAAGGGGCCAGGATAGCAGAGCAGGGTGAGTTTACCAGAAGAGCCTTTTTAAACGGAAGACTAGATCTCACACAGGCAGAAGCGGTCATGGATATAATTCACGGAAAGACAGACAAGAGTATATCTCTTTCTCTCAATCAGCTGAGAGGGGATTTAAAAATTCAGATAGGCATACTTAAAAAGATGATACTTGATGTGGCAGCTCATGTCAATGTGGTGCTAGATTATCCAGAAGAAGGTATAGATGACCCTTTACCTGATAATCTAATGGACAATCTGATAGAGGTTCTAGAAACTTCAGATACTCTGATAGCCTCTTATGATAAAGGGAAAATGATAAAAGAGGGTGTGAAAACCGCCATAGTTGGAAAACCAAATGTGGGTAAATCAAGTCTTTTAAATACCATATTAAAAGAGGAAAGAGCAATAGTAACGCATATAGCAGGGACAACTAGGGATATAATAGAAGAAGTTATAAACCTGAAAGGGATCCCTCTTATATTGGTAGATACAGCTGGAATAAGGACTACTGATGACGTTATTGAGAATATAGGGGTAAAAAAATCAAAGGAACTTATAGATAAAGCCGATCTTATACTCTTTGTAGTCGACGGATCGAGAGAACTAGAAGAGGAAGATATAAAAGTCCACGACCAGCTTAAGGCAGATAAAGTGATAGGTATCTTAAATAAGATAGATATGGAAAGAAAACTTGATCTGACTCCTTTAAAGAAGGTCGGAAAATGGATAGAAATATCAGCAACAGAGAATCTTGGAATTTCTGATATGGAGGATGAAATCTATAAATACATAGTTTCAGGCCAGGTTGAGGATAGTTCTCAAAAACTTATAATCACAAATGTAAGGCATAAATCTGCTTTGGAAAAAACTAAACAGGCAGTGGAAAATATACTAGAAACAATAAATATGGGATTGCCTATGGATCTAATGGCAGTTGACCTCAAAGAAGCACTTGATTCACTATCTGAGGTTACCGGAGAGATATCTACAGAGGATCTTCTTGACCATGTATTCAGCAATTTTTGTGTAGGAAAATAAACTGCCGCAGATAAATCTGCGGTAATTTTCTTTTAAAGGTAAAGATAAAGGGAGTATTATACTCCTTTTATTTATGTACATGTACAATAATAAAAAGGAGATTTTAACCATGAATAGGATGGAATTTGATGTTATAGTTGTAGGTGGAGGTCATGCAGGATGTGAAGCTGCCCTTGCATCAGCAAGACTGGGTAAAAAGACTGCCATGTTTACAATGTATCTTGATAACATAGCGATGATGTCTTGTAATCCATCTATAGGGGGACCTGGAAAAAGCCACCTTGTTGCAGAAGTAGATGTTTTAGGAGGAGAGATAGGAAGACACACCGATAGATACAATCTCCAGCTGAAGCATCTGAATACAAGCAAAGGACCTGCTGCTAGAATAACAAGGGGTCAGGCTGACAAGTACTGGTACAGGGTAAAAATGAAGGAAATAATTGAAAACACTCCAGGTTTGGAGGTTATTCAAGAGACTATAGATGAAATTATTACTGGGGATGGACATGTAACAGGAGTGGTATCTTCCCTTGGAATAAAGTATGCAGCAAAGAGTGTAGTTCTTGCCACAGGGACATTTTTGAAGGCTAAAGTAGTTATAGGAGATGTAGTGTACTCTGCAGGAAGACAGGGAGAAGCCTCTGCAGAAAAGCTTTCTGAAAGTCTTCTGAAAAATGATATCTATCTAGAAAGGTATCAGACAGCAACACCTCCTAGAATAGATAAGAGGACAGTGGATTTTTCGAAACTAAAGGAGATGCACGGAGAGGAGAATCCAAATTTTTTCTCACTTTTTACTAAAAAAGAAAAAAATCGAACCGTTCCAACCTGGCTGACCCATACAACTGAAAAAACCATAGATGTGGCTAGGGAGCTTCTTCAATTTTCACCGATAGTCACAGGTGTAATAAAAACCCATGGTCCAAGACACTGTCCCTCTCTAGACAGGAAGGTTCTAAATTTTCCTGATAAAAAAGACCATCAGATATTCCTGGAGATGGAATCTATGGAGTCAAATGAGCTCTATGTAAACGGACTGACTACTGCTATGCCTCCATTTGCCCAGGAAAAAATGATGAAAACGATAGCGGGACTAGAAAATGCAGAGATAATGAGATACGGTTATGCTGTAGAGTATGACTATGCACCTGCATATCAGCTCTATCCAAGTCTTGAGAATAAAAAGGTCAGAAACTTGTATTTTGCAGGACAGATAAACGGAACTTCAGGATATGAAGAGGCTGCTACTCAGGGATTTATGGCCGGAGTAAATGCTGCAAGAAAAGTCGACGGAAAAGATCCTGTGATAATAGACAGAAGTGAAGCTTATATAGGGGTTCTTATAGATGATATAATACATAAGAAAACTCCTGAACCTTATAGGGTGCTGCCTTCAAGAGCGGAATACAGGCTCACCTTGAGATTTGACAATGCTTTTATGAGACTTTTGGATAAAGCTAGAGAGATAGGAATAATGTCAGAGGACAAAATAAAATATCTCGAAAAATGTGTAGGAGATATAGACCTAGAGGTAGAAAGACTTAAACAGGAAAGTATACCTATATCCAAGGCCAACGAACTCCTTGAAATAAAGGGAGAGAAGCAGAGAGTTGTAAAAGGTGTCACTGTGAGTGAGATACTTAAATTCAAAAATATATCTTATGAAGACCTGACTGATATAATAGAAATACAGGATTTTCCAGATTTTGTAAAAAATCAGATAGAGACAATAATAAAATATGAAGTATTCATAGACAGGGAAAAGTCTCAAATTGAAAAATTTAAAAAGTTAGAGGGGCTTAAAATACCGGAAGATTTTGATTTTTCAGAGATAAAAGGTGTATCCAATATAGCCAGGCACGGGATGGAAGAGGTACAGCCTATTTCCATAGGAGAAGCTACTAGAATAAGCGGAGTGACTGGACACGATATAGCACTACTTATCGCCCATATTGAAAGAATGAGAAAAGGCCAGTAAAAACTGGCCTATTTTTGTATATTCACAATAATAAAAAAGAAAAGAATATATTTGTAAGTAGATTGTAAAAGAAAAAAATCTTAATGAAGATAAAAGATTTTTAAAGAAATAGTTATGATATATTTTTTTATTAATGATAATGTACATAAAAAAAGCTTTTATTCTTTGAAATTTTATGAAGAAAGATTTAACAGATGACTTGATATTTTATTTATATGCTTATACATTAAGATAAGAATAGATAAGGTTATATTTAAAAAAATTAAAATAAAAGATTATATAATACAGGTGGTTTTTTTATGTTTAAAGATATGAAGTTTAACAGGGAAAAAATGTATAGGGGAGCAGTTCCCTTTTTTCTTATGAACAGAAATAAAAAAGTAGTCTATATATCTTCTTCAAATAAAAACATAGAGGATTACTATTTTACTCTTTCTGATTATCATAAAGGTTTAGTTTATAGGATAGAAAATTTTAACTACAGCGATGAGGAGTTTCAGACAATAAATTACGGACTGTTAAAAGTGTTGGAGAGTAATGTAAACTGGATAATACTTGTTTCACTTGAGGGAATCTTGAAAGATTATTTTAAAAGCGGAGAGCAGATAAAGTTTCATGTAGGAGATGAATTAGACTTAAAGGATATAGAGGAAAAACTTCTAAATAATGGTTTTAAAAGAAATTATCTTGTGGAGAAAAGATGGGAATACAGCAGGAGAGGGGATATATTGGATATATATCCACCCAATGGTGAAAATCCAGTGAGAATTGAGTTTTTCGGTGATGAAATAGAAAGAATAAGCTATTTTAATATTGAAAGTCAGAAATCTCTTCAGAATTTAGACGAGATAGATGTGTACATAAACAATAATAAAGATAGAAAAATGACATTATCTGATCTCTTGAAAAAAATGGTATCTGATAAAATAGAGATCTATCTAGAAAATAAAGAACTTATGAATTATAAATTAGAGGAGTTCATACTTAGAGATAGAGAAAAGGAGATGGATCTCAGAAATAGATACGAAGATATTTCATCAAAAACACTCCCAGCGGAGATAATAAGGTTTCAAAATGAAGACAGCGAAAATTATCAGGATTATATCAATGTAAAAAGAATAGCCTCTGAAAAAAAAGTCATAATTATGACTGAAGAGGAGAAAAGATATAAAGAGATTTTCCTAGGGACTCCTTTGAAAATATTGAAAGAGCAGCATTATGAGGGGTTTGAAAATGGAGACACCCTAGTGCTAACTGACAGGGAACTTAAAGGAATAAGAGTAAGAAGAACCGACGTAACAAAAGAAAGTTTAAGATATACAAATATAAACCAGATAAGGCCTGGGGATTATATAATACACGACATATATGGAGTGGGTATATTTTTAGGAATTGAAAAAATAAATGAAAACGATTATCTATCCATAAAATATGCCGGGGAAGATAAGCTCTATGTACCTGTAACAGGACTTAATAGAATAGAAAAATATATTTGTGAAAAAGGTTCAACTCCAGAGATATACAATCTAGGTAGGAGAGGGTTCAGAAAAAGAAGGGAAAAACTTCAAAAGGATATTATGGAGTTTGCAAAAGAACTTATACAAATCCAGGCAAAAAGACAGAGTAAAAATGGATTTGCATTTTCAAAAGATACAGTATGGCAGGAGGAATTTGAAGAAGGATTTCCATACAATGAGACCAAGGATCAGATAAGGTCTATAGAAGAGGTAAAACTTGATATGGAGTCTCATACCGTTATGGATAGAATTGTATGCGGTGATGTAGGTTATGGAAAAACTGAAGTTGCCATGAGAGCTGCATTTAAGGCTCTCATGGACGGAAAACAGGTTGTGGTCATGGCTCCTACAACGGTGCTAGCAAGCCAGCATTACGAAAGATTTTTAGAAAGATTTAAAAATTATCCCATAGAGATATCTCTTCTTTCTAGACTGAAAAGTGAAAAGGAACAAAATGATATCATAAAAAAACTAAAGGCAGGAGCAGTAGACCTTGTAATAGGAACCCATAGGCTTCTTTCAAAAGATGTGGGATTCAAAAATCTTGGACTTGTAATTATAGATGAGGAACAGAAATTTGGGGTAAAAGCCAAAGAAAAGCTAAAACATTTTCGTGCCAATGTGGATATGCTGACCCTGACAGCAACCCCTATACCTAGGACTCTAAATCTTGCCTTCCTTGGAATAAGAGATATTTCAATCATACAGACTCCACCTCCTAACAGGCTTCCTGTGGAAACAACCTTTATTGAAAAAACCAAGGAAAATATTAAGAAAGCGGTTATGAAAGAGGTAGCAAGGGAGGGTCAAATATTTTATCTTTTTAACTCTGTGAAAAACATGAAGAGAAAGCTTGAGGAGATAGAGAGCATCCTACCTAAATATGTGAAAACAACCTATATCCATGGTCAGATGACACCTAAAGAGATAAGAGATAGGATAAAGGAATTTGAAAACGGGGAAATAGATGTACTTCTGTCTACAACAATAATAGAAAACGGAATAGATATAGAAAATGCAAACACAATAATAATAGAAAACCTTGATAAACTTGGTTTATCTCAAGTATACCAACTGAGGGGAAGAGTAGGACGTGGAAGCAGGAAAGCCTACTGCTATCTAGTGATAGATAAAGATAAAAAAATGACGAAAAAGGGGGAGCAGAGGAAAGATTCCCTTGAAAACATAGGAGTATTTGGTGCAGGTTTTCAGCTTTCAATGGAAGATATGAGGATAAGAGGTGCCGGAGAGATAATAGGAGAAAAACAACACGGAGCCATGGAAACTCTAGGATACGATCTTTATCTGAAACTTTTAGACGAGGAGATAAAGAGAGTTAAGGGGGAGGAGATATTTCCAGAGGATGTTGATGTGGAGCTAGAACTAGACGCAAATATTCCAACAAGCTATATAGATGAATCTGAAAAAATTGTCATTTATAAAAGACTTCTCATGGTTGATTCTATTGAAGAGATAGAGAACATAAAATCAGAGCTTTTAGACAGGTTTGGAAAAATGCCAGGTCCTGTAAAAAATCTGTTTTATTATTTAGAGGTAAAACTTCTGGCCAGACAGAATTTTTTAAAAGGTATAAAAAAGACGGAAGAGGGTTATCTGATTAAATTTATAGAAGAAAAACTTGATTTTGATAAGGTTCATGATCTTATAGCAAAAGGGGAAGTTGTCTACGTACCAAAAGATCAAGGAATAATATATAGAGGAGATATTTTTGAGTTTTTATTGAAATTAAAGAGTTAGAAATGTATATGGACAAAAATATTTTTTATGAATTACTGAATTTATCCGAAGGCTTCTGTTACTTTTCCTTGATGAAAAGCACCCCAAGGGCATTTCCTCCCTTTGGTCAGGGCATAACCAAAAATCAAGGCCTGTGAAAAATCAGCTAAATGCCCTTGGAAATCCAAGATGAATTAGGAAACTCAGAAAAAAAGTTTCTGAGAACCAGAAAATATACCCATATCACTCGTTATTTTTTGGCTACTCGCTTCGCTCAGACAGTTGATTTTTACTAAGGATTTCACTGCGGTCATCCTTAACGCTGATTTTATCAATGGCCAAAAGATTCAAAATCTTTTTAGAACGATAAATTAAGGAGTAAATATGCGCATGCTTTTTATTTAGACTGATATTATTTTTATGTCTTTTGAATTTTCAAGTCGCAGGGCTTATACAGGAAAAAACCTGGACTCAGCCGTCCTACAAAATAAGTTAAGGGAGTTCAAGGAGCGGTAGCGACTATGAAACACCTTATCCAGTGGATGAGCAGGGAACCGAGGACTGTAGCTTACAAAGGCGCTAAAAGAAATATCTACCTACTAGACATTTGAAAATTCTTGATTTTCTTTGGTTACTTTCTTTTATCAATAAAAGAAAGTAACACAGGTTTTCAGATAAATTCAATACCTAACTTAGAACTTAATATTTAAATTTTATTATTGATAATGTACAACAGGGAGATGATTATGAAAGAATTCCAGAGACTTGTAGAAATAATGAGAAAACTAAGGGCGCCTGGAGGGTGTCCGTGGGACAGGGAACAGACTATAGAGAGTCTTAAACCATACCTGTTAGAAGAGGTATACGAAACTCTAGAAGCTATGGATAAAGGCGGGGATGAGTTGAAGGGAGAACTAGGGGACCTTTTACTCAATGTGGTTTTTCAGTCTTTAATAATGGAGGAAGAGGGACAGTTTAATATAGAGGATGTGTCTAAAGGAGTATCTGAAAAATTGATAAGAAGGCATCCTCATGTATTTGGAGATATAGGGGTAAAAAATAGCGGCGAGGTAATAAAAAACTGGGATGCCATAAAAAAAGAGGAAAAAGAACATAGACATAGAAAATCTGTCCTCGATGGAGTTCCTGCTGCTCTGCCACCTCTTTCGAAAGCTGAAAAGCTTCAGCATAAAGCTTCAAAAGTTGGTTTTGACTGGGAAAATGTAGAGGGAGCCATAGATAAGATGGAAGAGGAATTAGAAGAGATGAGGGAAGCATTTAAGAATAAAGATATAGAAAATCTCAAAGAAGAGATGGGAGATGTCGTTTTTTCTTTAGTCAATGTAGCGAGGTTGGCAGGAATAAATATCACAGATGCTCTAATGAAAACCAACAATAAGTTTGAAAAGAGATTTAGATATATAGAGGAAAATTGTGACGTTGAAAAATCAGATTTGGAAAAAATGGAAAAATTATGGAATGAGTCAAAAAAGATAAAAAGCTAAGATTAAAATAAAATTATATATAAAGATAACTTTACAAATATTAGGTAAAATCTGTTTGATAACAGTAAAAAATGGGGTAATATAAAAATGGATTGGAGGACTAACATTGAGATTAGATAAATTTATGAAGGTGTCTAGGGTCATAAAAAGAAGGCCTGTGGCTAAGACGGTAATTGACAACAAAAAGGCAAAAATTAACGGTAAGGTTGCAAAAGCAGGTACAGAGGTGAAAAGTGGGGATATATTAGAGCTTGAGTATTTCAACAGATATTTTAAAATAGAGATAATTAATGTTCCTGAAGGAAATGTTCCAAAAGATAAGGCTCAGGAACTTGTAAAAATAATAGAGGTGAAGGAATTGGAAATCCCAGATAAAGAGGAAATAATTTAAGCTATGATAAAGAAGATAAAATCAAATGCAAAAATAAATATCGGACTTAATATTACAGGTAAGCTTTCAAATGGATATCATCTTCTAGACATGATAATGGCTCCTATAACTCTTTCTGACGAGATTGAAATTGATTTTACCGGTGAGTCCGGAACTCTACAGATAAAGACAAACAAGGAAGATATACCAACTGGAAGAGAAAATATAATCTATAAAGTCTACGAGGCTTTCTATAAAAATATCGGAATACCAAGTGAAAAAATAAATATCTATCTAGAAAAAAAAATACCTCATCAAGCTGGTCTTGGAGGTGGAAGTTCTAATGGAGGTAGTTTTTTAAAAGAGTTGAACAACTATCATGGAAATCCCATGAGCTTAGAGGAAATGATAGAAATGACAAAAAATATAGGTGCGGATATTCCTTTTTTTCTAATAAATAAAACCTGCAGGATAAAGGGTATAGGAGAGAAATTACAGCTAGAGGAAAATAATCTTGAATGCGATATTTTAATAATAAAGCCAGATTTTGGAGTCAGTACAGAGAAGGCGTATAATGATTTTTCAAAACTTAAAAATAAAAAAGATGCAAATATTGAAAAAATATTAAAGGGATTAAAGGAAAATAAACTTTCTGATGTATTAAACAATATAGAAAATCATTTAGAACAGGCTTTATTAATTGAAAATAAAAATTTAAATTCATTTAAAAGGATTCTAGACAATTTGAAATTTACAAATTTTTTTATGTCTGGAAGCGGAAGTGCCTATTTTTCAATTGTAGAAAAGAAAAATTCTCAGGAAGTGTACGCAAATTTAAAAGGTCTTTTAGAGGGCTGTGAAGTTTATCTTTGCAGTTTTTCATAAAACAACAAACAAAAAGGAAGGTGCTTGGGTACGATGAAAATTACAGACGTAAGACTCAGAACTGTGAAGAATGAGAATGAACTAAAGCTAAAGGCTTACGCAGACATTACTTTTGATGAGTGCTTTGTTATTCATGGATTAAAAGTAATCGATGGGCAAAAGGGAATGTTTGTGGCGATGCCTTCTAGAAAGATGCCTAATGGAGAATATAAGGATATTGCGCATCCAATTACTCCAGAAATAAGAAAAGAGGTTACTGATACAGTAATCGAAAAATATAATGAAATTGAAAAAGAAGAGTCAGAGGCAGAAGATCTAGTATAAAAAATAAGTCCAATTGGACTTATTTTTTATTTTAAAGAATGCAATCAGAATCATCTAAAAATATATAATAAAAAAATGTTGACACGAAAATGCAAATGTGTTATTATTATCCCGTTGTTGGGCTGTCGCCAAGCGGTAAGGCAACGGACTTTGACTCCGTCATGCGCTGGTTCGAATCCAGCCAGCCCAGCCATTTTTATAAAAACCAAACCTGCTTATAAGCAGGTTTTTTTGTTTATATAAATTTTCAAAATTTATATAAAAATAAAAGGAATTTTTTTTAAAAAAAAGTAAACTAACTTTATGGACTTAATTAAAATTAACAAAGGCATACTCTTTATAAAAAATTGATTTTTTTTTGATCAAATATTGCACAATCCATGCAATTGATACTATGAGTATCATATGCTATACTGAAAAATAAAAAGAATGGTGAAATTTATTATGAAAAAACTAGTATTTATTTTTTTGTTTGTTTTTTTAGTTAGTTTTTCGGAAGTTCCCTTTAAAGATATAACAGACGAGCATTGGGCTTATAAATCAGTAGAAAACCTAATTAATAAAGGAATACTGAAAAAGGACTCTGATATATTCCAGGGGAAAAATGAGATAACGAGATATGAATTTGCATATTACTTGTCTAAAGCTATGAATAAGACTGATTCAGAAAAGGCAAGTAGAAACGACTTGGCAATATTAGAAAACTTGGTTTATGAATTTGCTAAAGAGTTGAACAAAATGGGATTCGATTCAGAATTTTATCTGTCTAAGGTAAAGAATCATGATGAAAAAATAGAAGAACTTAGTTCCAAGTTAGAAGAGAATAGAAAAACAATAGAAGAGCTTCAAAGAAAAATTAAAGAGTTGGAAAAAAAGATTAAATAAAAAATAAAATTTTTTAGGAGGAACTTGTATTATGAGCAAAATTTCTTTCGATTATTCAAAAGCCCTTGGCTTTTTCCACCAACATGAAATTGATTTTATGGAGAAACAGACAATGTCTGTTGCAGAGACGCTAGAAAAAAAAGAAGGTCCTGGAAATGACTTTTTAGGATGGATGGATCTTCCTGTAAATTATGACAAGACAGAATTTGAAAAAATAAAATCTGCAGCAAAGAAGATCAAAGAGGACTCAGAAGTGCTTGTAGTAATAGGTATAGGGGGATCATATTTAGGAGCAAAGGCTGCCATAGAATTCCTGTCACACTCTTTCTATAACAACTTATCAAAAGAGGAGAGAAAAACTCCTGAAATTTATTTTGCAGGAATAAATGTTTCCGGATCTTACATCAATCACTTGATGGAACTTATAGGGGATAGAGATTTCTCTATCAATGTAATTTCAAAATCTGGAACTACAACAGAACCTGCAGTTGCCTTTAGAATTTTCAAGAAGAAGCTAGAGAAAAAATATGGTGTAGAAGGTGCAAAATCTAGAATATATGCTACAACAGACGAAGCAAGGGGAGCACTGAAGCAGCTGTCAACCCAGGAAGGGTATGAAACCTTTGTTGTTCCTGACGATGTAGGTGGAAGATATTCTGTATTGACTGCTGTAGGACTTCTGCCGATAGCAGCAGCAGGTGTAGACATAGATGATCTTATGAAGGGGGCGGCAGATGCTAGAGAGGAATACAAGTCTCCTTACGAAAAAAACAACTGCTATAAATATGCGGCAGCTAGAAACATTCTTCATAGAAGAGGTAAAGATATAGAGCTTATGATAAATTATGAGCCAAAACTTCACTATATTTCAGAATGGTGGAAACAGCTCTATGGAGAATCAGAGGGGAAAGATGGAAAGGGAATATACCCTGCGTCTGCAGATTTTACAGCAGACCTACATTCTCTAGGACAATATATTCAAGATGGAAAAAGACATCTTTTTGAAACACTGCTGAATATAGAAACACCTGAAACAGATATAACGATAGAAGAAGATGAGTTTAATTTAGATGGTCTAAATTATTTGGCTGGAAAAACAATGGACTATGTAAATAAAAAAGCTATAGAGGGAACAATATTAGCCCATGCAGATGGAGGAGTTCCGACTCTTGTAATAAATATTCCAGAGGCAACAGCCTACCACTTGGGATACCTGTTCTACTTCTTTGAGAAAGCCTGTGCCGTAAGCGGATATTTACTCGGAGTAAATCCATTTGATCAGCCAGGTGTAGAAGAATATAAGAAGAATATGTTTGCCCTTTTGGAAAAACCAGGTTACGAAAAGGCAACAGAAGAGATAACTAAAAGACTAAATAAATAAATTATAAAAGCCGCCTGATCTGGCGGCTTTTGTTTACCTTAGAAAACATTTTAATTTATTTGATATATGTAATTTGTTATAATGTATTAAAAAAGATATTAATCAAAGAGGTGAAAAGATGCTTTATAAAAGAGAAAACGGATGGAAAAAAAATGAAGAAACAGATAAAGAACTTATTTTTTCTTTTTCAGAAAAATATAAAGAATTTTTAAATATAGGCAAAACTGAGAGGGAATTTGTGAGGGAGAGCATAAAAGTGGCTGAATCTCACGGATTCAAGAATGTTATATTTTTGGAAAATTTGGAAGCCGGGGATAAAATATACTATATAAACAGAGAAAAAAATATTGTACTGGCTATAATAGGGGAAAAAGATATAGTTGAAGGGATAAATTTTATAGTTTCTCATATAGACTGCCCTAGACTTGATTTGAAGCAAAATCCTCTTTACGAAGATACAGAATTAGCCTTGATGAAGACACATTATTATGGCGGTATAAAAAAATATCAGTGGGGATCTACCCCGTTGGCACTACACGGAGCAGTAGTCTTAAAGTCTGGAGAAAAAATAGATATAATAGTAGGAGAAGACGAAAGTGACCCTGTATTTTCTATTCCTGATATTCTTCCACACTTAGATTCTAAAGTTCAAAGAGACAGAAGTTCTTCAGAGATTTTGAAGGGGGAAGAATTACACATTGTAGTCGGAAGCATACCATCTAAAATAAATAATGAAGAGGTAAAAGAATCTGTAAAATATTCAGTTTTGGAAAAATTAAATGCAACTTATGGCATGGAGGAAGAAGATTTTCTCTCTGCGGAACTACAACTTGTCCCTGCTCACAAAGCAAGAGACGTTGGATTTGACAGGGGAATAGTAGGTTCTTACGGACACGACGACAGAATATGTGCATTTACATCTATGATGGCCATTTTGGATTATGAAGGTATTCCTGAGAAAACTGCGGTTTGTTTTATGGCTGACAAGGAGGAGATCGGATCCACAGGATCGACAGGATTGCAGTCCTTTTACATAGAGTATTTTGTTTCAGATATAATTTATAAAATAAAAGGACAAGATTATAATGACTATCTCCTAAGAAAATGTTTTTGGAATTCTAGAGCTCTATCAGCTGATGTAAATGCAGGAATAAACCCAATATTTAAGTCTGTGCACGATCCACAAAATGCAGCCATGCTCGGCTATGGAATTGTGGTCAGTAAATACACTGGGGCAAGAGGTAAAAGTGGGACCAACGACGCAGATGCAGAGTATGTAGGAGAGATAAGAACACTTTTTAATGAAAATAAAATAAAATGGCAGATGGCAATGCTTGGAAAAGTAGATGAGGGTGGTGGCGGAACTGTAGCAATGTATCTGGCTCATCACGGGATAAAAACAATAGATGCAGGTCCAGCAGTAATATCTATGCATTCCCCATTTGAACTTGCTTCAAAATTTGATATATATGAAACCTATAAGGCTTACAAACTATTTTATAAATAATAATTTTAAGAAGAAAAATCTCCCGTGAACAACGGGAGATTCTTTTAATTAATTTTTAAGTCTTTTTTATAAAAGATTAAGAAATTAAAAATGGGCTGAACAGTTCAACTAAAAACAAGGATATAAAAAAAATTAAAACTGTTGACTCATCTTTATAGATATGTTATTATATTTCTTGTCCGCGAGAGAAAAGCAACTTTCTCAGAGTGGCTAAAACAAAAGGACATTAGCAATTAAATAGAGAAGGAAGTCAAAAGAATGTCAGATATGACATAAAGAAGTCCAAACAAGATTTGGACACAGTTAGGTGTTGATAATCTCGCAAGAGATTTAAATAAACTTTTTGAATGAAGAGTTTGATCCTGGCTCAGGATGAACGCTGACAGAATGCTTAACACATGCAAGTCGACTGGAATTCACCTTCGGGTGATAGTACGGTGGCGGACGGGTGAGTAACGCGTAAAGAACTTGCCCTCTAGACTGGGACAACTGTTGGAAACGACAGCTAATACCGGATATTATGGAACTGCGGCATCGCAGAACTATGAAAGGCTATATGCGCTAGAGGAGAGCTTTGCGTCCCATTAGTTAGTTGGTAGGGTAACGGCCTACCAAGACGATGATGGGTAGCCGGCCTGAGAGGGTGATCGGCCACAAGGGGACTGAGACACGGCCCTTACTCCTACGGGAGGCAGCAGTGGGGAATATTGGACAATGGACTAAAAGTCTGATCCAGCAATTCTGTGTGCACGATGAAGGTCTTCGGATTGTAAAGTGCTTTCAGGTGGGAAGAAGAAAGTGACGGTACCACCAGAAGAAGCGACGGCTAAATACGTGCCAGCAGCCGCGGTAATACGTATGTCGCAAGCGTTATCCGGAATTATTGGGCGTAAAGCGCGTCTAGGCGGCCTTTTAAGTCTGATGTTAAAATGCGGGGCTCAACTCCGTATTGCGTTGGAAACTGGAAGGCTAGAGTATCAGAGAGGTGGGCGGAACTACAAGTGTAGAGGTGAAATTCGTAGATATTTGTAGGAATGCCGATGGGGAAGCCAGCTCACTGGATGAATACTGACGCTAAAGCGCGAAAGCGTGGGGAGCAAACGGGATTAGATACCCCGGTAGTCCACGCCGTAAACGATGATCACTAAGTGTGGGGGGTCGAACCTCCGTGCTCAAGCTAACGCGATAAGTGATCCGCCTGGGGAGTACGTACGCAAGTATGAAACTCAAAGGAATTGACGGGGACCCGCACAAGCGGTGGAGCATGTGGTTTAATTCGACGCAACGCGAGGAACCTTACCAGCCCTTGACATCCCAAGAACTTAGCAGAGATGCTTTGGTGCCTTTTCGGAGGAACTTGGTGACAGGTGGTGCATGGCTGTCGTCAGCTCGTGTCGTGAGATGTTGGGTTAAGTCCCGCAACGAGCGCAACCCCTATCGTATGTTACCATCATTAAGTTGGGGACTCATGCGAGACTGCCTGCGACGAGCAGGAGGAAGGTGGGGATGACGTCAAGTCATCATGCCCCTTATGGGCTGGGCTACACACGTGCTACAATGGGCGATACAGAGGGTCGCGATCCCGCGAGGGGGAGCCAATCTCAGAAAGTCGTTCTTAGTTCGGATCGCAGTCTGCAACTCGACTGCGTGAAGTTGGAATCGCTAGTAATCGCGAATCAGCAATGTCGCGGTGAATACGTTCTCGGGTCTTGTACACACCGCCCGTCACACCACGAGAGTTGGTTGCACCTGAAGTAGCAGGCCTAACCCGTTTACGGGAGGGATGTTCCTAAGGTGTGATTAGCGATTGGGGTGAAGTCGTAACAAGGTATCCGTACGGGAACGTGCGGATGGATCACCTCCTTTCTAAGGAGCACAGACGACCTTCTCTATTTATTTGGTATTGTTCTTTCCCGCGAGGGTTTGGGTAATAACCAGGATGGACATTGGAAACTATATAGTAGAGAAATCAACATTAAATTTTTTTTCTGACGAAATCTACTTCATTCGAAGTAAAGATTGTCAAGAAAGAGAGTTAGCTGATGAACAATTTAGGTTAAGATATTAAGGGCACACGGAGAATGCCTTGGTAACAAGAGCCGATGAAGGACGTGATAAGCTGCGATAAGCTGTGGTTAGCTGCAATTGAGCATTGATCCGCAGATTTCCGAATGGGGCAACCTGCTAGATTGAAGATCTAGCGCGAAAGAGGTAAGCGGGTGAACTGAAACATCTAAGTAACCCGAGGAAGAGAAAGTAAAAACGATTCCCTAAGTAGCGGCGAGCGAACGGGGAAGAGCCTAAACCAATACAGTGTCAAGGATGTAGCCGTTGCTGTATTGGGGTAGTGGGAAGAACGCCTGGAGAACTACAAGGTATCCGGCAATTTTAAAGACGTAACTGGAAGGAATTGGAAAGTTCCGCCGTAGCGGGTGATAGCCCCGTACAGGTAAACTCTTTAAGTTGTGTGTTCTATCCCGAGTAGCACGGGACACGTGAAACCCTGTGTGAATCCGCGAGGACCATATCTCGTAAGGCTAAATACTCTTGTTAACCGATAGTGAATAGTACCGTGAGGGAAAGGTGAAAAGAACCCCGGGAGGGGAGTGAAATAGAACCTGAAACCGTGTGCTTACAAGCGGTCAGAGCCTTTAGGGGTGATGGCGTGCCTTTTGGAGAATGATCCTGCGAGTTACGATCAGTGGCAAGGTTAAGTATAACGGAGCCGTAGGGAAACCGAGTCTGAATAGGGCGATACAGTCGCTGGTCGTAGACGCGAAACCTGGTGATCTATGCCTGTCCAGGATGAAGCTGTGGTAAGACACAGTGGAGGTCCGAACCCACCGTCGTTGAAAAGCCGGGGGATGAGGTAGGTATAGGGGTGAAAAGCCAATCGAACCAGGAGATAGCTCGTTCTCTCCGAAATGCATTTAGGTGCAGCCTTAAGCGTTCAACTATGGGGGTAGAGCACTGAATGGTCTAGGGGGCGTACCGCTTACCGAAATCAATCAAACTCCGAATACCATAGTTCTAGAGCTTAGGAGTGAGACTATGGGTACTAAGATCCATGGTCAAAAGGGAAACAGCCCAGACCACCGACTAAGGTCCCTAATTATAGCTAAGTGGGAAAGGAGGTGGAGATTCTGTAACAACCAGGAGGTTGGCTTAGAAGCAGCCATACCTTTAAAGAGTGCGTAATAGCTCACTGGTCGAGAGTCTCTGCGCCGACAATGTAACGGGGCTAAGCTATAAACCGAAGTCGTGGAATTCAACTTTTAAGTTGGATTGGTAGGAGAGCGTTCTGTAGGCCGTTGAAGGGGAACTGATAAGGGACCCTGGAGGTATCAGAAGTGAGAATGCAGGAATGAGTAGCGAGAAAGGGGGCGAGAATCCCCCTCGCCGGAAGAACAAGGGTTCCAGGGTAAAGTTTGTCTTCCCTGGGTAAGCCGGGACCTAAGCCGAGGCTAGATTGCGTAGGCGAATGGAAAGCAGGTTAATATTCCTGCGCCGGTTATAGTTTGTGATGGAGGGACGCAGAAGGGTATGCGCGCATGGCGACGGTTGTCCATGTGCAAGCATGTAGGGTGACTTGGTAGGAAAATCCGCCAGGTTAGATCTGAGGTGTTACGCGGAGTCTTCGGACGAAGGCGCAAATCCCACGCTGCCGAGAAAAGCTTCTAAACGTTAAACTATAACCGCCCGTACCCGAAACCGACACAGGTGTTCAGGGTGAGAAACCTAAGGCGTACAGGCTAACTCTCGCTAAGGAACTCTGCAAAATGGCCCCGTAACTTCGGGAGAAGGGGTGCCGCTGATTGTGATAGTTACAAGCGAACTAAAGCGATTGGCGGCCGCAGTGAAGAGTCTCAAGCAACTGTTTAGCAAAAACACAGGTCTATGCTAAGCTGAAAGGCGATGTATATGGGCTGACACCTGCCCAGTGCCGGAAGGTTAAGAGGAGGAGTGAGAGCTCCGAATTGAAGCCCCGGTGAACGGCGGCCGTAACTATAACGGTCCTAAGGTAGCGAAATTCCTTGTCGGGTAAGTTCCGACCTGCACGAATGGTGTAATGACTTGAGAGCTGTCTTGGCGGGAGGCCTGGTGAAATTGTACTACCGGTGAAGATACCGGTTACCTGCAGTAGGACGGAAAGACCCCATGAAGCTTTACTGTAGCTTGGTATTGGGTTTTGGCATTACGTGTATAGGATAGTTGGGAGACTGAGAAGACATGGCGCTAGCTGTGTGTGAGTCGCTGGTGGAATACCAACCACGTAATTTTGGAATTCTAATCTGTGGTTTGTAGCCATGGAGACAGTGCTAGGTGGGCAGTTTGACTGGGGCGGTCGCCTCCGAAAGAGTAACGGAGGCGTTCAAAGGTTCCCTCAGGTTGGATGGAAATCAACCGAAGAGTGCAATGGCATAAGGGAGCTTGACTGCGAGACTGACAGGTCGAGCAGGTGCGAAAGCAGGACATAGTGATCCGGCGATTCCGAATGGAAGGGTCGTCGCTCAACGGATAAAAGCTACTCTGGGGATAACAGGCTGATTTTGCCCGAGAGTCCATATCGACGGCAAAGTTTGGCACCTCGATGTCGGCTCATCGCATCCTGGGGCTGGAGAAGGTCCCAAGGGTTGGGCTGTTCGCCCATTAAAGCGGTACGTGAGCTGGGTTCAGAACGTCGTGAGACAGTTCGGTCCCTATCCACTGCAGGCGCAAGAGTATTGAAAAGATCTGTCCTTAGTACGAGAGGACCGGGATGGACAAACCTCTGATGTACCAGTTGTCACGCCAGTGGCACAGCTGGGTAGTCACGTTTGGAACGGATAACCGCTGAAAGCATCTAAGCGGGAAGCCAGCTTTGAGATAAGTACTCTGTTCTATATGAACTAAGACACCTTCGAGACCAGGAGGTTGATAGGTTGGGGGTGTAAGGACCGTGAGGTTTTTAGCTGACCAATACTAATATGTCGAAGTCTTAACCTAAATCTACTATATAGTTTTGAATGCCCATGGCATGCAAAAGAATATGATGTCAGCAGTTAAATGTTGATAACAGCTTGGTGAGAATAGCTGTAGGGGTACACCTGGTTACATTCCGAACCCAGAAGTTAAGCCTGCATACGCTGAAAGTACTTGAGGGGCAGCCCTCCGGGAGGATAGGTACTTGCCAAGCTTTTTTTTATTTTTTGAGAATAGTCATAAGACATAATAATTAGTTTCTAAAACTATTATGCTTTAAATTAAATAATTCAAGCTTAAAGACAACTTAAAAATAAAAATCATAAAAAAATTAAAAAACTGTTGACTCATCTTTATAGATATGTTATTATATTTCTTGTCCGCGAGAGAAAAGCAACTTTCTCAGAGTGGCTAAAACAAAAGGACATTAGCAATTAAATAGAGAAGGAAGTCAAAAGAATGTCAGATATGACATAAAGAAGTCCAAACAAGATTTGGACACAGTTAGGTGTTGATAATCTCGCAAGAGATTTAAATAAACTTTTTGAATGAAGAGTTTGATCCTGGCTCAGGATGAACGCTGACAGAATGCTTAACACATGCAAGTCGACTGGAATTCACCTTCGGGTGATAGTACGGTGGCGGACGGGTGAGTAACGCGTAAAGAACTTGCCCTCTAGACTGGGACAACTGTTGGAAACGACAGCTAATACCGGATATTATGGAACTGCGGCATCGCAGAACTATGAAAGGCTATATGCGCTAGAGGAGAGCTTTGCGTCCCATTAGTTAGTTGGTAGGGTAACGGCCTACCAAGACGATGATGGGTAGCCGGCCTGAGAGGGTGATCGGCCACAAGGGGACTGAGACACGGCCCTTACTCCTACGGGAGGCAGCAGTGGGGAATATTGGACAATGGACTAAAAGTCTGATCCAGCAATTCTGTGTGCACGATGAAGGTCTTCGGATTGTAAAGTGCTTTCAGGTGGGAAGAAGAAAGTGACGGTACCACCAGAAGAAGCGACGGCTAAATACGTGCCAGCAGCCGCGGTAATACGTATGTCGCAAGCGTTATCCGGAATTATTGGGCGTAAAGCGCGTCTAGGCGGCCTTTTAAGTCTGATGTTAAAATGCGGGGCTCAACTCCGTATTGCGTTGGAAACTGGAAGGCTAGAGTATCAGAGAGGTGGGCGGAACTACAAGTGTAGAGGTGAAATTCGTAGATATTTGTAGGAATGCCGATGGGGAAGCCAGCTCACTGGATGAATACTGACGCTAAAGCGCGAAAGCGTGGGGAGCAAACGGGATTAGATACCCCGGTAGTCCACGCCGTAAACGATGATCACTAAGTGTGGGGGGTCGAACCTCCGTGCTCAAGCTAACGCGATAAGTGATCCGCCTGGGGAGTACGTACGCAAGTATGAAACTCAAAGGAATTGACGGGGACCCGCACAAGCGGTGGAGCATGTGGTTTAATTCGACGCAACGCGAGGAACCTTACCAGCCCTTGACATCCCAAGAACTTAGCAGAGATGCTTTGGTGCCTTTTCGGAGGAACTTGGTGACAGGTGGTGCATGGCTGTCGTCAGCTCGTGTCGTGAGATGTTGGGTTAAGTCCCGCAACGAGCGCAACCCCTATCGTATGTTACCATCATTAAGTTGGGGACTCATGCGAGACTGCCTGCGACGAGCAGGAGGAAGGTGGGGATGACGTCAAGTCATCATGCCCCTTATGGGCTGGGCTACACACGTGCTACAATGGGCGATACAGAGGGTCGCGATCCCGCGAGGGGGAGCCAATCTCAGAAAGTCGTTCTTAGTTCGGATCGCAGTCTGCAACTCGACTGCGTGAAGTTGGAATCGCTAGTAATCGCGAATCAGCAATGTCGCGGTGAATACGTTCTCGGGTCTTGTACACACCGCCCGTCACACCACGAGAGTTGGTTGCACCTGAAGTAGCAGGCCTAACCCGTTTACGGGAGGGATGTTCCTAAGGTGTGATTAGCGATTGGGGTGAAGTCGTAACAAGGTATCCGTACGGGAACGTGCGGATGGATCACCTCCTTTCTAAGGAGCACAGACGACCTTCTCTATTTATTTGGTATTGTTCTTTCCCGCGAGGGTTTGGGTAATAACCAGGATGGACATTGGAAACTATATAGTAGAGAAATCAACATTAAATTTTTTTTCTGACGAAATCTACTTCATTCGAAGTAAAGATTGTCAAGAAAGAGAGTTAGCTGATGAACAATTTAGGTTAAGATATTAAGGGCACACGGAGAATGCCTTGGTAACAAGAGCCGATGAAGGACGTGATAAGCTGCGATAAGCTGTGGTTAGCTGCAATTGAGCATTGATCCGCAGATTTCCGAATGGGGCAACCTGCTAGATTGAAGATCTAGCGCGAAAGAGGTAAGCGGGTGAACTGAAACATCTAAGTAACCCGAGGAAGAGAAAGTAAAAACGATTCCCTAAGTAGCGGCGAGCGAACGGGGAAGAGCCTAAACCAATACAGTGTCAAGGATGTAGCCGTTGCTGTATTGGGGTAGTGGGAAGAACGCCTGGAGAACTACAAGGTATCCGGCAATTTTAAAGACGTAACTGGAAGGAATTGGAAAGTTCCGCCGTAGCGGGTGATAGCCCCGTACAGGTAAACTCTTTAAGTTGTGTGTTCTATCCCGAGTAGCACGGGACACGTGAAACCCTGTGTGAATCCGCGAGGACCATATCTCGTAAGGCTAAATACTCTTGTTAACCGATAGTGAATAGTACCGTGAGGGAAAGGTGAAAAGAACCCCGGGAGGGGAGTGAAATAGAACCTGAAACCGTGTGCTTACAAGCGGTCAGAGCCTTTAGGGGTGATGGCGTGCCTTTTGGAGAATGATCCTGCGAGTTACGATCAGTGGCAAGGTTAAGTATAACGGAGCCGTAGGGAAACCGAGTCTGAATAGGGCGATACAGTCGCTGGTCGTAGACGCGAAACCTGGTGATCTATGCCTGTCCAGGATGAAGCTGTGGTAAGACACAGTGGAGGTCCGAACCCACCGTCGTTGAAAAGCCGGGGGATGAGGTAGGTATAGGGGTGAAAAGCCAATCGAACCAGGAGATAGCTCGTTCTCTCCGAAATGCATTTAGGTGCAGCCTTAAGCGTTCAACTATGGGGGTAGAGCACTGAATGGTCTAGGGGGCGTACCGCTTACCGAAATCAATCAAACTCCGAATACCATAGTTCTAGAGCTTAGGAGTGAGACTATGGGTACTAAGATCCATGGTCAAAAGGGAAACAGCCCAGACCACCGACTAAGGTCCCTAATTATAGCTAAGTGGGAAAGGAGGTGGAGATTCTGTAACAACCAGGAGGTTGGCTTAGAAGCAGCCATACCTTTAAAGAGTGCGTAATAGCTCACTGGTCGAGAGTCTCTGCGCCGACAATGTAACGGGGCTAAGCTATAAACCGAAGTCGTGGAATTCAACTTTTAAGTTGGATTGGTAGGAGAGCGTTCTGTAGGCCGTTGAAGGGGAACTGATAAGGGACCCTGGAGGTATCAGAAGTGAGAATGCAGGAATGAGTAGCGAGAAAGGGGGCGAGAATCCCCCTCGCCGGAAGAACAAGGGTTCCAGGGTAAAGTTTGTCTTC